>NZ_CAJXJX010000076.1 GCF_913055775.1 uncultured Demequina sp. | reverse complement strand
TGAGGACCTCGAGACGGCATCGGCGATCCTCGTCGAGGCCGCGCGCCGCTTGCACGACGCCGATCGCGCCCTCGCGCTGGTACTGGCCTCGCTGGACGATCTCCCGCATCAGTCGGCCCCCGACGCCTCCTGGGTCGACGCGACGGCCGATGCGCGCTGGGGTCCCGCGGGCACCGTCGCGCTGGAGGCGGGACTGGTGGACGTCGCGGATCGGCTGCGGAGCGTCGCGAAGGCGCTGGTGGGCGCCGAGTCCGCGGCCACGCACCGCATGGTGGGCTGGCAGGTCGCCGCCCGAGCAGCGATCGAGGGACACCTCGGCCTGCTGCGCGCCGCGGGGATCTACGACGCCGCGCGGCTCGCGCTCGCGGCATTGGTCGCCGCCGCGGAGGCGGCGCTGCGCGAGGAGCGCCTGGTCGACGTCGGCAGCAGGCGAGTGGCGGGCGCGCAGCCGGTTCGCTCGCTCGCCCACATCGGCGAACTCCTCGTGGCCCTGAGCGCGTCGAAGCCGCGCGACGTGGTCGTGGACCGGGTCACCGGGGCCGGCGGCGACGTGTCGTGGATCGTGACGATCCCCGGCACCGCCGAGCTGGTCAGCGGTGACGGCGAGGTCTTCGACGCGCGGTCCAACCTCGACCTGGTGGGCGGCGGCACGGCCGATGCCGTGGTCATGGTCCTGGCGGCGATGCAGCGGGCGGGCGTCGAGCCCGGCCAGCCGGTGATGCTCGCCGGGCACTCGCAGGGCGGGCTGGTCGCGAACGCGATCGCCGCCGCCAAGACGCCGTACTCGGTCACCACGGTGCTGACGGTAGGCACGCCCTCCGGCGCCGCGCCACGGCATCCGGGCGTCCAGTACCTGCACGTCGAGAACTCCCCGGACGTGGTGCCCGCCCTGGACGGAGCGCACAACCCGCACACGCCCAACGTCGTGACCGCGGTGGTGGACTCGCGCGCGAGCGCGGATCCCGAGCTGGCGCAGGCGTCGCGATCCGTGGAGGGCGCGCACGGCGCGACGGCCTATGCCTGGGGTCTCGACCTGCTCGACGGAGACCCGTCGCCGTCCCTGCGGGCGTGGACCGAGGTTGCGAGCCGGTTCTTCGCCGGCGAGAGCACGGTGCGCACCGTGGTCTCGCAGGTGCACGGCCACGAGGGGCCGAGCGTCAGTCCTTCTTGGTCCCCAGGATCGCGCCCATGATGGCCGTCGCGATAGAGATCACCAGCGCGGCGAGCAGCGTCTGCCAGAACCCGCCGATCGACAGGTTGACGAAGTCGACCTGCTCCGAGATCCACGCGGTGAGCCACAGGATGAACCAGTTGATCACCAGGGCGAACAGGCCGAGCGTGAGGATCGTGATGGGCAGAGCGAGGACGTTGAGGATGGGCTTGACGATCGCGTTCAGCAGGGCGACCACCGCGCCCAGGGCCAGGTACGCGAGCGCGCGGGTCCACCACTCCGCCTCGCCGCCGGTGACGGCCAGCTCGAGGGGCAGGAGCGTCGCGATCCAGATGGCGACGGCGGTCACGGCGGCGTTCAGGATGAACTTCATGGCAGGGAGTCTTCCACACCTGTCATCCTTGACGCATGGATCTTCCTCAGCCCCGTCCCGCGATTGGCGCCATGCCGCCCTACGTCCCCGGGGCCCGCGGCGCCGCGGACCGCCTGCCTCCCGTGAAGCTCTCGTCGAACGAGACGCCGTTCGCCCCGCTCCCCAGCGTCGCCCAGGCGGTGGCGGCCGCCGGAGAGGTCGCGCACCGCTATCCCGACATGTTCGCGGTCGAGCTGCACGAGCGCATCGGCGCCTTCCTGGGCCTGGGCGCCGAGTCCGTGGCGGTCGGAGGCGGCTCGGTCGCCGCCCTGCAGCACACGCTGCAGGCGTACACGCAGCCGGGGGACGAGGTCGTCTTCGCGTGGCGCAGCTTCGAGGCGTATCCGATCCTCTCGCACATCGCCGGCGCGACTCCGGTGCCGGTGCCGCTCGCGGCCGGAGGTCGCCACGACCTCGACGCGATGGTGGCCGCGATCACCCACCGCACCCGCGTGGTGCTGCTGTGCTCGCCCAACAACCCCACTGGACCGGCGCTGCGCACGGACGAGGTCGACGCATTCATGGCGCGCGTCCCGTCCCATGTGCTGGTGGTGCTGGACGAGGCCTACGTCGAGTTCGTGCGCGACCCGGCGGCCGTCGCGGGCCTGGATTTCCTGCAGCGTCACCCCAACGCGCTCATCGCACGCACGTTCTCGAAGGCGTACGGCCTCGCGGGTCTGCGCGTGGGCTACGTCGCCGGCGACCCCGCGCTGATCGCGCCGGTGCGCACGTGCGTGACGCCGTTCTCGGTCTCCGCGCCGGCCCAGGCGGCGGCGATCGTGTCGCTCGACGCGCAGGCAGAACTCGCCGAGCGGGTCGAGGCCGTCGTAGCGGAGCGCGGACGGGTGGCCGATGCGCTGGCCGGGCTCGGCTGGGACGTGCCGGACCCGCAGGGGAACTTCGTGTGGCTGGCCGCCGGAGAGCGCACGGGCGAGATCGCCGCTGTGCTCGCCGAGCGCGAGCCGGCAGTGCTGGTTCGCCCGTTTGCGGGCGAGGGAATCCGTGTGACGATCGGCTCCCCGGAGGAGAACGATGCGCTGCTCGAGGCCCTCTCCTGACGAGGCATCGATTGCCGTTCCGTGCCTCGCGGCTGGTAACTTGGACGCGCCTGTGTCCCGCGGGCTTCCCCGCTGACGCCACCAAGGAGCGCAGTGTCTGACAGCGATATCAGCGCCATCGCGCGCGACGCCGGCCTCAAGCAGGTGGGCGCCCGGCCGCCCCTCGGCTCGTACCTTGCCGAGACGTGGCGACGCCGCGCCTTCGCGATGTCCCTCGCGCGCTACAGGCTCGAGGCGTCGCTGCACGAGAGCCGGCTCGGGCTCGGCTGGATCGTCCTGCGCCCGCTCCTCAACGCCGCGATCTACGGGACCGTGTTCGGCCTCATCATGGATCGCAGCTCGCGACCGGGCGACATCCCGTTCATCCCGTTCCTGGTCGTGGGCGTGTTCGTCTTCGAGTTCTTCTCGAAGAGCTTCGGCAGCGGCGCGAAGGCGATCACCGGCAACGCGGGACTGGTGAGGTCGCTGACCTTCCCCCGGCTCCTGCTGCCCCTGTCGCAGATCATCCAGTTCATCATCGAGCTCGTCCCGATGCTGATCGTGATGGCGATCATCGTCGCCGCGTTCGGCGTCCCGATCACGTGGACATGGCTTCTCGTCATCCCGCTGATGGGGCTCATGACGATGTTCAACTTTGGCGTGGCCCTGATTGCCGCGCGGCTCACCGTGCACCTGCGCGACGTCGCCCAGATCATTCCGCTCGTCACTCGGCTGTTCTTCTACGGTTCGGGCATCTTCTACTCGCTCGACCTGGTCCTGGCCGACAACCCGGCATGGATGCTGACGGTTGCGCACCTCAACCCGGTGGGCGGTTTCATCGGCCTCACGCGCCTCTTCGTGCTCGGCGGCCCTGAGGTCAGCACGCTCCTGTGGGTGGCCACGCTGGTCAGCCCGTTCGTGACGATGGCGTTCGGCGTGGTGTTCTTCTGGCGAGCGGAGGAGAAGTATGGCCGTGACTGACCCCGCATCCCCCGGCGTGCTCGGGGATCCCACGGTGGTGGTCGACGGGCTTCGCGTCGACTACAAGACCTTCGCCTCGGGCAAGCGCGCCAAGGACCGTCGCTCCCTCATGACACGCCAGCGCGGCGTGCGCATCGTGCATGCACTCAAGGGCGTGTCCTTCGTCGCGCGCGAAGGCGAGTCGATCGGCGTGATCGGCCACAACGGCTCCGGCAAGTCCACGTTGATGCGTGCCATCGCCGGCCTCCTCACCGGCTCTGAGGGAACGGTCTACGCCGCGAGCCGCCCTGCCCTGCTGGGCGTCAACGCCGCGCTCATCCCCAACCTCACAGGCGAGAAGAACGTCATGCTCGGCGGCCTCGCGCTGGGGCTGACGCCCAAGGAGGTCGCGCAGCGCTACGACGACATCGTGGCGTTCTCGGGCCTCGAGGAGTTCATGGACCTGCCCATGAAGACCTACTCGTCGGGAATGCAGTCGCGCCTGCGGTTCTCGATCGCGGTGTCGCGCGACCACCAGATTCTGCTGGTCGACGAGGCGCTCGCGGTGGGCGACAAGGAGTTCCGCAAGAAGAGCGAGGACCGGATCCGGCAGCTGCGCGGCGAGGCGGGCACCGTGTTCCTCGTGAGCCACTCGATGCGGTCCATCCTCGAGACCTGCTCGCGCGTGCTCTGGATCGACCACGGCAATCTCAAGATGGACGGTGACCCGCAGGAGGTCGTCGACGCGTACCAGGCGTCGAAGAACTGACGCGTTTGCAACCTACGCTTCCGTAGCCTACGCTTGCGTAAGTTAGCGAAGCCGGGCGCCACCGCGCCCTCGTCACCCTCCGGGAGGCACTGTGGACGCGACCGGTCCGCTCTCCTCCGACGGCCTGGTCCAGCTCCTCACCCCCGAGGGCGACGCCGTCGAGGACTCCACCTACTCGCCGTATGCCGCGCACCTCACGCCTGACGACCTGCGCGCGTTCTGGCGCGACATGACCGTGGTGCGCGCGTTCGACAAGGAGGCCACGAGCCTCCAGCGCCAGGGCGAGCTGGGCCTGTGGGTGCAGTCCTGGGGTCAGGAGGCCGCGCAGATCGGCTCAGGCCACGCGCTGCGCGGTCCGGACTTCGTGTTCCCGAGCTATCGCGAGCACGGCGTCGCCCTCACGCGCGACGTGGACCTGGTCGAGGTGCTGCGCATCTTCCGCGGGCTGCAGCACGGTGCTTGGACGCCCCAGGATCACGGCTTCCACCTCTACACGCTCGTGATCGGCGCCCACGCGCTGCACGCCACCGGCTACGCGATGGCGATGGACTTCGACGGCCTGGTCGCCAGCGGCAACCCCGAGCGCGACGGCGCGGTGGTCTGCTACTTCGGCGACGGCGCCACCGCGCAGGGCGACGTGGCCGAGGCGATGACCTACGCGTCCGTGCACAACGCGCCGGTCGTGTTCTTCGTGCAGAACAACCAGTTTGCGATCTCCGAGCCCACGTCGCGCCAGAGCCGCGTGCCCATCGCGGACCGCGGCCTGGGCTACGGGATCCCGAGCGTGCGCGTCGACGGCAACGATGTCATCGCCTCGCACGCGGTGACCCGCTGGGCCCTCGAGCACGCTCGCTCGGGCGCCGGCCCGGTCCTCGTCGAGGCGCTGACCTACCGCATGGGTGCGCACACCACCTCGGACGACCCCACGCGCTACCGGTCGAAGGCGCAGGAGGCCTACTGGGCCGAGCGCGATCCCATCGCGCGCCTCGAAGCGCACCTCATCGCGCGTGGCGAGCTCTCCCAGGAGTTCCGCGACCAGGTCACGGCCGAGGCGGACGCGCTGTGCGAGCGCACCCGCACCACGGTCCGCTCGTGGGAGCGCCCGGCGCTCGCCACGATGTTCGACGACGTCTACGCACTGCCCCACGCGACCGTCGACGCGGAGCGCGCCTGGTTCGAGCGCTACGAGGCCTCGTTCGCGGACGCGACGGGAGGCGCCACCGTGGACGCCGGAGCCGCCCGATGACCGAACGCCTCACGATGGCTGGCGCCATCAACGCCGGCCTGCGCGCGGCCATGGAGCGCGACGACAAGGTCCTGCTCATGGGCGAGGACATCGGCGCTCTCGGTGGCGTGTTCCGCGTCACCGACGGCCTGCACAAGGACTTCGGTGAGCACCGGGTCCGCGACACCCCGCTGGCGGAGTCCGGCATCGTGGGCACCGCGATCGGCATGGCGATGCGAGGCTACCGCTCGGTCATCGAGATCCAGTTCGACGGCTTCATCTTCCCGGCCTACAACCAGATCACCACGCAGCTGGCCAAGATGCACTACCGCTCTCGCGGCGACATCACGCTTCCCATCGTCATCCGGGTGCCCTTCGCCGGCGGGATCGGCGCGGTCGAGCACCACTCGGAGTCCGTCGAGGCCCTGTTCGCCCACACTGCCGGCCTGCGCATCGTCTCCCCCGCCACGCCGCAGGACGCGTTCGATCTCATCCAGCAGTCCATCGCGTGCCCGGACCCCGTGCTGTTCCTCGAGCCGAAGGCCCGCTACTGGGACAAGGGCGACGTGGACACGCAGCGCGTCGCCGCCCAGCTCGACGCCCCCGATGGCGAGGCGGCCGCCACAGCCGAGATGGCATCGGCCCGTATCGCGCGCGAAGGCGCGCACGTCACCCTCGTCGCGTACGGCCCCACGGTGCGCGTCGCGCTGCAGGCGGCCGAGGTCGCCGCCGCCGACGGCACGGACGTCGAGGTCATCGATCTGCGCTCGATCTCGCCGCTCGACTCCGATGCCGTGGTGCGGTCCGCCAAGCGGACCGGCCGCGTGGTGGTGGTGCACGAGGCGCCCACCGCCTTCGGCGCGGGCGCAGAACTGTCGGCGCGCGTCACCGAGCAGGCCTTCTTCCACCTGCACGCGCCTGTGCTCCGCGTCGGAGGGTTCCACACGCCCTACCCTGGGAACACGTTCGAGCACCACTACCTGCCCGACATCGACCGCGTCCTCGACGCTGTCGACCGCGTGATGAGGCACTGAGGAGCGCACCGATGCCCACCTTCGAGACGTTCAACCTGCCCGACGCGGGCGAGGGCCTCACCGAGGCCGACATCATCACGTGGATGGTGGGCCCCGGCGACGCCGTCGAGGTGAACCAGCCCATCGTCGAGATCGAGACCGCGAAGTCCCTGGTCGAGCTGCCGAGCCCGTTCACCGGAGTGGTGTCGGAGCTCGTAGTCGCCGAGGGCGAGACCGTGGACGTCGGTGCACCCATCCTCGTGGTGGATGTGGATCCAGGTGGCACGGCTCCCGCTGCGGCACCGCAGCCCGAGGCCGCGACCCCTGCGCCGGCTGCGCCCACGACTCCCGCTCCCGAGACGTCTGCACACACGGCCGATGCGGCGGCCGGCTCGGGCGACTCCGGCTCAGGCGCGGTGCTGGTGGGCTACGGCGTGAAGGCGGGCGCCGCGACGCGCCGCCCGCGCCACGAGGAGGCCATCGATCCGGTGGGCGGCGAGCAGGACCTCGACGAGTACCCCGTGCTCGCCAAGCCCCCCGTCCGCAAGCTCGCGCGTGACCTGGGTGTGGACCTCACGACGGTGACGCCCACGGGTCCTGGCGGGCTTGTGACCCGCGAGGATGTGGAGCTGCACGTCAAGGCGACGTCCGCGCAGTCTCTCGCGACCTACGAGGGCGACGACCAGCCGTGGCTCGCCGAGGGCACCACGCAGTCGGACGGCCGCACTACGCGCGTGCCGGTGAAGTCGGTGCGCAAGCGCACGGCAGAGGCGATGGTGCAGTCGGCGTTCACGGCGCCGCACGTCACCGAGTTCCTCACGGTGGACGCGACCGAGACCATGAACCTGGTCGCGAAGCTCAAGCAGGACCGGGACTTCGCGGATGTGCGCGTCACGCCGCTGCTCATCGTCGCGAAGGCGCTGCTGCTAGCTGTGCGGCGTCACCCCGAGGTCAACGCCAGTTGGGACGACGAGGCGCAGGAGATCGTCTACAAGCACTACGTGAACCTCGGCATCGCCGCGTCGACGCCGCGCGGCCTCGTGGTCCCGAACATCAAGGACGCGCACCGCCTGCCGCTGCACGCGCTCGCGATCGAGCTGCAGAACCTGACGGCTGAGGCCCGCGCGGGCAAGGCCCAGCCTGCCCAGCTCCAGGACGGCACGATCACGATCACGAACGTGGGCGCGCTGGGCATCGACACCGGCACACCCATCCTCAACCCCGGCGAGTCGGCGATCCTGGCCTTCGGTTCGATCCGCCAGCAGCCGTGGGTGCACGAGGGCGAGATCCAGATTCGCTGGGTGACGCAGCTCGCGCTGAGCTTCGACCACCGTCTGGTCGACGGTGAGCTGGGTGCCCGCGTCCTCTACGACGTGGGCCGGGTGCTCAACGACCCGACCCAGGGGCTCGTCTGGGGCTGATCCTCGAGCAGGTGCTCCGCACGCTCGTTCGCTAGGGTGGTGCGGTCAGCAGTGAGGGGGCAGACATGACGGAATCGTCGCGCAACGCCGCAGGAGACGAGGGCTCGACGGAGCCGCCCGCGGCTCGCGAGTTCATCCCGGAGGATCGGCCGAGCGAGCTGGGCCCGCCACCGCGCACCCCGGTGCCCTCCGAGCAGCAGCCCGCGACCGCAGCCCCCGGCTTCGCGCCGCGCTCACCTGCGAGCGAGCCGGTGCCCGACATCGAGGGACTGAACTTCGGCGCTCGGCGCACCGAGCAGAACTCGCGCGCGGTCATCGGCATGGTGCTGTCCGGTCTCGCGCTGGCGGGCGTGCTCATATGGTTCGTGGGCGTCAGCACCCCGCTGCTCATCACGGTCGCCCTGGCGATCGGCGGCATCGTCATGGGGGCGATGGGCCGGGCCTCGGCGCGGCGGGGCGTGGCGACCAACCGGGGCCTGGCGCTCGCGGCGATCATCGTCGGGTGTCTCGCCATTCTCGCGACGGTGGCGGTGTACGCGCTCCTTCTGATCGCCCTCAGCGCCTGGGTCTAGCAAGCACGCGCTAGTGCGCGCCCCAGCGCACCTGGGTCTCCACCCCGGTGAAGGCTCCGTAGCGAGCGAAGGACGTCTCGAACGCACGCCGATCCGCAGCGCCGAGCCGCGCGAGCGGTACCGCGTCGACCACCTGGGAGCGCGCCCGAGCGATGCGCTTCCAGGTCCCGACCACCCTGCCGTCACGCACCAGCGTCGCGCGAAAGACCCCGTTCGACCCCGGGACCACCGCGTTCAGATCCTCGGGCGCGAGCGCGAGCCCGCGATCGGCGTAGCCCAGCATGAACTCGTCGAAGCCCGGCGGGATCACGCGGCCCCCCGCGTCGGCGACCGTCGCGCCGAGGGCCTCGGCGGACGCCATCATGGGCCCCGCCGCGGTCGCGACCTCGACGACCGCCGTTCCCGCGCCCGAGAGACCGGCACGGCAGTCGCGCACGCCCAGCCCCGTCCAACGTGACAGGTCCTTCACCGTGACCGGTCCGTGGGACCGCACGAACCGCAGCGCGATCATCGCCAGGGCCTCCTCGCGCTCCAGCGTGACGGGGTCCGGCACCCACTCGTCCAGGAGCGCGAAGGTCTGCTCCTTGCCCTCCTGCGGACCGATGCACGTCACGCCGGTCTGCGACGCGTACCAGAGCAGGTGGTAACCCACCTGGCCCGAGGTGTCGATGCCAGCGTCCTGGATGACCTCCATGCAGGCCGATCGCGTGAGCCGCCGCCCGCCGCGCAGGGCCGCATCCAGAGCGGCGTTCGCCGCAACCACCGTGGCCTCTGTGATCCCCAGGTACTCCCGCCGCCCCGCCGCTCCGGCCAGGGGCTTGGCGGACATCAGCTCGAGCATCCAACGCGCGTCCCGCGACGGGACGAGGTGCACCGTGCCGCGCATGGGCCAGGTGCGCAGGGCCTCGCGTGCCTCGAGCGCGGCCTCGACGCTCTCCCGGGTGCTGCCAGGCAGCCGGATGCCGAGCGACCACAGCCCGCTCGCGTAGTCCTGCGCCTGCATTGCGCCCATCCAGGTCACGACGTCGCCCACGCCGGCGTGCGCGTGCTCGCCAGCGAGGAGCAGCGCTCGCATGCGCAGCGCGCGCACCTGGTCACCGGTCAGCTCGGCCATGGGCCCACGCTACCCAGCGCGTCTGACGCCGGCGTGGGAGCATCGGCGCGGGAGGTCAGCATGGGAACGATCCAATGGGGAGCAGAGGACCGGCACGACCTGCGGCAGGTCGCGGCCGAGGTCATCCGCTGGCGCGACTACGTTCCCGACTCGCCCCTGTACCGCCTGTTCGCCGACCGCATCTCGGGGGACCCGGAGCTGCTCGGGATCGTCGCGGCGATCGACAACACACCGCCCCTGAACCTCCTCTTTGGTGCGGTGAAGCTCGGGCTCGACGCGGATGACCAGCTCGCGGCCTGGTATCCGCACCTCGCCGGGCGGCAGGTCGCCGAGCCCTCGGACGCGGCGTATGCCGCGTTCCGCCACCACGTCCTGGCGAACCGGGACGCTCTGCTGCCCACCGCATCGGCCCGCCGCACCCAGACCAACGAGGTGGGCCGTGCTGCGGTACTGCTGCCGTGGATCCCCACCGACGAGCCGGTGCATGCGATCGATATCGGGGCGTCGGCCGGCCTCAACCTGTGCCTCGATCACTTCTCCTACCGGTACTCCGGCGACGTCGACGTGGCCCTCGGCACGCACTCGCCTCGCATCGACTGCGAAGTGCGAGGCCCCCTCGCGGGGCCACGCAGGCTTCCAGCGTTCGCGAGTCGCACGGGTATCGACCTCGCGCCCGTTGACGCGACGGACCCGGCTCAGGCGGCATGGCTCGAGGCACTCGTGTGGCCTGAGCACGTCGACCGGCTCGAGCGCCTGCGAGCCGCGATCGGGGTGCGACGCGAGTGTGACGTGCGCATGCTCACCGCCGACGCCGCGTCCGTGCTGACAGACGTCATCGCCGCTCTGCCGCCGGGGCCCGTGGTTGTGTGGCACACCATCGCCCTCTATCAGGCCGATGCAGAAGCGCGGGCGTACATCGACGCGGCAGTCGAGGCGGCGGCCGGGCAGCGAGCGGTGACGCGCATCGGCTTCGAGCCGGTCGCAGGCGTCGACAGTCCCGTGGTACGCGTCGGGCCGAGCTTCGACCACGGCCGCACGGTGGCGACGGCGCACCCGCATGGACGCTGGCTTCAGCCAGTGGCGTGAGTGCCGACAACGCAGGTAGGAGCCGGTTCCTTGCGCGTCGGGTACCGTGGCAACTGTCAGGCCCCCGACGTGCGGGTGTGCCCTGTAAGGCAGATGGGCGAGGGAGGGCACGTGACGGAGCTTCGTGCGCAACGAGGTGTCGCACGACAGTGGATCGCGGGCCTCCTCGCTTTGCTCGTGGCGGGTGCAACCACGGTGGTTGCCTCAACAGCTGCGACGGCTGTGGTGGAGCCGGCTGGTCTTTCGATCGAGAAGACAGGCCCTTCGGGCGACCAGTTGCCGTTGACTCCAGGCGAGCCCTTCAACTACGTCATCACCGTGCAGTGCTCATACTCCGTCCCTAATTCAGGGTGCTACGACGCGACCATCACGGACACCATTCCCGCGCCGCTCGAGCTCGCGGGCACGCCCACCGTGGTCTCTGACGGCAACAGTACGGACGTGACGACCACCGGCAACGACGTCAACATCGTCTTCGACACGGTGTTCCTCAACACCACGGATCCCGGCTCCGGAATGTTGGGAGGCACCACCGCGACCATCACGATTCCGGTGGTAGTCCCGGCTGATGCCGATTACGACTATGACGGTCAACCCATCGTCAACGAGGCCGAGTTCTCGGCGTCGAACCCGGACACGCCGCCAGAGACTGACGACCACGAGGTGGCCATCGACGTGCCGCTGGTGGTCGACACGGACATCTCGAAGTCCTTCTCGCCCGCGGCTGGCACAGCGACCGAAGGCGCGCCGACGGTCATCTCCATCGACGCGTCGAATCAGTCTGAGACAGGCGTCGACTCGATGGTCATCACAGACCCTGCGTCAGGATCCAGCAGCACCACTTTCGACTACCTCCAGCTCGACTCCATCACCATCACGGACGTTCCTGCCGGCGCGGACGAGATGACCGTGTACGTCGACACTGGAGCCGGGCTCGAGCCCGTGGGGGCGGCGATCGACGTGGATCCGCCGGCGCCGCCCTACGTCATCGATCTGTCCGGCGTCGATCTGGAATCCGTGGTCGGCATCCAGGTCGAGTTCACCGACACCGACGGCTCTCACATCGACGAAGGCGCGACTGCGGGCATCGATGTCGGCGTGTCGCAACGCAACCCCGGCGAACTCACGGACGACGTCACAGTCGAGAACACCGCGGAGTCCGAGGTGAGTCGTGACAGTGTCCCCGCGACGGACACGGGCGACGCCACCTACGACATCACCACCAACATCCCGAGTGTCGAGGCAGGGAAGACCTTCAGCCCCGACCAGGTGGTTCACGGTGAGTCGTCGACGGCGACCATCACCGCAGGCGTCAGCGACGCGCTCGACGTCGACTCGCTCACGGTCACAGAGCCCAGCAACACGGTGTTCTCGGACGCGATGGCGTTCGAGGGCTTCGTCAACCCGATCACGTTCCCGGAGGGCGCTGACGAGGCGACGATCACCTACGACGCAGGAGGCACGTTCGGCCCATTCGAGCCCGGAGACGACGTGCCGTTGCCGACGGACCTCGACGCAGTCGAGTCGTTCTCGATCACCTTCCAGGACACCGATGACTCGGGCATCGTGGCCGGCGGCACGCCAGCATCGATTCCGTTCACGGTCGGCACAGACCCCGACGACACCGCAGAGGTGACGAGTCTGGTCAACGAGACCACCGTCACCGGCACGACGACGGACGGCGTCAACGGCACGGACACCGCCGAGGACACGCTGCACGCGTTCGAAGAGCACGTCGACTCGACCACCACCAAGGCGATCTCGCCGAGCACGATCACCGGGTGGGACAACGAGTGGATCGTCATGCAGCTCACGGGCGGCACTGCGGGCTCGCCGGTCGACGGTGGCACGGACGACCCGTACTCGTCTGTGCCGTCGCAGCAGATCGTGATCTCCGACCCCGCGAACCCAGATCCCGACAACCCGGACCCGTTCTGGGAGGCATTCCACCCCACCCAGTTGGTCGACATCAGCATCCCTGCCGACGCTTCGCTCACCATCAACTACTGGGACGGCGACGAGTGGGTCTACCTCGTTGGCCCTATCGACGGCGCCACGACCTACAGCGTCGACATCGATGACCTTCCGGACCCGGCACCGACTCCGGAGGAGATCGGCGGTCTTCAGTTCGAGTACGACTACATCGGCACCGGTGAGGGATTCGCCCCTGGCACTTCTTTCCAGCCGAACGTCGTGATGAACTTCGACGCCGATGCCGCCGGCGCCACCTTGCCGACGACGTTCACGAACTGCACCACTGCATCGGCCTCCGGCGGAGCCGTGGACTCCGGAGACGCCCCGCCCGCGTGCGCTGACGTCGATGTTCTCGAGCCGGACGCCCAACCAGGTCCGTCGATGGACAAGCTCTTCGTCGACGCGAGTGGCAATGAGGACCCGAGCATCCCCGCGCGCTCTCACCGGGTGACTCGCGCTCAGCTGCACTGGTCGACGGGCGGCGCATCAAATGTCGACTCCGTGACACTCATGGACGAGGCGGGCGCGCCTCCCACGGATGTCGCGAACTCCGTGTTCGACACCTTCGATGTCACCGTGATCAACGCGATCGACTCGAGCGTCGATCCGCTGATCCAGTACGACGCGATCGACGCGGTGCTGATCTACCGGGCTGACCTGGGTGACTGGGTCGTGCCGACGGAGAGCCTGTGCGGTCCGCTCGACGATGGCGGCGGACCCGAGTTCACCGCTGACTGTGCAGGGGGAATGCCGGAGATCGTCCTGTCCGGCGTCGAACGCGCGAACACCATCGGTGTGCAGATCGTGTACGTCGAGAATCCCGACGCCCGCGGCGGAGCGCTCGCACCGCCGGTGGGCTCTGGGGTGGCGAGGTCCACGGACGCTGACGACCGCACGGCCCAGGTCACCTTTCGGGTGCGCGACTGGCGGCGCAGCTCCTTGCCGTCCCTCGACGCGGTCGATGGGCTCGACGTCTACAACGT
>NZ_CAJXJX010000075.1 GCF_913055775.1 uncultured Demequina sp. | reverse complement strand
CGGGCTCATCGCCCTGCTCGTGGTGCCGGCGTTCCGCATGTTCCGCTTCAGCTTCACCCCGGGTGTGCCGGACAAGCGGAGCCACCTGACCTTCGCCATCGCCACCGCGACGGTCGGGTTCATCGTGTCGATGTTCTTCTTCGACGCCTTCGCCTTCATGCAGACGCTGCTGGTGCTGTCGCTCCTCTATGCGATCGCGGCGTGGGCGATGACGGAGCCCGTCGAGGAGGACCCGGTCGAGGAGGACCCTGTGGGCGGTTCCGGCGCGGAGGGGGATCGCGCGGCGGCGGCGTCCGAGCCGCGGGTGCCGGCACCATGACAGTGCTGAGCGTGGTCGTTCCGGCTCACGACGAGGAGGTGCTGATCGCGGACGCCGTGCGTGCGATCGCCGCAGACGGCATCGACCTCATCGTCGTCGCCAACGGCTGCACCGACGCGACGGCACAGCGGGCTCGCGCTGCCGGAGTCCCCGTGCGGGTGATCGAGGTGGCCGAGGCCTCAAAGGTTCGGGCGCTCAACGCGGGGAATGCGGCCGCGGACGTCTCGCCGGTGGCGTTCGTCGATGCCGATGTGACCGTGTCGGGCGCCGATCTGCTCGCTCTCGCCCGGCGCTTCGAGGCGCACCCCGAGGCGAAGGTGGGGGCGCCGACGATGCGCCTCGAACCCTCCTCGTCCTGGTGGGTCCGCCAGCACTACCGTGTCTGGGAACTGACCGGCTACCGCAGTGACCGGCACGTGGGATCGGGGATCTACATGCTGACCGCCGAGGGTCGGTCAAGGATCCCGGAGTTCCCCGACCTGATCGCCGACGACCTGCTGGTCCAGCAGCTGTTCTCGGTCGAGGAGCGGCTGGTTCCCGAGGACCTCACCTTCAGCGTCCTGGCACCGGGGACTCTCGCTGCGCTCGTGAAGCGCAACACCCGGATCGTGGCGGGGAACAGGCAGTTCGCCCAGCGCTATCCCGAGCTGGCGCCGCCCTCCACCGGCGCAGGCGCTCGGACCCTCCTGGCCCGCCTGTGGTGGCGGCCGATGCGGTGGCCCGGCCTGGCGGTCTATGTGGGGGTCAGTGCCGCGAGTCGCCTGGGGGCGTGGCGCGTGCGGCGCCGAGGCGGAGCCGTCCAGTGGAACACGGACGTCACCACCAGGAGCGCCGCGTGACCGGCGCGGACAGCATCTCGCCCGCGCGGCACGAGAACCTCGCGCAGCGCGCGAGCCGCGGAGTCGTCATGACCATGGGGGGCCTGTGGGGACGGGCTGCCCTGCAGATGGTCTCCACGATGGTGCTCGCGCGGCTGCTCACGCCTGCCGACTTCGGTCTGATCGCGATGGTGGCCGCGGTGATGGGCATCGCGGAGCTGGTGCGCGACTTCGGCATGACCGGCGCCATCATCCAGGCTCAGCACCTGAGCGAGAGCGTCTGGCGCAGCCTGCTGTGGCTGTCGCTGTTCATCGGCGCCGGGCTGTCGCTGATCGTGGCCCTGTGCGCCCCGTTGATCGCAGCGCTGTACGGCGAGCCGCAACTCGTCGCCATCACCCTGTTCATGGCCCCCGGGGTGTTCATGAGCGGGCTGGCGATGCCCTTGCAGGCGCTGGCCGCGAAGCAGTTGAAGTTCGGCACTCTCGCGGTGCTCGATGTCTCCTCGATGGCCGCCGGAGTGGTCGCCGGGATCAGCGGCGCGCTGCTGGGCTGGGGCGTCTGGTCGCTGGTCGCCATGGCCGCTGGCCAGGTCATCGTCAGGCTCGTCGTGCTCTGGTGGGTGGTGCGCCCCGTCTTCGGGCGGCCCCGGGTGGACAAGGAGGCCTGGCCACTCGTGGGCCAGGGAGCGAGCATCTTCGGTGCGGAGCTGCTGGGCTATGCCGAGAAGAACCTGGACAACGTCATCATCGGCGCGACTATGGGGCCGGCCGCCCTGGGTCAGTACTCGCGCGCCTACGCGCTGTTCCTGCTGCCGCTCCAGCAGATGAACGGCCCTCTGGGCCGCGTTGCCCTGCCGGTGCTAAGCACGCTGCGCGACGACGGCGAGCGCTACCGGCGCTATGTGCGCAGCGCCGGCCTGGCCATCGGCTACCTCACCCTCCCCACGTACGCCGTGGCAGCCGGGGTGGCCCAGCCGTTGGTCGGGGTGCTGCTGGGCCCGGGATGGGAGACCGCGGCGACGCTGTTCGCGCTGCTGGCGGTCGCGGGATTCGCGCAGGCCATCGGCCGTCTGCGCACGTGGCTGTACATCTCGCTCGGTCACTCGCACCGGCAGTTCGTCTACGACC
This sequence comes from uncultured Demequina sp., assembly GCF_913055775.1. Classification (GTDB taxonomy): domain Bacteria; phylum Actinomycetota; class Actinomycetes; order Actinomycetales; family Demequinaceae; genus Demequina. Next base: position 11,566 of record NZ_CAJXJX010000075.1, on the reverse strand, counting down.
TGATCGCTCGCCCCATCGTGGTGGCGGGGTACGTCCTCGGCATCATGTGGGGCGGACTCACCGGGCTGGTCATCACCTACGGGGCGCTCAGCCTGGTGCTCCTGGTTCCCGGATTCGGGTTCGCGATCCGCAAGACCTTCGTGCGACCCAGCGACATCGCCGCACCGCTGGTCCGTCCTGCCATCATGGCGGCGCTCGCCTTCGGGGCGTCGTTCGTGCTCTCGCGCTGGGTGCCGACGGACGTGGACCTGCTCCAGATCGCCGTGGGCGTGCTGGGCGCACTGCTCGCGATCTCGCCGCTCTTCCTGGTCAGGGGTTACCGCGCCGACGTCGGGCGGCTCTGGGGGTTCGTCGCGAGCATGCGCGGGGGCAAGTCCTCGCGCGCCGAGTGACGGTGCGGCCGGTGCGTGAGAAGCGTGACCCCGCCTCCCGGGGGAGTCACCAGACCCAGAGGGCGGCGAGCGTGTCGATCTCGTAGTCGGGGACCTCCTGCTCGCGCATGATGTCCGCCCGGCCCCACGCGGCGATCGTGGGATCCGAGATCCACTCCCCCTCGTCCCTGGGTGCCTGCGACTCGACTGGCAGGGAGCTGACGCGAGTGTCGACCACCGAGGTGTACCCCACCGAGCCCACCGCGCCGGCGACGATCGAGTCCCGCAGCCGGACGTCCTGGCACCCTCCCGAGAACGCGTTGGGCTCGCCCTCGTAGTCGCCGGGAAGCAGAGGGAAGACGGACCACGGCAGGGTCGAGCCCAGAATCATGCAGTGCTCGAACGAGGCCATCGACAGGCGCGGGTGCAGGACGTAGGCGGCATTCGACGACCCGAAGTCGACGCAGTCGACGCTCGTGTACGGTCCGAAGCGACCGGTGCCTGTCCCCTCGAGCTGAACGGTGTCCAGGTGGGACGAGTCTCCATCGGGCTTGACCGAGGGGCCGAACACGCAGCCGTGGCGCTCGAGGCCCGTCATCTCATAGGTCTGAATCGGGCGGAAGCCCACGGTGTCGTCGGTGACGCGGCGGAAGCCGAGCACGAGCTCGTAGAAGCCGATGTTGCGGGCGCCGCGGGTGACGCCCGCGCCGCTCCAGCGGCTCCAGCCCATCTGCACGTCGACGCACCGGGTCAGAGTGAACGAGCCCTCGCTGACGAAGCCGAAGAACGAGATGCGCGCGCACTGGTCGATGCGGATTCCGTTCTCGGAGATGACCACGGACCCGAACCCGTCCCGCGGCACGATCAGTACGTTCCTGGTCCAGTTCTGGTTGCCGACGTACGCGAGTGCGATGGGCGACGAGGACCGGCCGCCGCCGCCGGGCAGTGTGCCCGGCTTGACGCGGATGATCGCGCCGCGGCTGACCTCGTCGGTGGTGAGCCCCTGGACCCGGCGGGCGATGTCCGCCCACTCGCACTCGGCCTCGAACTCGAGCGGTGCCTGCTCGCCGGGCCACGGGAGGTCTGCGGGGAAGTGCGTGCCATTGACCCCGTACGACTGTCGCAGGGCCGGCCGCGTGGACGTCGCCACGGGCGTCGGCGACGGCGTGGAGGACACGACGGGCCTCGCTGCCGGCTCGGGCGTGCACGCGGAGACTGTTGCGCCGGCCGCCAGCACGACCGACGCCCGCAGCAGGCTCCGTCGGCTCAGGTGCTGAATGGTGGGACTCCTCGGTTGCGCGCCGCTAAGCGAACGTGAACGGCGGTGGCGGGACGGTGCGGGTGGATCGGCTGGCTGCGGTGACAAGATCCTCGGCACTCAGCGTATCCGGATAGCGAAGCGTGGCAAGGCCCCGCCTGCTGAGCTCGTTGGCCACCTGCTCCTGGTGGTCGTCGACGTGCTCGCCGTGCGAGGCGCGGCGCGGGACCAGGATCGGGTGCTTGCCCGCTTCGAGCGCCGTGATGGCCGTGCCGACCCCAGCGTGGGTGATGACGACATCGGCCTCGCGGATCGCCGCCTGCATCTCGGCGTGCGGAACGCTCGCGCTGCCGTGGATGCCGAGCGCGCTGACGTCAGCGTCGCCCGTCTGGTAGAGCACCTCGTCCATGTCCGCCAGCAGCGGCACGACGGCCTCGAACAGACGCATGAAGGGATAGCCCTCCTGGGTGCCCACGGAGACGACGGCGCGGCGCGGCTGACCGGCGGTGCTTGCTGGCGCCGGCTCGAACGCGTCGAAGATCGATCCCCGGTACTGCCAGGTGTCATCCGACCATTGGGGGTACTGGCAGTAGGTGCGCACGCGTGGAGAGCGCGCGATGATCTTGCCCGTGAGCGACGGACCGGCCGCCCGAGCGGCGCTCTCGACGTAGTGCGCGTCGATCCCGCGCAGAGCGGCGTAGGGCAGGAAGGCGACAGCAGGGCTGGATCCCGTGCTGACGGCGGTGGTGAAGTCGTGCTTCGCTATCACCCCAGGTGCCATCGTCATCAGGCGGGCGATGTTCTTGGTGTCGCGCGGCCCCGCGAACGGGGCCCACACCACATCCCGATCCGCCAGCAGCGACTCGCTGAACGCGTTCTTGAACGTCACCCACACCTGCTGATCGACAGAATAGCCGAGCCTGTCGACGAGCCCGGCGAGTTGGCGCAGGTGTCCCCCTCCCGAGCAGACCAGCAGCACCTGTCCTTCACGATCCGTGCCCATGCGCACCCCCTCGATCGGGCCAGGCCCGACGCGCTCTGTCTCAGCCATTCACCAGTGTCAGTATCGATCGGTGCCGCGCCGCCCACGCATTGTCCTCGACGAACGCGACGCGCTCGGCCTCGTCCTGGACTCCCTGGGACAGCGCGACGTCGACCAGATCCGCGAAGTCGGAGACAGTCGGGGCCAGGTGCACGCGCGGTCCGAGCCCCCGGACGGGACGCAGGTCCGTGGCGAGCACGGGCCGGCCCGCGGCCAGGTACTCGTAGACCTTCAGCGGGCTCATGGCCTTCGTGAGCGCGGTGCGCTGGTGCGACAGGAGCGTCAGTTCGGCGTTCCTGAGCACGGCGACCACGTGGCGGCGATTGACCGAGCCATGCACGTGGACGTTGGCGAGAGCCGCGGCGCGCTCCAGGAACGTCTTGTCAGGGATCGGGCCGAGCAGCACGAGCTGCAGGTCAGGCCGGCGGGTGGCGAGGTCGTAGAGGCCATCGATGTCGAGACGCGAGTCCAGGGTCCCGACGTACACGGCTCGCGGTCCAGGGATCCGAGCGAACCACTCCGGCGGTGCGGGCTGGTCGCCCAGCCACTCCTCGGGCTCGATCCCGTTGGGCACCACCAGGTGCGGCCCTTCGGGCTCGATGCGGTCGATGATCTCCTGAGAGACGGCCGCGACGGCGCGACCGCTGCGCGCGAGCCGGGCATACGCCTCGCGATACGCGGGCCAGTACTGTCGCCGCGCTGGCGAGCTGAGCCAGTCGTCGCGTCCGTAGTACAGCGCCGGTCCCGCCCATGAGAGGTCACAGAAGCCCGCGACCAGCGGGTTCGCGGTGATGAACCGCGGCTCGTCCAGGTGGGCCCGGTCCGCCGCGTCCCGAATCGTGCCCTCGTAGTTCACGTACACCTGCTCGATGGCGGCCACGTCCTCGGGGTCCGCCCGCTCCGATCGGAGCGGGCGCACGTGCCGCACCTTCTGGGTCTGTCGCGGGCGCACGAGGAAGTCGAACGGCTCTCGCCTCCACGCGGTTCCCCACGCGCGGTACGCATCGGCGATCAGGAGTCGGTTGACCTCCGGGCTCGTCATGAGAGTCGAGACCAGCCGGTCGGGCGGACGCATCATGCCGCGCCGGCGCGCATCAGCCAGAGACTCGTACGAGAACGTGAAGACGTAGTCGCGCGCTGCGGGAGCGGTGCGCGACGAGGCGGCGTGGTCGGTGCTGGGCATGCTCATGGCAATTCTCGTATCACTCGGGCCGGAGTTCCTGCGACGACGGTGCGGTCGGGTACGTCCTCGCGGACCACGCTGTTGGCGCCGATCACGCTGCCGCGCCCGATGGTCACCCCGGGCAGCACCACGACGTTCTGCCCGAGCCAGGCTCCCGCGCGGATCACGACCGGCGCGACCCTGCCGAGCGGCTGGTCCCGGACGAAGCTGTCCGGGTCGTCGAAGCCGTGCGAGTGGTCGGAGATGTAGCACCCGCGCGCGACCGCGACGCCGTCTTCGAGCTCGACTCGACTCACGGCGGAGATGGCAGTGCCGTTGATGCGGACCCGGTCGCCCAGCACGATGTTGGGCGCGGGGGCGTGCTGCTCGGGCACGATGAGCCACGACCCGGCGCCGATGAGGACGCCTGCTCCGATCGCCATGTGCTCGGCTCCGCTCAGGCGTGGGGGCAGCAGAATGCGCGAGCCTGAGCCGAACCGTCCGAAACCGCCGGAGGCGAGCTTGGTGAAGGCCAGATCGCGGGCGCGCTGCGCCAGCGTCATCGCGTCGAGGAGGGTCATCGGGCCTCGCCCTCGCGCACCGCGTGCAGGTGCATGGGAGCAAAGGTCTCGACACTCGGATCGATGGGCGCGTCTGCGAGCAGCGCCCGCGTGATGGCGACGAAGCGTGCGACGTAGTCGCGCTGGCTGAGCCCGCGCCGCGCGGCCACAGAGGGGTCGGGCGTCTCTGCAGGGGAGTCGAGGGCGGTGCGCAGCGCGGCGGCGAACGCGGCTGCGTCGCCGACGGGCACGAGCGTCGACGTCGACCCGGCCAGGTACTCGTCGTTGCCTCCCGTGTCGGTGGCGACCACGGGCAGTCCGGCGGACATTCCCTCGATCGTGACGGTGCAGCCCGACACGTGCGCGTTGGCGAGCAGGGGGACGGCGACGATCGACGACTCCGCGTATGCCCGGTTGATGATGTCCGCCTGCGTCATGCTGGTGATCGTGACGTTGCTGGGCCAGTCGATGCTCTGCACGGCCGGCGAGAGCGTGACGATCGTGAAGGCCGCCTCGGGGACCAGGGACGCGACCTCGGACAGCAGGGCCCAGTCGCGGTGGCGGTCGTTGCCCACCACGAGCACTCGGGGCGCTCCGGTGCGCGGGCCAGGAGGCGTCGAGACGGGCGCGAGATGGGTGCCGAACGGGACTCGCAGCACGCGCCTGCCGGGCACGGCCTCGTCGGAGATGTCGCGATTCACTCGACTGTGGACCACCTCCACGGCGTGGCGGTGGAGCAGCCGCCGGTAGACGGCCCGGCGAGCGCGAGAGTAGCGGTGCCACTCGTCCCACATCCACACCGTCTGCGCGACGCTGAGCGCCGCGTAGCGGCGCCGACGGATGCTGGAGAGCAGCGCCACCGCCAGGTGCTCGCGCTCGGTGTGCGTCCACACCGCATCGGCCCGCCTGATGACGTCGCGGTTGCGCCACACGTGCACGAAGTCGAAGCCGAGCGCGCGGCGCACGCCGTGCCGCATCCACCGGGCCGGCGCTGCCTCGGCGTGATCCCGCGACCACTCGAGCGAGACGTCACCGTCGGCGAGGTCGTAGCCGTAGGGCGTGGCGTCGACCACTTCGCCGGCGGCGTGGCGCTCGCGCCATGCATCCGGATTCAGTCCGTAGCGCACGATCACGGCTACGCGCGGTTCCCCCATGTCCTACCTCCCCCCCACGGCAGGTTGATCAGGCCGAGTCTACTGCCTGGGTCACCGGTGGCTTCAAGTCCCGTCCTCGAGGATCGTGTCGAAGGCCTCGACGATGATGCGGTCCGCCTCGCCACGGTGCGGCCGCAGCAGATGGTCGGCGCCGCCGATGATGATCGCCTCCGACTCGAGCCCGGCCGCACGCCAGGCCTCGGACGTGTCCCGGGACCATTGCGGCAGCGTCGTCGAGTCCGCACCGCCGTGAATGAGCAGCAGCGGCTCGGTCGCCCGATCGATGAAGGTGCGGGGCGAGATGTCGGCCCAGTAGTCAGGATTCTCCGCAGGCGTGCCCACCTCGCCGAGCCACTCCCCGAGCCCGTCGACCTCCTCGACGTCGATGTCCGCGATCAGCTCTCCGAAGTCCGACGCCGGAGGCGAGAGGGCGACCACGAGGTCGGACGCGCCCGGGGCGATCACCGCGGCGTCCAGGGCGAGCAGCCCGCCCATCGAGTGGCCGAGCAGGCCGATGCGCGTGGTGTCGACACCGTCGACCGCGCCACTGCGGAGGAGCGCGAGACCGTTGACGACGTCGAGCGCCATGCCCCAGTCCAGCACCGTGGACCACCCGAAGCCGGGGTCGAAGGCGAGCGCGCCGTCATCCGCGGCCGGGTCCGACTCCGCGTACCCCCGCAGGTCGAGCGCGAACACCGCATAGCCAGCGGCGAGCAGCGCGCGCTGCTCCGGCAGCAGGTCTCCGCCGCTCTCATAGGTGTCGGGGTCGACGGCTCCGTGCACGACCGCGACCGCCGGGAACGGCCCGTCTCCGGCCGGCATGCGGACCACCCCGGTCACGGTCAGGCCGCCGCTGACGTAGGAGACTTGCTGCGCGTCCTCGCCCGCGATCGCCGCTGCTGGACCCGCGACCGTCAGCTCGGGTGTCTCGGGCGCCGATGATCGATCGGATGCTGGAGGTGTCGACGGACGCCGGGCTGGGGCTGGGGGACGCGCTCGCGGTGCGGGTCGGGCTGGGCGTCTCGGTCGGCTCGACGGGGGGCTCGACGGACGTGCAGGCGCCGAGGGCCACCATCGCCGCGAGCGCGACGGTCGCCAGCGCGCTGCGGCGCCACCCGGTTCGGCCCATGCTCGACTCCTGTTCCGGCGCATCGGCCGTCCACGAACGCTAACACGCGCGATGGGCGGGATGAACCGTGCGCGTCCGGCCTCGCGGCCGCGCCTGTCACTCAGCGCGCGACGGTCACCACACCCACAGGCCGCGCAGGGTCTCGTCGCTGTAATCGGGCAGCGCCTGCCGCGCCATGATGTCCTCCCGAGTCCATCTCGCGGTCGACTCGTCCACCTCCCACGCGCCGGTGACGCGGGGCTGCTGGCTGTCCTGGGGGTAGTAGCTGAGCGTCGAGCCGCGCACCTCGGTGAAGCCCATGCGCCCGACCGCGCCCACGACCGTGCAGTCCACGAGCCGAACGTCCGGGCAGCCTCCCGAGAAGGCGTTCGGCTCGCCCTGGTAGTCGCCCGCCTCGAGCGGGTAGACGGTCCACGGGAGCAGTCCCGCAAGGATCAGGCAGTGGGTGTACTCCGCGCGCTGGAGGCCGCCACTGAGGAGCTCAGCGGCGTTGGAGGAGCCGAAGTCCACGCAGTCCACGCTGACGAACGGGCCGAATGGACCCGTCCCGGTTCCCTCCATCTGGATGGTGTCGCAATGAGCGTCCGAGTCATTCGCCTTGACCGAGGGCCCGAACACGCACCCGCGGCGGACGATCGACGACATCTCGAAGGTCTCGGTCGGTCGCACGCCGGCGGTGTCCTCGGGATCCCGGCGGAACCCGAGCACGAGCTCGTGGAACTCGATGTCGACGCCGCTGCGCGTCACGTTCATGCCGCTGAACCGGCTCCAGCCCACCTGCATCGACTGGCACTCGGTCAGGACGAACGACGCTTCGCTGCTGAATCCGAAGAACGACAGCCGGGCGCAGTGATCGAGGCGGATGCCGTCCGTGAAGGTGACGCTCCCGAACCCGTCGAGCGGGCAGATGAGGACGTTTCGCTCCCATGCGGCGTCCCCGGCCGCGCCGAGCACCGGCGTGGAGCTCGACTTGGCGCCCTCGCCGGGAAGGCTGCCAGGCCTGAGCCGGATGACGACGCCGGCGGCAACCTGCTCCGCCGTCAGCGACGCGAGGATGTCCGCGATCTCCGCCCAGTCGCAGTCCGCGGTCAGCTCGGTCGGCGCGACCTCGCCGGGCCACGTCAGCGCATCGGGGTAATGCGTGCCGTTGGGGCCGTACGACGACGCGAGCGTGGGGCGCTCCGAGGTCGCGGAGCGGCTCGCCTCCTCGGTGTGCGCGGGCGCGGGCGTGCGTTCGGGCGAGGGGGTCGTCACAGGAGTCGGGTCGGCCTCGGGTCGGCAGCTCGCCAGCACTCCCGCGGCGGCGACCGTCAGCGACCCGCGCAGCAGTGTGCGCCGGTCGACGTCGCGAGCCATAGACTTCCTCCTGGTGCGGATGGCACGACGCTATCAAAGGGCCTCCGAGGCTCACCGGCTCGTGGGGGCACGGCGCGCACGGCACCTTCGATGCCTGCCGCCCCCCGGCCTGAATTGACCCTGCGCCGCGCGTAGCGGTAGAATCGTCTGTCGTTGTGCGCTCCACGTGAAGGTGCCTCCCACTCGCCTCCGCAGGACCCGCCGACCGAACCCCTGCGGCGCCTCGAGCGCCGCTCAACGTTTACAAGTAAGAAGGCTTCACAGTGCGTACGTATTCTCCCAAGCCGGGTGACGTCACCAAGGACTGGTACGTCATCGACGCTACTGACGTGGTTCTCGGTCGTCTGGCCTCTCAGGCCGCTTCGCTGCTTCGCGGCAAGCACAAGCCGACCTTCGCCCCCCACGTCGACGGCGGCGACTTCGTCATCGTCATCAATGCCGAGAAGATCTCGCTCTCCGGCACCAAGGCCACCGACAAGATGGTCTACCGTCACTCCGGCTACCCGGGCGGCCTGTCCGCCGTGCCGATCGGCGAGCTCCTCGAGAAGAACCCCCAGCGGGTCATCGAGAACGCGGTGAAGGGCATGCTGCCCCACACCAAGCTGGGCCGCGCTCAGCTGTCCAAGCTCAAGGTCTACGCCGGCCCCGAGCACCCCCACGCCGCGCAGCAGCCGCAGGCGTTCGAGATCTCGCAGGTCGCGCAGTAGCGCTCCGCATCACAAGGACTGACATGACTGACACCGTCGACACCGACACCCCCACCGAGTACACCTCCGAGTCCGCGCCCGAGCGCGGCAAGGGCACCTCGACCATCGCCCCCGGCGCCGGTCTGGGCCGCCGCAAGCAGGCCATCGCCCGCGTCCGCCTGGTGCCCGGCACCGGCGAGTGGAAGATCAACGGCCGCTCGCTCGAGGAGTACTTCCCGAACAAGGTCCACCAGCAGCTCGTGAACGACCCGTTCGCGCTGCTCGACATCGAGGGCAAGTTCGATGTCCACGCCCGCATCACCGGTGGCGGCCCCTCGGGCCAGGCCGGCGCGCTGCGCCTGGGCGTGTCCCGCGCCCTCAACGAGATCGACGAGGAGACCAACCGTGGTGCCCTCAAGAAGGCGGGCTTCCTGACCCGCGACGCTCGCGTGGTGGAGCGCAAGAAGGCTGGTCTCAAGAAGGCCCGCCGCGCGCCGCAGTACTCGAAGCGCTAACCTCTCGCGCATGGCGCGACTCTTTGGCACGGACGGGGTCCGCGGCCTGGCTAACCGTGACATCACGGCAGAGCTGGCCGTGGACCTCGCCGTTTCTGCGGCCCATGTGCTCGCCGAGCGCGGCGAGTTCTCGGGTCACCGCCCCCGCGCGGTGGTCGGTCGGGACACGCGCGTCTCCGGCCAGTTCCTGTCGAGCGCGGTAGCGGCCGGTCTGGCATCGGCGGGCGTCGATGTCACCGATCTGGGCGTGCTTCCCACGCCCGGCGTCGCGTATCTCACGGCGGCGATCGAGGCGGACATCGGCGTGGTCATCTCCGCCTCCCACAACCCGATGCCGGACAACGGCATCAAGTTCTTCGCGCGCGGTGGCCACAAGCTGGACGACGGCATCGAGGACGCGATCGAGGAGCGCCTGGGCGTCGACTGGGAGAGGCCGCTCGGAGCCGAGGTGGGGTCGATCACTCCCGCCCCGGAGCTCGCCGAGCGCTACGTCCAGCACGTCGTGTCCGCGGTCGAGTCCTTCGCGGGCGGCGAGCGCCCCCTCGCGGGACTGAGCATCGTGGTGGACACCGCCCACGGCGCGGCCAGCGCGGTGGGTCCCCAGGCGCTGCGAGCGGCGGGTGCGACGGTGACCGCGATCCACGCGGCTCCCGACGGCCTCAACATCAACGACGGCGTCGGGTCGACTCACCTGGCGACGCTGCAGGAGGCCGTCGTCGCCCACGGCGCGGACATGGGTGTGGCCTTCGACGGCGACGCCGACCGGTGCCTCGCCGTGGACCACAGCGGCGCGGTCGTCAACGGCGACGCGATCATGGGACTGCTCGCGATCGCGATGAAGGACTCCGGCGCGCTGTACCACGACACCCTTGTCGCCACGGTGATGAGCAACCTGGGCCTGCACCGCGCGATGAAGGACGCCGGCGTGACCATCATCGAGGCCGCTGTGGGCGATCGCTACGTGCTCGAGGCGATGCGCGAGGGTGGATACACCCTGGGCGGGGAGCAGTCCGGGCACGTGATCGCCTCGGACTACTCCACCACCGGCGACGGCGTCCTCACCTCCATGCTCATCGCGGCGCGGGTCAAGGCGGCCGGTGCTCTGCGCGACCAGGTCTCGACGATCGAGTCGCTGCCGCAGGTGCTCGTCAACGTGAGCGGCGTCGACCGCGCTCGGGTGCACAGCGACGCCGTGCTCCAGAGCGCCGTGAGGGCCGTCCGGGCCGAGCTGGGTGGGGACGGCCGCGTGCTGCTCCGCCCCTCGGGCACGGAGCCGCTGGTGCGCGTGATGGTCGAGGCCACCACGCAGGAGGCGGCCCAGCGTCACGCGGACGGGCTCGCCGAGGTGGTGCGCGAGCGCCTCGCGCTTCCGTGAGTCACCCGTCAGGGTGACCCGCGCATCGTCCCTCCGGACGCCCGTGCCGGGGTGAGGATCCGGGGGATGCCGGATCGCGGGCGCACCTCGATCCTGGGAGACTGTGCGGGTGACCGAGGATCCGACCTTCACCGACTGGATCATCCACTTCTCATCGACCGTCGAGGAGTGGGTGCTGGCGCTGAGCGAGTCGCTGTGGATCTACCCCGGCATCTCCGCGGTCTCGATGATCGACGGTTTCTTCCCCGTCGTGCCGAGCGAGTCGGTCATCATCGCGACCTCCACCACGTCGTACCAGACCGGAAGCCCGGTGCTGGTGCTGATCTTCCTCATGGCCGCCGTGGGCGCGTGGTGCGGGGATCAGATCGCCTACCTGCTCGGAGCCAAGGCCAACGTCACCACGTGGCGGCTGTTCAAGCGCCCGCGGTGGCGTCGCGCGCTGGACGTCGCCGAGACGCAGCTCGAGAGACGCGGTCAGGCGTACATCATCGCTGCGCGGTTCATCCCCATGGGCCGGGTGCTCGTGAACGTCGCCGCCGGGGCGCTGCGCTATCCCCATCGTCGGTTCATGGGGGTCGACGCGATCGCCGTGACCATCTGGTCGGCGTGGAGCATCGCGCTCGGCACCGTGGCCGGCGCCGTCTTCCCGGAGGACAACCTGCTGCTGTCCATCGTGGTCGGCGTGGTCGCCGGCGGCGTCCTGGGCCTGTTCGTCGACAAGGTGCTCACCTGGTTCGGGCTCAGTCAGCCCGACCTGCCGGACTTCGCCGGCGACATCGAGCAGTCGCTCACGGACGAGGAGCGCGCTGAGCAGGACCGCCAGGCCGCGCTGCGGGAGGAGCGCAGGCACGAGCGATTCGAGAAGCGGGCCAGCCAGCGCCCCATCCGTCGCCACCGCGCAGGGGAGGCCAGCGATGAGGCCGCCGATGGTGAGGTCGGCGACACCCGCGAAGACGAC
>NZ_CAJXJX010000074.1 GCF_913055775.1 uncultured Demequina sp. | reverse complement strand
GGAGCCGTTGGGGCGGGAGCCCTCCCCGGGCTGCTGCCGGGTGGCCGCGCCATGCCCGCCGCATCGGCCCGCCAGACCGCGGCCGAGGCGTGGGGCGTGGACGCGCTTCCCGAGCAGCCCGGCCGCGACGCGGCCGGGATCATCACGGCGGCCGCCGCGGGCAAGCTGTCGGGCCTGGTCGTCGGTGGCGTCACGCCCTCCGATCTGACCGCGGACCTGCGCAAGGCGCTCGACCGCACCGGCTTCGTCCTGTCGCTCGAGGTGCGGCGCACCGAGGTCTCGGAGTACGCGGACGTGGTGCTGCCCGTCGCGCCGCCGTCGGAGAAGCCCGGCACCTTCGTGAACTGGGAGGGACGCCTGCGCGGCTTCGCCACCGCGATCCGCACGGATGCGATCTCCGACCACCGTGCGATCGACTTCCTCGCCCGCGAGCTGGGCGTCGACCTCAAGGTCGGCACCGTCGCGGACGTCAACGAGCAGCTGGCCGCGCTGGGAGCCGCAGGCAAGGGCGAGCGGGTCAAGGCGCCCACGGACAAGCCCGCGAAGGCGCCGGCAGCGTCGGGCGATCAGCTGGTCCTGGCCTCGTGGCACCTGCTGGTCGACGAGGGCGCGCTCCAGGATGGCGAGCCGTACCTCGCCGGCACCGGCCGCACCGCGGTCGCGCGCGTGTCGCAGGCGACGGCCGAGTCCATCGGCATCGAGGATGGCGTCGTCACCATCACCGGTGAGGCCAGGGGAGCGATCGAGCTGCCGGTGGTCGTCACCGAGATGGCCGATGGCGTGGTGTGGCTGCCGGCGAAGTCGCCCGGGTCCTGGGTCGCCCAGGAACTCGGCGTCGAGCCCGGCTCCCTCGTCACGGTGAAGGGAGGCATCTGATGCTGGGACTGACCCTTCCGGTCGAGGCGGTGGACCCTGCGGACCTCACGGTGACCGAGGCCCTCGCCAACGACACCATCTGGATCTCGATCATCAAGGCCGTCCTGATCCTCGTGTTCCTGCTGACCTCGGTGCTGTTCGCCGTCTGGTTCGAGCGCCGCGTGATCGGTCGCCTGCAGGAGCGCCCCGGACCCAACCGCCACGGTCCGTTCGGACTGCTGCAGTCCGTGATGGACGCGATGAAGCTCCTGTTCAAGGAGGACATCACCGTCCGCGCCGCGGACAAGGTGCTGTACATCGCGGCTCCGATGATCTCGGTGTTCTGCGCGTTCCTGATCTTCTCGGTGATCCCCTTCGGGCCCACCACGCACATCCCGTTCACGGACGTCCATACTCCGCTGCAGCTCACCGACTTCCCGGTCGCCGTGCTGTTCATCCTCGCGTGCGCCGCGCTGGGCGTGTACGGCATCGTGCTGGGTGGCTGGGCCTCGGGCTCGACCTACCCGCTGATGGGCGCCGTGCGCTCGACGGCCCAGGTGATCTCGTACGAGCTCGCCATGGGCCTCGCGCTCGTCACGGTGTTCCTGCTCGCGGGCACCATGTCCACGAGCGGCATCGTCGAGTCGCAGACGGACCGCTGGTGGATCTGGCCGCTGTTCCCGGCCTTCGTGCTGTACGTGATCTCCATGGTGGGCGAGACCAACCGCCTGCCGTTCGACCTCCCCGAGGCGGAAGGCGAGCTGGTCGCCGGCTTTATGACCGAGTACTCGTCCATGAAGTTCGCCTGGTTCTTCCTCGCCGAGTACATGAACATGATCAACGTGTCCGCCGTCGCGGCCACGCTGTTCATGGGCGGGTGGCACGCGCCGTGGCCGAACTCGTGGCCGGGCGCCGAGATGCTGAACTCCGGCATCTTCCCGCCCATCTGGCTGATCCTGAAGATCTGGCTGCTGATGTTCGTGTTCGTGTGGATCCGCGGCTCGCTGCTGCGCTTCCGCTACGACCAGTTCATGAAGTTCGGCTGGAAGATCCTGATCCCCGTGGGCCTGGGGTGGCTCGTGTTCTTCGCCGTGGGTCGCGAGGCCTTCGCCGCGTGGGGCCGTGATCTCAACGTCTACGACGCTGTCGCCGGCCTGGTCGCGATCCTGCTCACCATCGCGGTGATCAGCTTCGTGCGCGGCGAGCCCGTGCCCGAGCCCGAACCCGAGCCCGAAGAGCTCGATGCCTTCGCCGGTGGCTACCCCGTGCCGCCGCTGCCCCACCAGACCCTTCCCCCGTCGCCGCGCTCCGGCCGCACGGTGGAGGCGAGCGCCGGTGGCTCCGACCCGGAAGGAGACGCCTCAGCATGAGCGAGTCCGACGACGTCTGGAAGGTGAATCGCGAGCGCGACGGCGAGAGCCAGCGCTTCGAGTCGAACTTCCCCGAGTACGGCCCCGTGGGTCGCACGTTCGCGCCTGTCGCCGGGTTCGGCGTCACGCTGCGGAACTTCTTCCGTCCCACGGTCACCGAGCAGTACCCGGACAAGAAGACCCCGCCGATGCCGCGCTACCACGGCCGGCACCAGCTCAACCGCTACGCGGACGGGCTCGAGAAGTGCATCGGCTGCGAGCTGTGCGCGTGGGCCTGCCCGGCGGACGCGATCTACGTCGAGGCCGACTCCAACACGGAGGACGCGCAGTACTCGCCCGGCGAGCGCTATGGCCGCGTCTACCAGATCAACTACCTGCGGTGCATTTTCTGCGGCCTGTGCATCGAGGCCTGCCCCACCCGCGCGCTCACGATGACCAACGAGTACGAGCTCGCCGGTCCCACGCGCGAGGGTCTGATCTACGAGAAGCAGGATCTGCTCGCCCCGATGGAGGACGGCATGCTCGCCGCCCCGCACCCGATGGTGCCGGGAACCCAGGACGACGACTACTACAAGGGCGACGTCACGCAGGTCGTGGACTCGCAGGTCGAGTGGGTGCGCGAGCACCGGCCCGAGGACCCCACCCTTCCCGAGAATGCGGGTGCGGGCGACGAGAAGCCCGCCAGCGCATCGGCCCCAGCGACGGAGGCCGCCCGTGGTTAGCCCTGTCCTGTTCTGGGTGGTCGCCGCGCTGACGGTGGTGCCATCGCTCGCACTGATCTTCGCGCGCAAGGCCGTCCACATCGCGATGTCGATCGTGTGCGTCATGGTGGGCCTCGCGGTCGCCTACGTGGGGCTCGACGCGCCCTTCCTGGGCGTGGTGCAGATCGTGGTCTACACCGGCGCCGTGATGATGCTGTTCCTGTTCGTCCTCATGCTCGTGGGCGTGGACCAGCGCGAGAGCCTCAAGGAGACCATCACCGGTCAGCGCTGGATCGCGTTCTTCGCGGCCGGCGGCATGGCCGTGCTGCTGATCTCGATCATCGGCCGCGTGTCGATCGCGCCACAGGAGGCGCAGACCGGCAATCCCGAGGAGATCGCGCTGGTGCTGTTCGGCCAGTACGTGCTCGTGATGGAGGTGCTGGGCACGCTGCTCATCACCGCCGCCGTGGGCGCTCTGATCATGACGCACACCCCGCGCCTGACGCCGCGCAAGACGCAGACGGACCTGCAGGCGGCGCGCGTGCTCGCCGGCGCCGACCCGGTCAACAAGCCGATGCCCGGCGTGTTCGCCCGCCACAACGCGCTTGACGCGCCGGCGCTCGACCCCGAGGGCAAGCCCATCGAGCACTCGGTCTCCCGCGTGCTCGAGATCCGCGACCAGATGTCGGACGGCGAGGAGTTCCGCGCCCGGCTGGAGTCGACCGCCAATCCCGAGGATCACCAGAACCCGCAGCGGTCCACCGAGAGCGAGGAGGAGAAGTGAACCCCATCAACTTCGTGATCCTCGCCGCGATCCTGTTCTCGATCGGCTCCGCGGCGGTGCTCCTGCGCCGCAATGCGATCGTCGCGTTCATGGGCGTCGAGCTCATGCTCAATGCCGCCAACCTGGCGCTCGTCGCCTTCTCCCGGATCCACGGTCAGCTCGACGGCCAGGTCATGGCGTTCTTCGTCATGGTCGTCGCCGCTGCCGAGGTGGTGGTGGGTCTCGCGATCATCATCGCGGTGTTCCGTGCCCGCCAGACCATCTCGCTCGACGAGCCGGCAGAGCTGAAGGGATAAGCACGCATGCAGTCTTTGATCTGGCTCGCCATCGCCCTGCCTCTGGCGAGCTCCGCGCTCCTGCTGCTGGCAGGCCGGAAGGCCGATGCGTGGGGCCACTGGGTGGGAGTCGCCGCCTCAGGCGGCGCCTTCCTTGTGGGCCTGGGTGCGCTCCTCGAGATGCTCGGGCAGCCCGAGGAGTCCCGCGCGATGGTGAACACGCTGTGGACCTTCATCCCCGGTGGTGACCTGAACGTCGATGTGGGTCTGCTCGCGGACCCGCTGTCCATCACGTTCGTGCTGCTCATCACGTTCGTCGGCACGCTGATCCACGTGTACTCCGTGGCCTACATGGAGCACGACCCGGACCGCCGTCGCTTCTTCGCGTACCTCAACCTGTTCGTGGCCGCGATGCTGCTGCTGGTGCTCGCGGACTCGTTCCTGCTGCTGTTCGTGGGCTGGGAGGGCGTGGGTCTCGCCTCGTACCTGCTGATCGGCTTCTGGAACTCCAAGCCCGAGTACGCCACCGCCGCGAACAAGGCCTTCTTCGTCAACCGCATCGGCGACATCGGCCTCATCATCGCCATGGGTCTGATGTTCGCGACCTTCGGCGCTCTCGACTTCTCGACGGTGTTCGCGCAGGCGCCGGAGGCGACCACCGCGCAGCTCACCGCGATCGGCCTGATGCTCCTCGTGGCCGCCTGCGGAAAGTCCGCGCAGTTCCCGCTGCAGTCCTGGCTGGGCGACGCGATGGCCGGCCCCACGCCGGTGTCCGCCCTGATCCACGCCGCGACCATGGTGACCGCAGGCGTGTATCTGATCGTGCGCTCCGCGCCCATCTTCAGCGGCGCTCCCGACGCTCAGGTGGTCGTCGCCGCGGTCGGAGCGTTCACGCTCCTGCTGGGTGCCTTCATCGGCATGGCCAAGGACGACATCAAGAAGGCCCTCGCGGCCTCGACCATGTCGCAGATCGGCTACATGATGCTCGCCGCGGGACTCGGTCCCATCGGCTACGCGTTCGCGATCTTCCACCTCGTCACGCACGGCTTCTTCAAGGCCGGGATGTTCCTGGGCGCCGGCTCGGTCATGCACGCCATGAACGATCAGGTCGACATGCGCCGGTACGGCGCGCTCCGCGGCGCGATGATGGTCACCTGGATCACCTTCGGTCTCGGGTGGCTCGCGATCCTGGGCGTGCCGCCGTTCTCGGGGTACTTCTCGAAGGACAAGATCATCGAGGCCGCCTTCGTGGGCGAGGGCTGGCAGCCCTGGGTCTTCGGCGGCGCCGCGCTCATCGGTGCGGGCCTCACGGCCTTCTACATGTCGCGCCTGTTCTTCATGACCTTCCACGGCAAGGCGCGCTGGACCGACGATCAGCACCCGCACGAGTCGCCGCTGCTCATGACGGTGCCGATGATGATCCTGGCCGTCGGCTCGGCGTTCCTGGGTCTCATCCTGGCGACGGGCGACCGCTTCACGCACTGGCTCGAGCCGGTCACCGGTCACGCCGAGCACCACGACCCCGTGCTGCCCATCCCGGTGCTGATCGCCCTCACGCTGATCCTCGTCGCGATCGGTGCGGTGGGAGCCTGGTTCAAGTACGGCCGCGCTGACGTCCCCGAGGAGGCGCCCGCCGCGTCGCTCGTCACGGTCGCCGCGCGCAGCGACTTCTTCCAGGACTCGGTCAACCGTGCCGTCGCGCAGCGCCCGGGTCAGCACCTCACCCGCACGCTCGTGTACCTGGACCACGCGGTCGTGGACGGTGCGGTCAACAAGCAGGCACGCGGCTGGGCCAACCTGGGTGAGGCCTCGCGCCGACTCCAGAGCGGCCAGGTCAGGTCCTATGCGGCGACCATGCTCGTCGGGTTGGTCATCGTCGCCGTCGTCATCGTGGTGGGGGGTCTCTAAGCCGTGTTCCCGTTCCTGACCATCCTCGTCGCGCTCCCCGCTGTGGGCGCGGCGCTGCTGTGGGCCCTGCCCGCAACGGCCCGCGGTCGTGCGCGCGAGATCGCGCTGGGCGTCACCGGACTCGAGCTGCTGCTCTTCGCCATCATGGCGACGCAGTTCGACAAGGCGGACGCCGGCGCCTTCCAGTTCTCCGAGACCTACTCGTGGATCCCGCAGATCGGCACCAGCTGGGCGCTGGGCATCAACGGCATCGGCCTGCTGCTCATCGCGCTGGCCGTGATCCTCACACCGCTCGCCATCCTTGCCGGCTGGCGCGAGGACACGGACCTCAAGGCCCGGCGCGACTACCTGGCGCTGATCCTGCTGAGCCTGAGCTTCATGGTGGGCATCTTCGCCGCGCGCGATGTCTTCCTGTTCTACGTGATGTTCGAGGCGATGCTGATCCCGCTGTACTTCCTGATCGGGCGCTTCGGCGGTGAGCAGCGCCGCTACGCGGCCGTGAAGTTCCTGCTGTACTCGCTCGCGGGCGGCCTCATCATGCTGGTCGCCGTGGTCGCGCTGTACTTCCAGGGCGGGGGAGGCGAGCAGGCGTTCCTCACGGACAACCTGGTCGCCACGCTCGACATGTCGACCACGACCGAGCGCCTCATGTTCCTCGCGTTCTTCCTGGCCTTCGCGATCAAGGCGCCCATGGTGCCGGTGCACACGTGGCTGCCCGACGTCGCGGAGACCGCGCGCCCGGGGACCACCGCGCTGCTGGTCGCGGTGCTCGACAAGATCGGCACCTTCGGCATGATCACGCTGTGCCTGGTGCTGTTCCCGAACGCCGCGCAGTGGGCGGCACCGGCCATCATCGTGCTCGCGGTCATCTCCGTGATCTACGGCGCTCTCATGGCGATCGGCCAGCGCGACATGCTGCGCCTGGTGTCCTACACGTCGGTCAGCCACTTCGGCGTCATGATCCTGGGCATCTTCGCCTTCCAGCAGACCTCGATCGAGGGCGCCGCGCTGTACATGTTCAACCACGGGCTGTCGACCGGGGCGCTGTTCCTGCTGGTCGGCTTCCTGGTCGCACGCACCGGCACTGCGGACGTGCAGGCCTACGGCGGCCTCCAGCGCGTGGTTCCGGTCTTCGCGGGGACCTTCCTCGTCGTGGGCCTGTCCTCGCTGTCGCTGCCGGGCCTGTCGCCGTTCGTGTCCGAGATCATGGTGTTCGTGGGCGCCTACCCCGTCGCCGCGGCCGCGGTCATCGTCTCCGCGATCTCCGTGGTGCTGGCGGCGCTGTACATCCTGCTCACCTACCAGAGGGTCTTCACCGGGCCGCCACGCGAGGAGCTGTCCGCGACGCGCGAGCTCACGCTGCGCGAGCGCCTGGTCGCGTGGCCTCTGGTCGCCCTCATGGTGCTGCTGGGCTTCGTGCCCGGGATCGCCATCGACTACCTGAGTGACCCCGCCGCTGACGTGGTCGCCCAGGTCACCATCGAGGAGGCCGGCGCGTGACCTTCACGACCCCCGAGATCGCCTGGGCGCCGCTCGCGCCCATCATCATCGTGCTCGGCGCGGCGTCGATCGGCGTGCTGATCGAAGCGTTCGTCCGCACCCCCGCGACCCGGCGCACGGTGCAGCTCATCCTGGGCCTGGTGTCCATGGCAGCCGCACTCGGAACGCTCGCGGTGCAGTGGGCGTCGCTCGACGGCGCGGGCACGCAGGTCATGCGCCTCATGCTGACCGTCGACCGCCAGGCGCTCGCCTGGCAGAGCGTGATCCTGGTCTTCGGACTGCTGGGAATCCTGCTGTTCGCCTCGCGCACCCGCTCCGGGGAGACCGCGTTCACGCCACTCGGTGCTGCGACACCGGGCTCGATCGAGGAGACCCTCGCCCGCCGTCGCGGACTCGAGGTGACCGAGGTCTTCCCGCTGCTGCTGTTCGCCGTGGGCGGCATGATGCTCTTCACGTGCGTGACGGACTACATCTTCCTGTTCGTCGCCCTCGAGGTGTTCTCGCTCGCGCTGTACATCATGGTCGCGCTCGCTCGCAGGCGCCGTCTGATGTCGCACGAGGCCGCGCTGAAGTACTTCCTGCTGGGCGCGTTCTCCTCAGCGATCTACCTGTTCGGTGTCGCCCTCGTCTACGGCGCGACCACGCAGACCTCGTTCGCGGCCGTCGGTCGCGCGATCGACGTCATCAGCGACCGCGACGGACTGCTGCTCGCGGGCGTGGTGCTGATCCTCGTGGGTCTGCTGTTCAAGATCGGCGCCGTGCCGTTCCACTCCTGGACGCCGGACGCCTACCAGGGCGCCCCCACGCCGGTCACCGCGTTCATGGGTGCCGCCACCAAGGCCGCCGCCACGGCTGCGCTCGTGCGCATCCTCTACACCTCGCTGCACCCGCTCGAGTGGGAGATCAGCTGGATGCTGTGGGCCACGGCGATCGCGTCCATGGCACTGGGCACCGTGCTCGCGCTCGTGCAGACCAACGTCAAGCGCATGCTCGCGTACTCGTCCGTCGCCCACGCCGGATTCATCCTCGTGGCGTTCGCGGGACTGACCGCCGAGGCCGTTGTCGCGCTTCCGTTCTACCTGCTCGCGTACGGCCTGGCCACCATCGGTGCCTTCGCCGTCGTGTCGCAGGTGCGCGAGCGTACCGAGGACGGGGCCGTCGGCGCTGAGGCCGTGCGGTTGGGCCAGTGGGCCGGGCTGGGCAAGCGTTCGCCGCTGCTCGCGGGCGCGATGAGCCTGTTCCTGCTGTCGTTCGCGGGCATCCCGCTGACGGCCGGCTTCATCGGGAAGTTCGAGGTCTTCTCGGCGGCGGTCGCCGGCGGCGGCTGGCCGCTGGTGCTGATCGCGGTGATCGCGTCCGCGATCGCAGCGTTCTTCTACGTCCGCCTCGTGGTGCTGATGTTCCTCACCGATGTTCCCGAGGGCGCCGAGGATTCGATCGAGGTCGACGACAGCCCGCTCACCCGCTTCGTGGTCGTCGTGACCGCCGCGGCGGTGCTCGTCCTGGGCATCCTTCCCGCCGGTGCGCTGAACCTGTTCGAGAACGCCGCTCAGTTCCTCGTCACCGCGAACGGCTGATCTGGTGACCTCCCTCCCGCTCGGCTCCGAGACTCTCGAGGCGGCGATCACGCCGCGCCTCGCGCTGGTCGAGGAGCGCCTGAGAGACGCTGTCGCGCAGTCGGACCGGCTGGCCGATGCGACATCGCGCCACCTGGTGGACGCCGGCGGCAAGCGTCTGCGACCCATGCTGACACTGCTCGCGGCGCAGCTGGGGGACGGGGTGCGACCCGAGGTGGTCGAGGCCGCCGTCGTGGTCGAGCTCACCCACCTGGCGACGCTGTACCACGACGACGTCATGGACTCGGCGCCCACCCGGCGCGGTGCACCCGCGGCGCACGAGGTGTGGGGCAACTCGGTGGCGATTCTCACCGGCGACCTGTTGTTCGCTCGCGCGTCGCGCGTGGTGGCCGGGCTGGGCCCGGAGGCGGTTCGGCTCCAGGCGCAGACGTTCGAGCGCCTGTGCCTGGGCCAGCTGCACGAGACGGTCGGGCCGGCCGAGGGCGACGACCCCGTCGAGCACTACATCCAGGTGCTCGCGGACAAGACCGGTTCGCTGATTGCCACGTCCGCGCGGTTCGGTGCGATGTTCGCCGGCTGCGTGCCGTCGGTGGTCTCCAAGGTCACCGAGTACGGCGAGTACGCCGGAGTCGCCTTCCAGCTCGCGGACGATGTCATCGACGTGCGCTCCGACGCCGCGACCACGGGCAAGACGCCCGGCACTGACCTGCGCGAGGGCGTGCCCACGATGCCGGTGCTGCTGCTCCGGCAGCTGGTGGCATCCGGCGAGGCCACCGCCGAGGACTCGCGACTGCTCGCGGACATCGACGGCGACCTGAGCGAGGATGCCGTGCTCGCGGATGTCGTGGCCCGCCTCGCCCCGCACGCGGTCGTGGACCGCACGAGTGCGCTCGCCCAGGAGTGGGCGCAGCGCGCGAAGGCCTCGGTCGCGGACCTGCCCGAGGGCGAGGTGCGCGACGCGCTCGTGTCCTTCGCAGACGCGCTGGTCGCCCGCGCGGCCTGACCGCGGTCGGTTTCCGTGCGCCTATGCCCCTAGACGAGCGAAGTGGGCCCATTTCGCTCACCTAAGGGCCTAGAGGAGCGGGAATCGACCGCCGGGGCTAGACGGGCTCGGCCGGCTGGACCCTGGCCTCACGCTTGCGGGGCCGCAGCCGCCAGCCGTCGACCGTGAGCACCACGAGCGCGACCCACACGAGCACGAACCCGATCCACCGCGACACCGGCATCGGCTCCCCGAAGTGCCACACCGCGAGGATGAACATCATGGTGGGCGCGATGTACTGCAGCAGGCCGGTGACGTACAGCGGCAGGCGGCGCGCACCCGCGGCGAACAGCATCAGCGCGCCAGCCGTGAAGATGCCCGTGGACATCAGCAGCAGGTCGTGATCGAGCCCCAGGCCCGCCTCCCCGCGCGACAGGAACGTCTGCCGCCCGGAGTCGTGGATCCACCACAGCCCCAGGAGCGCGATCGGCGCGAGTACGAGCGTCTCGACGGTCAGACCCGTGACAGCATCCACGGACGAGCCGATCCGCTTCTTGATCAGCCCGTACAGCCCGAACGAGGTGGCGAGCACCAGCGCGATCCACGGGAACTCGCCCAGCCCCACGCCGATCACCACGACGGCCGCGGCCCCGATCCCCAGAGCCACCACCTGCATCCGCCGCAGCCGTTCGCCCAGGAAGACCACGCCGAGCGCGACCGTGAACAGGGGGTTGATGTAGTACCCCAGCGCGGCGGAGTTCACATGGTCGGTGACGGTCGCATAGACGTAGACCAGCCAGTTCACGGCGATGAAGACCGCAGCGACAGCAAGCGTGAGCAGGGTGCGGCTGTCCGTGAGTGCTGCGCGCAGACGTGACCACGCGCCCATCACCGCGACGATGATCGCGCACACCACCACGGACCACACCGCCCGATGCGCGGTGATCTCCAGCGCGCCCGCGGGCTTCAGCGCGGCCATGAGCAGCGGGAAGGTCCCCCAGATCAGGTACGCGCCGGTGCCGTAGGCGAGCCCTGACCTGCTGAGGGATTCGCTCACGTTCGGATTCTGCCACCGGGCGGCCGTCTGGAGGGCCGATGCGCGGGCGGCTCAAGGATTCAGGTGCCAGTTGCCGCAGCCGCGGCCCAGGCGAAGGGCCGCGCTGCTAGAGCGCGCGCCGCACGAGCACGCGCGGCTTGCCGCCACCTTTGGACGTGGTCTCGCTGGCGATCGCGAAGCCGTGGCGCTCGAACAGCGACAGCGTGCCCACGTACGCGGACGCGACGTCGATCCGGTCGCCACCCGTGTCCGCCGGGTAGCCCTCGACGATGGTCGCGCCATGCGAGCGCGCGAACTCCACCGCGCCATCGAGGAGCTCGCCCGCGACGCCCTGGCGCCGGTGCCCGGCCCGCACCACGAAGCACACGACGGACCACACGGGCTGGTCGTCGACGTGGGGGATGACCCGCGATCGCACGAGCCGGTGGTAGGACGATCGCGGCGACACCGAGCACCAGCCGATCACCCGGTCGCCGTCGTAGGCCAGCACCCCCGGAGGGATGGCCTCGCCGCACAGGTCGCGCAACAGTTCGGCGCGAGCGCGCGGGGGCTGGCCCTTCACCCGTGGGTCTCCCGACGAGACGCGCATGGACAGGCACCAGCACGAGGGCGTGTCGAGGCTCTGGGGACCCAGGATGGTCCGCACGTCCTCCCACCGCTCCTGCGTGGCCGGCGCGATCGTGATCACGCCCCCCAGGCTACGGCGAACAGGTGACACCCGGGGTGACGGGAGCGCGAAACCGGCCGGTGCATCGGCCCTCTGCAGGCCTCAGCCCACGTGGATGCCGCACTCCGTCTTGCCCTGGCCGGCCCAGCGTCCGGCGCGGGCATCCTCGCCCGGCGCGACCTTCCTGGTGCACGGCGCGCAGCCGATGCTGAGGAAGCCCTGCGCGACCAGTGGGTTGCGCGGCAGGTCGTTCTGCACCTGGTACTTCTCCACGTCCGCGTCGTCCCACAGTGCCAGCGGGTTGATCTTCACGAGCCCGTGCTTGGCGTCCCAGCTCACCACCGGCATCTCGGACCGGGTCACGGAGTCCACGCGCCGCGCGCCGGTCACCCACGCCTGGTAGCCGGACAACGCCTGGGCGAGGGGGTCGACCTTGCGCATCTGGCAGCACAGGTTGGGGTCGCGCGCGAACAGATCCTTGCCGTACTGGGCGTCCTGCTCCTCGACGCTCAGCTCGGGCCGGACATCGACGATGGTGACGGGGAAGCGTCGCGCGACCTCGTCGCGGGTGTCGACGGTCTCCGTGAAGTGGTAGCCGGTCTCGAGGAACAGCACGTCTACGCCCTCGAGGCGCGTGCCGAACAGGTGGGGCAGGATCGTGTCCTGCATCGAGCACGCGATGCCGATCCGCTGGCCGAACGTCGCCACCGCCCAGTCCGCGATGTGGCTCGCGGAGGCGGACTCGAGACGTGCGTTGACCTCGGCGCAGGTCTCCGCGTTCCACTCGCGCGGGTTGAGCGCGGTGAGCGCGAGTGCGCCGCCCAGGGCGGGAATGGTCACTTGATGAGCTCCTCATCCGCCCTGAAGGCCC
The DNA here is from genome assembly GCF_913055775.1 of uncultured Demequina sp. Classification (GTDB taxonomy): domain Bacteria; phylum Actinomycetota; class Actinomycetes; order Actinomycetales; family Demequinaceae; genus Demequina. Next base: position 1,393 of record NZ_CAJXJX010000074.1, on the reverse strand, counting down.
AGTCCGCGAACGACTCGGTGTCGTCATGGCGGTCTTCCAGGTAGTGACGCGTCACGCGTTCCACGTATTCCGGCATGCCCTTCTCCGTCACCTTGTGCGCGCGGATCTTGCGTCCGAAGTCGTTGTCCTCGCCGCGGCCCAGCCGGCCTCCCAGGTGCACCTGGAAGCCGGGCACCTGCTCGCCGGACTCCTCGTCCAGCACCAGCTGGCCCTTGAAGCCGATGTCCGCGATCTGCACGCGGGCGCACGAGTTGGGGCAACCGTTGACGTGCACGGTGATGGGGCTGTCGAGCGTGGGGAACTTGTCGTCGAGCACCTTCACCACCTCGCGCGCGGTCGCCTTGGTCTCGACGATCGCGAGCTTGCAGTACTCGATGCCGGTGCACGCGATGACGTTGCGGTGGAACTCGCCCGGATCGGAGTCGAGCTCGAGGGCGCGCAGGCCGTTGACCACGTCCGAGACCTTGTCCTCGGGCACGTCGAGCACCAGGATCTTCTGCAGCGGGGTGAGCCGGACGCGATCCGAGCCCGCCTCCTGAGCGATGCGCGCGATCTCCTGCATCTTGGTGCCGGACACGCGGCCCGCGACGGGAGCGACGCCCACGTAGTAGTTGCCGTCCTTCTGGCGGTGGATGCCCACGTGGTCGCCGCGGTCGCCGCGCTGGGCCAGCTGCGGCGCCGGCCCCTTCGGCAGCTCGTAGCCCAGGTAGTCGTCCTGCAGCACCTGGAGGAACTTCTCCGCGCCCCAGGCCTTCACGAGGAACTTCAAGCGAGCGCGGGTGCGCAGGCGGCGGTAGCCGTGGTCGCGGAAGATCGAGACCACGCCGCGCCACACGTCGTGAGCGATCTCGGGCTTCACGAACACGCCCAGGCGCTGACCCAGGAACGGGCTCACGGACAGGCCGCCACCCACCCATAGGTCGTACCCGATCCCCAGCTCGGGGTGCTCGACGGCGCAGAACGCGATGTCCTGCACCTCGTGCAGGATGTCCGGCACGGGCTGGCCCGTGAAGGCGGTCTTGAACTTGCGCGGCAGGTTCGAGAACTCCGGACTGCCGATGTAGCGGTCCATGATCTCGCGGATCTGCGGCGTGGGGTCGATCAGCTCGGCGTCGGAGACCCCGGCCACGGGGGAGCCCAGGATCACGCGCGGGACGTCGCCGCACGCCTCGGTGCACAGCAGCCCCACCTCCTCGACGCGGCGGAAGATCTCCGGCACGTCCTCGATGCGGATCCAGTGCAGCTGGATGTTCTGGCGGTCGGACACGTCCGCGGTGTCGCGCCCGAACTGCTCGGAGATCAGCCCGATCTCGCGTGCCTGGGCGACGCTCAGCTGGCCGCCGTCGGAGCGGATGCGGAGCATGAAGTACTCGTCGTCCAGCTGGTGCGGCTC
>NZ_CAJXJX010000073.1 GCF_913055775.1 uncultured Demequina sp. | reverse complement strand
GGACATCGAGTTCGTGCAGTTCCACCCGACGGTGCTGTGGCAGGGGTCCGCGGCCCGGGGGCAGCAGCCGCTGATCTCCGAGGCGGTGCGCGGAGAGGGCGCCTACCTGCTCAACGGCACGGGCGAGCGCTTCATGGTCGGCCGGCACGAGCTGGCCGAGCTGGCGCCGCGCGACGTGGTCTCGAAGGGGATCGTCGCGATGATGGACGAGGAGGACTCCGACAGCGTGTTCCTCGACTGCCGTCACCTGGGCAAGGACTTCCTGCGCGAGCGATTCCCGACCATCTGGGAACGGCTCGCCGAGCGCGGACTCGACATGGCGAAGGACCTCATCCCGGTCGCGCCCGCCCAGCACTACCACTCGGGCGGGATCCTCACGGATCTGCGCGGCAGGTCGACGCTCCAGGGCCTGTACGCGGTGGGAGAGGCGGCCTGCACCGGGGTACACGGCGCGAACCGGCTCGCCTCGAATTCCCTGCTCGAGGGGCTCGTGTTCGCGTCGCGTGCGGCAGCAGATGCCGCATCGGCCGTCGCGGACGGGACCGTCCGCCAGCTGGAACCCGCCCCCCGGCCCGGTCCGAACGCCCTCGTGCCAGCGACGACGCGGCAGCAGATCCAGTCCGTCACCCACCGCGGCGCGGGCCCTGTGCGAACCGGCGAGAGCCTCGCCCGAGCGGTCGACCGGCTCGCGGCCCTGCGCGAGCGCTTCCACACGCACGATTCGTCGCCGGCCGTGCCGCAGACCGCGGAGTGGGAGACGTCGAACGTGCTCGCCTCGGCGTCAGTGCTGGCGGCGGCGGCGCTCGAGCGCGAGGAGACGCGCGGTGGTCACCTGCGGGAGGACTTCCCGGACAGGGACGATGCGCGCTGGGGTGTGCGGTTGGCCTCGGCTCTCGATCCCGACGGCGAGCTGCGGCTCGTCAAGGCGCCGCTCGAGCTGGGCTAGGGGCGGTCGCCTGGCGGGGCGTGGAGTCAGGGGCGGGCGCCGGTCACGCGTCCTCGGGATTAACCACGGGGTGACGGCCGCCGCGGTTCTTCACCACGACTGGCCGTCACCTCGCGTCAACCCCCCAGCTTTTCAGCCCCCTCTAGGGCTGTCCGTTCCCCCCGGTTGGAACGCGCGATCCGCTGACCGGAGCCGGGATCTGCGCGAACGCCATCCGGCCCCTAGTGTGACATATGTCACGCCGTTGCGTCATCCCCGATGTGGAGGAAACGTGCAGCCGCGGGCGCTCCGGAGGCCGATGCTTGCGTGCCAGAGCACGGGCGGCGACTAGGCTTGTCAGCCGTGACCATGCCCGAAGATCTGCCTCAGGACCGGCCGCTGCGAGCATCCTGGCTCGCGTCGAGCGTCGCGGAGGCGCTCGATGAGGACCTCGGCGGCGCGCCTGGGCGCGACGTCACGACCCAGGCCACCATCCCCGCCGGCGTGCCGATCTCCGCGGCGATCGTCATGCGCGAGCCGGGGGTCATCGCGGGGATCCCCGTGATCGCGGAGACGCTGGGTCAGGTCGCTGAGCGCTGGGGCGTCCCGGTCCCCGTGATCGAGCTGCGCGCTACGGACGGCGACCGCCTGGACGCTGGCGCGACGGTCGCCGAGCTCTCCGGCGACGGTCACGTCCTCCTCGTCGCCGAGCGCACGATGCTCAACTTCCTGTCGCGAGCCTCGGGAATCGCGACCCACACGCGCCGGTGGGCCGATGCGCTCGAGGGCACGGGAGCGCAGGTGCTGGACACGCGCAAGACCTCCCCCGGGCTGCGCGAGCTCGAGAAGTACGCGGTGCGCGCTGGCGGTGGGGTGAACAAGCGCATTGGCCTGTACGACTGCGCGATGGTCAAGGACAACCACATCGCTGCGGCGGGCTCGGTGGCGGAGGCGATCCGCGCGATCGCCGCTCGTTTCCCCGAGGTGCCGGTGCAGGTCGAGGTGGAGTCCGAGGACCAGGTGCGCGAGGCGATCGACGCGGGGGCGCGCTTCCTCATGCTCGACAACATGAGTCCCGACGCGATGCGTGCCGTGGTCGAGCTGGTGCGGGCCCTGGAGCCGTCGGTGGGGCGGGTACGCCTGGAGGCGACCGGCGGTCTGACGCTGGACACGGCGAGCGCGGTGGCCGAGACCGGCGTCGACTACCTGAGCGTGGGCGCACTGACGCACTCGAGTTCGATCGTCGACCTCGCGCTCGACGTGCGCTGACGGGTCCCGGGCGTCGCGCCGCCGACAGTGTGAACCCACTCGCGCCGCGACAGTGTGAACCCACTCGCGCCGCGACAGTGCGAACCCACTCGCGCCGCGACAGTGCGGTTCCACCGGTTCTGCACACACCGGTGACGACTGAGAAGGGTGTGGCTCGAGTGCATCACCACCCGGCACGTCCGCACCATGGGCCCCAGCCGTGTGCACAACCGGTAGCGACGCGGAGTCCCGGATCAGCGCCGGTACCCTAGAGGGCGTGACTGAAGCCCCTGATACCGAGATCGACGTCCCCGAGCAGATGCGCGTGCGCCGCGCCAAGCGCGACCGCATCATCGCCGACGGAGGTCAGGCGTACCCGGTCTCGGTGCCGCGGACGCACGAGATCGCGGACATCCGCGCACAGTACGACGATGCGCTCGAGGCCGGCGAGGAGACCCAGGACCTCGTGGGGGTCGCTGGGCGAGTGGTGTTCGTGCGCAACACCGGCAAGCTGTGCTTCGCGACCATCCAGGACGGCGCGGGCGAGCGCCTGCAGCTGATGCTGAGCCTCGCCGAGGTGGGTGAGGAGTCGCTCGCCGACTTCAAGGCCGACGTGGACCTGGGCGACCACCTGTTCGCTCACGGCCGGGTCATCAAGTCGCGTCGCGGCGAGACGTCCGTGTTCGCTGACGACTGGGCCATCGCCGCCAAGGCGCTGCGCCCGCTGCCTGTGCTGCACAAGGACCTCGCCGAGGACACCCGCGTGCGTCAGCGCTACGTGGACCTGATTGCGCGGCCGCTCGCGCGGGACACCGTGCGCCATCGCGCCCGGGTGATGCGCAGTCTGCGCGAATCCCTTCATTCCCGGGGTTTTCTCGAAATTGAGACTCCCATGCTGCAGACCCAGCATGGCGGGGCCGCCGCGCGCCCATTCCTGACGCACATGAATGCGTTCGACATCGATCTCTATCTGCGCATCGCGCCCGAACTTTTCCTCAAGCGGGCCGTGGTCGGCGGCATCGACAAGGTTTTCGAGATCAACCGCAATTTCCGCAACGAGGGCTCGGATTCCTCCCATTCGCCGGAGTTCTCGATGCTGGAGACCTACGAGGCGTATGGCGACTACGACACGATGGCGTCCCTGACGCGCGACCTGATCCAGGGCGCCGCGCGCGACGTGTTCGGCACCGAGGTCGTGACGCTCGCCGGGGGCGAGGAGTACGACCTTTCCGGCGAGTGGACCGCGCTCACCATGTACGGATCGCTGTCCGAGGCTCTCGGCGAGGAGATCACCCCTGCTACCTCGGTGGAGCACCTCGAGCAGCTGTGCGACCGCTTCGAGATCTCGGTGGACCCCAAGCGCATCAACCACGGCAAGCTGGTCGAGGAGCTGTGGGAGCACCACGTGGGCGACACGCTCACCGCTCCCACCTTCGTGCGCGACTTCCCGGTCGAGACCAGCCCCCTCACGCGCGATCACCGTTCGCAGGAGGGGATCGTCGAGAAGTGGGACCTGTACGTGCGGGGCTTCGAGCTCGCGACCGCGTACTCGGAGCTGGTCGACCCGGTCATCCAGCGCGAGCGCTTCGAGCAGCAGGCGCGCATGGCGGCCCAGGGCGACGACGAGGCGATGGCGCTCGACGAGGACTTCCTCACCGCCATGGAGTACGCGATGCCCCCGGCGGGCGGCATGGGCATGGGCATGGACCGCCTGCTGATGGCGCTGACCGGGCTCGGCATCCGCGAGACCATCACGTTCCCGCTCGTGAAGCCCACGGAGGACTGATGGAGACGTGGCAGGCGGTTGCGGTCGGCCTGATCCCGAGCATCGGGGTCGCATGGCTGTTCTGGCTCGCGATGCGGTCGGTGGTGCGCGCGGACCGCAACGAGCGCGCGGCGCTCGCCGCGGCCGAGGCCGAGCAGGACGCGGAGGATGCCAAGCGCGCCGCCGCCGCGGCGCGGGACGCGGACGACGCCTAGCGCGCCGCGACCGATAATTGCGGCGTTTCCGAACCGCATTCCGGTCATTCCTCGGGCCGTTAATTGACGAAGGCTCCCTTTCGTGTGAATCTAGCAATACCGCTTGAGAAAGGGCGCATGATGGCACAGAAGGTTCAAGTCGTCCTCGTTGACGATCTTGATGGCGGAGAGGCCGCGGAGACCGTGAGCTTCTCGGTCGACAATGCTTCCTACGAGATCGACCTGTCCGCAGAGAATGCGGCCAAGTTCCGTGAGGAACTCAGCGCTTGGACGTCGAAGGCCCGCAAGGTCTCGGCCGCCAAGCGCGGTGCAGGCCGAGCGCGGCGCGCGGATTCCGCGAAGGTCCGGTCGTGGGCGAAGGCCAACGGCTACGACATCTCGGAGCGAGGCCGCATCTCGACAGAGATTCGCGACGCGTACGCCGCTGCCAACTGAGTTCACCCGTCCGGCCCCGCTTCCTTCCCGGGAGCGGGGCCGGCCGCATCTTCGAGAGGATGGCCCGATGACCGAGCAGACAGTGTGGTGGGGCACCTACCCCGAGGCCGGACTGGGCACCCCGACGGGACTCGGGGAGGGCCTGTGGCGACAGACGCCGGACGATGCCGGCCTCGCCGTGGAGGTGGAGGCGCCCTCCTTCCTGGTCGCGCATCCCGACCTGCCCCTGATCTACGCGATCTCCGAGGCCGACGAGACCCAGGTGCACGTGATCGACGTCGCCGAGCCAGACGCGCCGCGAGTGGTCGCCACCGTGCCCACCGGCGGAGCCTCGGGCTGCCACCTGCTGCTCGCCCCTGACGCCCGCACCTTGTATGCGAGCCACTACATGAGCGGCGACCTCGCCGTCGTGAGTCTGGGGGAGGACGGTCTCCCGCTCGGCGACGCGCCCGATCAGCTGCTCGGACACGAGGGGTCGGGTCCGCGGACGGATCGCCAGGAGGCGCCGCACGCCCACTTCGCCGGGTTCGGGCCCGGCGGTCATCATGTCCTGGTGTGCGACCTGGGCACGGACGAGCTCCGTCGCTACGCGGTCGTGGAGCACGGCCTGCTCGAGGATCACGGCGTCGCCGTCACGGTGCCCGGAGGTGCCGGCCCCCGGCACTTCGCGGTCCGCGGCGACCTGCTGTACGTCACCTGCGAGCTCGACCAGCAGCTGCGCACCCTGCGCTGGGATGCGTCCTCCGGCACCGCCGAGGTCATCGACGAGGTGCCCACCACCACGGCGGTCAACCGCACCGGCGAGGCCGGCAACCAGAACTCGCACGTGGCGCTCGTCGAGGGTCCCGCGGGCGACGTGCTGCTCGCGGGGGTGCGCGGCGCAGACGTCATTGCGCTGTTCGACCTCTCCCCCGAGGGGGTGGCGCGCTACCGCACGAGCATGGATGCGGGCCACTGGCCGCGCCACTTCGCGGTCGCCCACGACCGGCTCCACGTGGGGGCGGAGCGCGGCCACGAGGTGCGCACCTACGCGCTCGCCGATGTGCTGGCACTGCCGCCCGAGCCGGAGGTGGGCTACGTCGCCACGGTGCCCCACGCATCGGCCCCCCTGCCCAGCCCGGCGTGCGCGCTGCCGCGCTGACCCACGCCAGGCGAGGATTCCGCGGGCGTCGTCACCAGGGACCTCGGACCCCTGACCGGGTCAGCGCATCGGCGCTACGCTGAATCCATGACCTACACACTGATCCTGCTCCGCCACGGCGAGAGCGACTGGAACTCGAAGAACCTGTTCACCGGCTGGGTGGACGTCGAGCTCAATGAGAAGGGCTGGGGCGAGGCCATCCGCGGTGGCGAGCTGCTCAAGGAGGAGGGCATCCTGCCCGACGTGCTCCACACGTCGCTCCTGCGCCGCGCCATCATGACCGCGAACCTCGCGCTCGACGCCGCTGACCGCCACTGGATCCCCGTGAAGCGCCACTGGCGCCTCAACGAGCGCCACTACGGCGACCTGCAGGGCAAGAACAAGGCGGAGACCCTTGAGCAGTTCGGCGAGGAGCAGTTCATGACCTGGCGTCGCAGCTACGACGTGCCGCCGCCGCCCATCAGTGCCGACAACCCCTACGGCCAGGCCGGCGACCCGCGCTACGCGGGCGAGCCCGTGCCCGAGACCGAGTGCCTCAAGGACGTGCTTGAGCGTGCGCTGCCGTACTGGGAGGGCGAGATCGTTCCCGACCTCAAGGCCGGCAAGACCGTCCTGGTCGCCGCGCACGGCAACTCGCTGCGCGCGATCATCAAGCACCTCGACGGCATCGCCGACGACGACATCGTGGGCGTCAACGTGCCCACCGGCATCCCGCTGGTCTACGAACTGGACGAGGAGACGCTGCAGCCCGTGAAGGCCGGTGGCACCTACCTCGACGCCGACGCCGCAGCCGCCGCGATCCAGGCCGTCGCCAATCAGGGCAAGAAGTAAGGACGCTCGGTCACCCTCTCATCGCGTGGCCGGCTGAGAAGGCCCCCTCCGGGTTTCGGAGGGGGCCTTCGACGTGCGGGGCTGCCTACGGGACGTTGGCGCCGCCGTTGACGTTGATGACCTCGCCCACCACGAAGCTCGATTCCGGCGAAGCGAGGAACACGTAGGCCGGCGCCTGCTCGACCGGCTGGCTGGTCCGTCCCAGCCATGAACTGTCCCCGAAGCCCTCGAGCTTCTCCGCCGGCTGCCCGTCGCTCACCTGCAGCGGGGTCCAGACCGGTCCCGGTGCGACCGCGTTCACCCGGATCCCGCGCGGCGCGAGGTCATTCGCGAGCGCCTTGGTGAAGCCGATGATCGCGAACTTGGTCGACGCGTAGTTGATGATCATGGGCGACGGGTTGTAGCCCTGCACCGACGTCGAGTTGATGATGGTCGAGCCGGGGCCCAGGTGCGGCAGCGCGTCGCGCGTGATCCAGTTCATCGCGTAGAGGTTGGTCTGGATGGTGCGGTCCAGGTCCTCCTCGTCGAGTTCGTCGAAGCTCTGGTGATATACCTGGTGCGCGGCGTTGTTGACGAGGATGTCGAGCCCGCCCAAGCCCTCGACGGTGTCCGCGACGATCCGCCGGCACACGTCCCGATCGCGGATGTCCCCGGGCAGCAGCAGCGCGGTGCGACCCTCGGCGCGCACGACCGCCGCGATCGTCTCGGCGTCCACCTGCTCCTCCGGCAGGTAGCTGAGCGCGACGTCCGCGCCCTCGCGCGCGAACGCGATGGCCACCGCCGCGCCGATCCCCGAGTCGCCGCCGGTGATGAGCGCGCGACGCCCCGGCAGTCGGCCGGTGCCGCGGTAGGTGGTCTCGCCGTGATCGGCCTTCGGGTCGAGCTCCGCGTCGAGGCCCGGGAGGGGCTGCCACGAGGCGTGCGGGACGATGTGTGCGTGGCGCTCGACGGGGTTGTCGAATGTGAGCTGATCGGGCATCCGGGTCTCCTGACGTCGCTGTCGGAAGCCGACGATAACGTTTTCGAAGCGTCACTGTCCACACATGCGCGACGCTGCCCGCGCATCGGCCCTCCAAGAGAAAAGCCCCGGCCGTGGCCGGGGCTCTCCTGAGAAGCGCGAGCTAGATGCGTGCCTCGTCGCCGGTGTGGTCGCCCGTGACCAAATAGACGATGCGGCGTGAGACGCCCACGGCGTGGTCGCCGAAGCGCTCGAAGTAGCGGGCCAGCAGCGAGATGTCGAGCGTCTCCTGCGCGGTGCCCGAGTAGCCGTCGGCCAGCAGCGCCTTGTACGCCTCGCCGTGGAGCTTGTCGAGGGTGTCGTCATCGGCCACGATGCCGGCGGCGACGTTAAGGTCGCGGGTCTCGAGCAGCTCGACCACCTCGCCTGCGGCCTTCCTGGCGGCCTCCGCCATGCCGGCCACGATCTCCTCGTGCCCAGCCGGAATCGCCGAGCCGGGGTAGGCACGTCGCGCGGCCTCCGCGACGTGCTGCGACAGGTCGCCCATGCGCTCGAGCGAGGCCGAGATGCGCAGCGAGGCGATGATGGAGCGGAGGTCCAGGCCGACGGGCTGCTGCTGCGCGATGAGGAGCACGCAGCGCTCATCGACCGTCTCTTCGAGGTCGTCGAGTTTGGCGTCGTCGGCGATGACAGCCTGGGCGAGCTCGACGTTCTGGGTCAGCAGCGCCTCTGAGGCCCGCGTGATCGCCGACTCGACGTGACGGCTCATCGTCACGAGGTCGTCCGCGAGCTCGGACATCTCTGCAGTGAACAGGGTGCGCATGGTTCTCCTAGCGGTCGTACGTCCCCCCTAGTGTGGCATCGACCCCTGACGCGGCCACCCATCAACCCGTAGCGAGTGGTGAACATCCGGTGTCTGGCCTGAACATTCGGTGAACTCGCGGGCCTGTCGTTATCGTGACCACATGAGCCCCGAGATCTGGCTGGTGGCCGTCGTGGCGCTCGTCGTAGGCATCGGCATCGGCACCCTCTCTCACCGCCGCAGGACCGAGCGCGCGGTCGAGAGTGCGACCCTCGTGCCGCACCGCACGCGAGAGGTGCTCTCGGTGCTGCAGTCCGGCGCCGTGATCGTGCGCCGCGACCGGCGCAGCGCGTTCACGAACACCGCGGCGACCGCCCTCGGCGTCGCCCGGGCGGACGGCAAGCTCCACGCCGGCGTCGCGGATCTTGCAGGAAAGGCGTGGGCGGCCGATGCGCCGGTCGAGGAGGACGTCGAGATCAGCAGGGGAGTGCTGGGCACTGCGTCGATCGTGCACGTGCGGGTGACGCCCCTGACCGAGTCCCTGGCTCTCGCGGTCGCGAACGACAACACCGAGCAGCGCGCGGCCGAGGCGACGCGGCGGGAGTTTGCGGTCAACGTCTCGCACGAGCTCAAGACGCCGGTGGGCGCGCTGTCGCTGCTCGCGGAGACCATCGAGGGCAATCCCGACGACGAGCAGATGGTGCGCGACTTCGCGAAGAAGATCCGGCGCGAGGCCCGCCGCCTCACCAAGCTCATCCAGGAGATCATCGAGATCTCCCGGCTCCAGGGCGGCGAGTCCGTCATGGAGTACGAGGAGGTGGACCTCGCCAGCGTGGTCGCGGAGGTCGTCGAGGGTGTGCGGGTCGCGGCCGAGGCGAAGACCATCGCCGTGGTCACCGAGCTCTCGGAGGCGCCGACGGTGATGGGCGACCGCGACCTGCTCGTCATGGCGCTGCGCAACCTCGTGGACAACGCCATCAACTACTCCGAGCCCGGCACTCGGGTCGCGGTCGCGCTCGCGCGCGACGGGAACACCGCGCGCCTCTCGGTCATCGATCAGGGCCTGGGGATCGCGCCCGAGGACCAGGAGCGCATCTTCGAGCGCTTCTACCGCACCGACCCCGCGCGCTCGCGCGACACCGGCGGCACGGGACTGGGCCTGTCCATCGTCAAGCACGTGGTGCTGCAGCATTCTGGCACCGTCGATCTGTGGTCGCGGCCCTCGGTGGGCTCGACCTTCACCATCCGTCTCGAGACCAACGCAGAGACGGCCGATGCGGCGGGTGCCGCGCAGGAGGAGTCATGACAGAGGCGCGAGTGCTCGTCGTCGAGGACGAGGAGTCGTATCGCGACTCCCTCAAGTATCTGCTGTCCCGGGAGGGCTTCGAGGTGATGCTGGCGGCGACGGGACCGCAGGGCGTGGAGGCGTTCCAGCGCGACGGCGCGGACGTGATCCTGCTGGACCTGATGCTGCCGGGGATGTCCGGCCAGGACGTGTTCCGCGCCATTCGGGAGCGCTCCGACGTCCCCGTGATCATGGTGACGGCCAAGGACGACCAGGTCGACAAGATCATCGGCCTCGAGCTCGGTGCGGACGACTACGTGACCAAGCCCTACTCGGGCCGCGAGCTGGTGGCGCGCATCCGCGGGCTCCTGCGACGCCAGGTGCAGGCCGCGACCGGCATCCCTGACGAACCGGAGCGGCTGAGCGTCGCGGGCCTCGTCCTGGATCCCGAGCGGCTGACCGTGACGCGCGACGGCGAGCCCATGTCCTTGCCGCCCAAGGAGTTCGCCCTGCTGCACCTCCTGGCGCAGAACGCCGGCCGTGTGCTGCCGCGCCAGGTGATCATCGACCGCGTCTGGGGAGCGGACTACTTCGGGGACACCAAGACGCTCGACGTGCACATCAAGCGCCTGCGGGGCAGGATCGAGGAGGAACCCTCTGATCCGCAGCTCATCCAGACCGTGCGTGGCGTCGGCTACACGTTCGAGGCGTAACGGTTCGATAACGGCAGACGCCCAGCGCGTGCGCGTTCACCGAACGTTCACGCGGCGTTCAGTTTCGCCCCTGGGAGTCGTTACCTCGGATCCCTACTTTGGGGAGCATCCGGCAGAGCGCCGGGTGACCATCCACTCAAGTGAGGAATCTCCACAGTGAAGATCGCAACTCGCACCGGCGCCGTCCTCTCGGCTGCTGCGCTGACGTTCGCCCTGGCGGCCTGCTCGCCGTCGAACGAGGAGGAGCCGGAGTCGACTGAGACCGGCACCGAGACCTCGGCCGAGGAGACCGAAGACGCCATGATGGAGGCCTGGCGTGCCGGCTTCCAGGGCCTCAACGCTGACGTCACCGTCAACTACGACCCGATCGGTTCGGGCGGCGGCCGCACCCAGTTCACCGACGGCGCCACGTCGTTCGCCGGCTCGGACGCGCTCATGGACGAGGAGGAGTACGGCCTCGCGGTCGAGGCCTGCGACGGCGACTCCGGCGCGATCCACCTGCCGCTGTACATCTCCCCGGTCGCGGTGATCTTCAACCTCGACGGCATCGACTCGCTGAACATGGACGCGGACACCATCGCGGGCGTGTTCAACGGCGAGATCACCTCGTGGGACGACGAGGCCATCGCCTCGCAGAACGAGGGCGTCGACCTTCCCAGCAGCGCGATCACCATCGTGCACCGCGCGGACGAGTCCGGCACCACCGAGAACTTCCAGGACTACCTGGTCAAGGCCTCGAGCAACTGGCCTGCGGACGAGACCTCGGGTGACTGGCAGGGTGCGGCCGGCGAGTCCGGCCCGGGCACCTCGGCCCTCGTGCAGATCGTCCAGGACAACGTGGGCGCGATCGGCTACGCCGACGCCTCGCGTGCCGGCGAGCTCGGCACCGTCGCCCTGAAGGTGGGCGAGGAGTACGTGCCGTTCTCCGCTGAGGCCGCTGCCGCGGTCGTCGACGCCTCGCCGCTGTCGACCGGCGCCAACGGTGAGAACGACCTCGCGTTCGAGCTCGACCGCACCACGACCGCCGCGGGCGCGTACCCGCTGGTCCTGGTGTCCTACACCATCGTGTGCCAGCAGTACGATGACGAGACGGAGCGCGCGCTCGTGACCGAGTTCGTCAAGTACGTCGCGTCGGCCGACGGCCAGAACCAGGCAGCCTCGGCCGCCGGCTCGTCGCCCATCTCGTCCGACCTGTCGGCTCGCGTGACCGAGATCCTCGACGGAATCGCCGCGGGCTGACCTCACTGAAGTAGCACGGTGGTGGGTTCGTCCGACAGGATGAACCCACCACCGTCGTGTTCACCAAACAACGGAGAGAGCGCGTGACGACCACCCAGGACACGTCCTCCGAGGAATCGGACGTCCAGGAGTATTCGACCCACCCCGGGGCCTTCGCGAACCACCTGTTCGGCGGCCTCTCGGCCGGAGCGGCGACGCTGATCCTCGTGACCCTCGCGGCCGTCGCGACCTTCCTGTTCATCGAGGCGTGGCCGGCGATGTCGGCATCGACCGCCGAGCTCGCGGACAAGGTGCACTGGCTGGGCGACGAGTCCGGCGAGACCCTGATCGCGACCATCGGCTTCCTCGTCTACGGCACCATCCTGATCTCCGCGATCGCGCTGCTGATCGCGACTCCGCTGTCCGTCGGGATCGCGCTGTTCATCTCCCACTACGCGCCGCGCAAGCTGGCGCAGGGCCTCGGCTACCTGATCGACCTGCTCGCCGCGATCCCGTCCGTGGTCTACGGCCTCTGGGGCGCGATCGTGGTCATCCCGGTCCTGCAGCCGTTCTACGAGGTGCTCGAGCGCTACCTGGGCTGGATCCCGCTGTTCGCCGCCGGCGACGACGGCACCGTGTCCGGCACGGGCCGCGTCGCGATGTCTGCGGGCATCGTCCTGGCGATCATGATCATCCCGATCATCACCGCCGTCACCCGCGAGGTCTTCCTCCAGACGCCCACTCTCCACGAGGAAGCAGCGCTCGCGATGGGCGCGACCCGCTGGGAGATGGTCAAGATGGCCGTCTTCCCGTTCGGCCGCTCGGGCATGATCGGCGCGACCATGCTGGGACTGGGCCGCGCGCTGGGCGAGACCATGGCCGTCTACATGATCTTGTCGCCAGGGCTCACGTTCTCGCCGTACATCCTCCAGTCCGCGCAGCACAATACGATCGCGTCGTACATCGCGCTGCAGTTCCCGGAGGCGAACTCGGACGGCGTCTCCGCGCTCATCACGATGGGCCTCGCACTGTTCGTGATCACCCTGCTGGTCAACATGGCGGCGCGCTGGGTCGTGTCCCGCCGCTCTGAGTTCTCGGGAGCCAACTGATGACTGACACCACGGCGTCTCAGGCCAGCCCGCTCGGGCAGCTCACCGGCCGGCGCAAGTTCGTCAACAACTGGATGACGGTGGTCGTGTACGCGGCCTTCGCCCTCGCCGTCGTCCCCCTGGTGTGGCTGTCGGTCACGGTGATCGACCGCGGCCTCGACCGCTTCTTCGTCGACTCGAATGGCGACAACAACTTCAATCTGGACTTCCTGAACCAGACCATGAGGAACATCTTCGGCGGCATGCCGGAGGGCGGCATCCTGCACGCGATCTGGGGCACGGTCCTCATGACGCTCGCCGCGACGGTCATCTCCGTGCCGATCGGCCTGCTCACCTCGATCTACCTGGTCGAGTACGGCCGCGGCTGGCTCAAGCGCTCGGTGACGTTCTTCGTCGACGTGATGACGGGCATCCCGTCGATCGTCGCCGGTCTGTTCGCCTACGCGGTGTTCGCGATCATCGTCGGGCCCGGAACCAAGCTCGGCATCGTGGGCGCCGTCGCGCTGTCGGTCCTGATGATCCCGGTCGTGGTGCGCTCGAGCGAGGAGATGCTGCGCCTGGTGCCCAACGAGTTGCGCGAGGCCTCCTACGCGCTGGGCGTGCCCAAGTGGCTCACGGTCATGAAGGTCGTGGTCCGCACGGCGATCGCCGGTATCTCGACCGGCGTGACGCTCGCGATCGCGCGCGTGATCGGTGAGACGGCCCCGCTGCTGATCGCCGTGGGCGTCGCCGACTCCCTCAATCTCAACCTGTTCGACGGGCGCATGATGAGCCTCCCGGTGTACATCGTCGCCGAGTGGCGCAAGGGCGTGCAGCCCTGCAACAACCCGGACGTCGCGTGCGTGGGCAACATCACGGAGATGCGCGCCTGGGCCGCAGCCCTGGTGCTGATCCTCATCGTCATGGCGCTGAACCTCATCGCCCGCCTGATCGCCAAGTACTTCTCCCCCAAGACCGGCCGCTAAGCCAGAACCGGAGCACCCGTGTCCAAGCGCATCGACATCAACAACCTCAACGTCTACTACTCCAGCTTCCTGGCGGTCGAGGACGTCTCCCTGGCGATCGAGCCCAAGTCCGTGACGGCCTTCATCGGCCCGTCGGGCTGCGGCAAGTCCACGTTCCTGCGCACGCTCAACCGCATGCACGAGGTCATCCCCGGCGCGCGCGTCGAGGGCGAGGTCCTCATGGACGGCGTCAACCTCTACGGCGACGACGTTGACCCGGTGACCGTCCGTCGCCACGTGGGCATGGTCTTCCAGCGGCCCAACCCGTTCCCCACGATGTCGATCGCGGAGAACGTGCTGGCCGGCATGAAGCTCAACAACAAGCGCATCTCGAAGTCGGACGCCGACGACCTGGTCGAGGAGTCCCTGCGCGGCGCCAACCTCTGGGAAGAGGTCAAGGACCGCCTCG
>NZ_CAJXJX010000072.1 GCF_913055775.1 uncultured Demequina sp. | reverse complement strand
GCGTCCGGCGCGCGTAGCCGATGGCCAGGGGGCTGCCGAATCCGCGCTGGAATCCCACCAGGTCCGCGCTGAAGGACCGCACCCACTCGGGCATCGACAGCAGCGAGCAGTCCGCGTCGATCCAGAACACCGCTCGATCGGGGTGGGCCTCACAGACCTCCGCGAGGAAGGCGATCTTCTGCCGGCAGACATCGGCCCAGTCCTGGTCGGGAGCCTTCTCGATCTGGCGGACGTCGTGATCGAGGCCCAGCCGGTCGAGTGACGCCCGGAGGCGGTCGCCGTGCTCTCGGTAGTACGCGTCCGGCGTGTGGAACGAGCACACGATCGGCGGCTGTACGGGCACGTCGTCACCTCCTGCGGCGCTCGGACCTGCGCCGCAGTCCACGCTAGGGCTCCGAGGTGACGGAGGGCTGTCGGGACGGTGAATGCGAGGCGAACCCCGCCGAGACGCCAGAAGGCCCGGCTTCCCCTGACGGGGGAGCCGGGCCGGGTGCCGCGCCATCGCCGGGTCACGGCTCGGGCACGACACGTGCTCTCGCGACGCTCATCCCGGGGTCGCCGGGACTCGCGCGAGTGCGTCTATGCGGGCGTTACTTCTCCGCCTTGGCGGCCGTGTCCACGGGGATTCCCGGGCCGGTGGTCGCCGAGACCGAGGCCTTGATGATGTAGCGGCCCTTGGAGGCGGACGGCTTGACGCGGTTGACCTCGTCGAGCACGGCCTGGAAGTTCTCGAGCAGCTTCTCGTCGCCGAACGACGCCTTGCCGATCACCGTGTGGAGGTTGGCGTGCTTGTCGACGCGGAACTCGATCTTTCCGCCCTTGATGTCGGACACGGCCTTGACCACGTCCATGGTCACGGTGCCGGTCTTGGGGTTCGGCATGAGGCCACGGGGACCCAGCACCTTGCCCAGACGGCCGACCTTGCCCATGAGGTCAGGGGTGGCGACGACGGCGTCGAAGTCCTGCCGACCGCCCTGCACCTCCTCGATGAGCTCGTCGCCGCCGACGATGTCGGCGCCGGCCTCGCGTGCCGCCTCTGCCTTGTCACCGTTGGCGAAGACCAGGACCCGAGCGGTCTTGCCGGTGCCGTGGGGCAGGATGACGGTGGAACGGACGGCCTGGTCCGCGTGACGGGGGTCGACGCCCAGCTTGAACACCGCGTCGATGGTCGCGTCGGTGTTCTTGGAGGACGTCTTCTGCGCGAGGCGCACGGCCTCGAGCGGGGTGTACAGCTGGGTGCGGTCGACGAGCTGCGCCGCATCCTTGTAAGCCTTGGAGCGCTTGGTCATCTGCTTCTCTTTCCTGTGCAGTCGTGGTTCGGGGCAGCGCGCCCCCTCCCACTGGGTGGTGCTAGTTGACGGTGATGCCCATCGAGCGCGCGGTGCCCGCGATGATCTTCGCGGCGGCGTCGATGTCATTGGCGTTGAGGTCGGCCATCTTCTGCTCGGCGATCTCGCGGACCTGAGCGTCGGTGATCGAGCCGACCTTGTCCGTGTGCGGGACGCCGGAGCCCTTCTGGACGCCTGCGGCCTTCTTGATGAGCTCTGCGGCCGGCGGGGTCTTCGTGATGAACGTGAAGGAACGGTCTTCGTAGACCGTGATCTCCACGGGGATCACGTTGCCGCGCTGCGACTCGGTGGCCGCGTTGTAGGCCTTGCAGAACTCCATGATGTTGACGCCGTGCTGTCCGAGGGCGGGGCCCACGGGCGGCGCGGGGTTGGCCGCGCCAGCCTGGATCTGGAGCTTGATCAGGCCGGCGACCTTCTTCTTCGGTGCTGCCATGGTGGTTTCGGGTCCTTCTGTGGTTCGTGGCGGCGGGCGCCGCCTGGTGTGCTGGGGAGCCTAGATCTTGGTGACCTGGGTGAATCCCAGCTCGACCGGGGTCTCCCGGCCGAAGATGGAAACGAGTACGTGGAGCTTCTGGGACTCCACGCTGATCTCGGAGATGGTGCCGGGGAGGGTCGCGAACGGGCCGTCGACGACGGTGATCGACTCGCCGACCTCGAAGTCGACCTCCACCGGCTTCGCGGGGGCGTCGGCCTCGGGCTCGGCCGCCTCCGCTGCGGGCTGCGACGGGGCGAGCATGCCGTACACCTCGTCCATGGTCAGCGGCACGGGCTGCTGGGCGTGGCCCACGAAGCCGGTGACGCCGGGGGTGTTGCGCACGGTTCCCCACGACTCGTCGGTGAGGTGCATGCGCACCAGGACGTATCCGGGCATGCGGACACGGGTGACGATCTTGCGCTGGCCGCCCTTGACCTCGGTCACGTCCTCCATGGGGACCTCGACCTGGAAGATGAAGTCCTCCATGTGGAGCGACTCGCGGCGGTGCTCGATGGCCTGCTTCACGCGCTTCTCGTGGCCCGAGTACGAGTGGACCACGTACCAGTCGCCCTCCTGCATGCGCAGCTCGAGGCGGAAGTCCTCGGCGGGATCGGCCACCGCCTCGGGCGCCTCCTCCGCTGCAGCCTCGTCGACGACCGCGACAGCCTCTGCGGGCTCGACCGGCTCGTCGGCCGGCACGGCGTCGTCGGACTCGACCACGGCGTCGGCCGGGGCGTCGCTCAGGTCGGCCTCGTCGACGGCAGGCGTGGTCTCCTCGGCCGGGGCGTCGGCAGCCTCCTCGGCGCGCTCGGTCGCCTCGGCGATGTCTGCCACGAGCTCGTCCAGCTTGTCGCTGGCGGCGTCGAGCTTCTCGTCACTCACCTGTCACCACTTACCTTTCAGGGCGGCCGTCAGCCGCCGAATACCTGCGAGGACGCCCAGTTGAACACGAAGTCCAGACCGAACGTGATCAGCATCATCACAGCCACGAACGCGAGCACGATCCAGATGTATCGGATCAGCTCCTCGCGGGTGGGCGTGACCACGCGCTTGAGCTCCGAGATCACCTGGCGCACGAACAGCGCGATGCGTCCGAAGATGCTCCGGCCCTCGCGGCTCTCGTGCCGCGGGTCCTTCTCTCCGGAATCCGTCACGGCAGATTCGCTCACCGGGAAGTCCTTCGCTTGAGGGGTTTGAATGCGACGCGGACGCGCCGCGCTCAGCAGGGCAGGAGGGACTCGAACCCCCAACCGTCGGTTTTGGAGACCGATGCGCTACCAATTGCGCCACTGCCCTCCGGGAGCGGTGGGTGCTCCCGTGGCTCCCGACAGGTTCACGATGGCCGCACCAGGGCGCGCTTCACCATGACGTCTGTCAATCGCCGAACTGCAATGGTACGGGTTTCCGGCGCGGAAAGCGAACCGGGTCGTGCAGGTCTCACGCATGGCCGGCGCGACCATGCGTAAGTAGGGTCCCGCAGGCGCAGGTTCCACTCATGATCGCCCGGGCCTCCGTGGCTTGTGCTCGGCCAGGAAGGCCTCGACTTCCGCCCCCACGTCCACCGCATCGGACCCCAGAAGCTCAGCCGCGGCAAACCTCAACACGGGTAGGCCAGCGCGCACCGCGCGCCTCCCGCGACGCCGGTCACGCACGAATGATTCCCTATCCGAGTGGAACGCGCGGCCGTCCACCTCGATCACCACCTGGCCCTCGACAACCAGATCCACCCGCCCGACATGCGGCAGGAACCGCTGAGGATGCACCGAGAGCCCCCGCTTCACGCAGTCGAGTCGCGCCAGCGTCTCGCCCACCGACTCGGATCGGCCGTCGGCGTGCGCCAGCAGCCACTGCCTCCTGGCCGCAGGGGTCGCCGTGAACGCCGCGATGTCCGCGTGGGTCACGAGACCCTGGTGGAGGGCCGAGTCGACCGCGACCAGGTGGCTGCGCTCATCAAGACATCTGCCCGCG
The DNA here is from genome assembly GCF_913055775.1 of uncultured Demequina sp. Taxonomy (GTDB): domain Bacteria; phylum Actinomycetota; class Actinomycetes; order Actinomycetales; family Demequinaceae; genus Demequina. The sequence continues at coordinate 10,339 of NZ_CAJXJX010000072.1, read as the reverse complement.
TCGTCGAGCGCCTGGGCGACCACCGCCACCGGCGGCCCGTTGCCCTCCGGCCCGCGCGCATCGACCCGGTAGTGGAGGCGCACCCCACGCACATCCCGACCGGCTGTGGTGTAGGTGCTCGACACCGCGAGGTGCACCGCGGGAGACCCCCGGAGCATCGCGACCCCGTGAGTCGCAAGTGCGGAGACGCAGGTCAGCACACCACGGAGCGTCACCGCTCGCAGCACGAGCGGGTCGGCGTCAGGGACGGCCAGGATTCCGTGGCGCACACGATGGACGCTCCCCTCTGCGACTGCGGCCGCGATCGCGCGCCGAGAGCACCCTCCCGCGCGCAGCCAGCTCACGCGGGCGACTCCCCCGACACGCTCGACGTGGTTCCGTACGCACATGCTCTGACCGTGCCTGGTTCTGCGCTGCTGTGGGGGCCGCGACCAGGATCTGTGGACGACGAGCGGGGCCGCAGAAACGGACGTATGCGTGTCCATCCGTGAGAACTGTCCGATCGAGGCAATATCCACTGACGATTCCGGCCAGCATGCGTTGGACGTGCCCGGAGGGGCGGGCGGCGCGGCCCGACCCGGGACATCGGGCGGGTGCCCGCTCCCGCGCAACGTGGAAGAATCGAGGCCGTGACCTCCAAGAACCGTGTCTCCGCCCGTCTTGGCGCCATCGCGCCCTCCGCCACCCTCGCCGTCGACGCCAAGGCCAAGGCCCTCAAGGCAGCCGGCCGGCCCGTGATCGGCTTCGGCGCCGGAGAGCCCGACTTCCCCACGCCGCAGCACATCGTCGAGGCGGCGATCGAGGCCGCGCGTGACCCCAAGAACCACCGCTACACGCCCGCGTCCGGACTCCCGGAGCTGCGCCAGGCGATCGCGGACAAGACCAAGCGCGACTCGGGCTACGAGATCGATCCGGCCACGACGCTCGTCACCAACGGCGGCAAGCAGGCCGTGTTCCAGGCGTTCGCGGCCATCCTCGACCCGGGCGACGAGGTCATCCTCCCCGCGCCGTACTGGACCACGTATCCCGAGGCGATCGGGCTCACCGGCGCGACCACGGTCGAGGTCTTCGCGGGAGCGGACCAGGACTACCTGGTCACCGTGGAGCAGCTCGAGGCCGCCCGCACGGACGCCACGAAGGCGCTCCTGTTCTGCAGCCCGTCGAACCCGACCGGCGCGGTCTACTCGCGCGCGCAGACCCAGGCCATCGGCGAGTGGGCGCTCGAGCACGGGATCTGGGTCATCACCGACGAGATCTACGAGCACCTGCTGTACGACGGCGCCGAGTTCACCCCCATGCTGTCGGTGGTGCCCGACCTCGCCGACACCTGCATCGTCCTCAACGGCGTCGCGAAGACCTTCGCGATGACCGGGTGGCGCGTGGGCTGGATGGTGGGCCCGCAGGACGTCATCAAGGCCGCGACCAACTTCCAGAGCCACCTCACGTCGAACGTCGCGAACGTGTCCCAGCGCGCGGCGATCGCGGCGCTCACCGGCCCGATGGACGAGGTCGAGAAGATGCGCGAGGCCTTCGACAGGCGCCGCCGCACCATGGTGTCGATGCTGTCCGAGATCGACGGGTTCCAGGTCCCGACACCGACCGGAGCGTTCTACGCCTATCCGTCGGTGGAGGGCTGGATCGGACGCACGGTCCGCGGCCGCGAGATCGGCAGCTCGATCGACCTGGCCGCCGTGATCCTCGAGGAGGCGGAGGTCGCGGTCGTGCCGGGCGAGGCGTTCGGCCCCTCGGGCTACGCGCGCCTCAGCTACGCGCTGGGCGACGAGGACCTCGCCGAGGGCGTCGGTCGCATCCAGGCGCTGCTCGCCGAGTAACGCCGCGCGCGCGACGGCGGACAGCCGATGCGCGGGCCCGGAGGGGCACCCCGTCGCCTGGGCGGCGTCGCACGTCGGCCGCGCGGCCGATGCGCGCGTCACCCGCTCAGCCGATGCGGGGCGGGGGCGCTCTCGCTAGCCTCGTTCCCATGAGCGATGCAGCGATCAGCGTCACCGGCCTGCGCAAGACCTACGGCGACAACCACGCCGTCGACGGCCTCGACCTGGAGATCCGCACGGGCGAGGTCTTCGCACTGCTCGGGCCCAACGGCGCCGGCAAGTCCACGACCGTCGAGATTCTCGAGGGCTTCCGCAAGCGCACCGCCGGCGAGGCGCAGGTGCTGGGCGTCGACCCCGCGCACCCGACGCGCGCGTGGCGCGAGCGCCTGGGCGTCATGCTCCAGACCACCTCGGGCCGCAGCTTCCTGACAGCGCGCGAGTCGCTGCACCACGCGGCCAAGCTGTACTCGAACCCGCGAGACGTGGACGAGGCGCTGGCTGCCGTGGGCCTCACGGAGAAGGCCTCCGAGAAGCCCCAACTGCTCTCGGGCGGCCAGCGGCGGCGCCTGGACGTCGCGCTCGCCGTCATCGGCAGGCCGGAGCTCGTGTTCCTCGACGAGCCGACCACCGGTTTCGACCCCGAGGCGCGCCGCCAGTTCTGGCGGCTGATCGAATCCCTGACCTCGGACGGCACCACGGTGGTGCTCACGACGCACTACCTCGATGAGGCCGACTATCTGGCGGACCGCATCGGCATCATCGCGAACGGATCGCTCGTGGCGCTCGACACGCCCGCGGGCCTGCGCGCCCGCGCGACCGAGGCCCACATCACCTGGCGCGAGGGCGGCGAGCCGCGCAGCGAGTCGACGTCGGTGCCCTCGGCCTTCCTCAGAGAGCTCCTGGGCCGGCACGCGGGAGAGGTTCCCGAGCTCGAGGTGCGCCATCCGTCTCTCGAGGACGTGTACCTGCAGCTGGTCGGCATGGACGCCGCGAGCCTCGCCCAGGCCGATGCCGAACCGGCCGCCGCAACCGAGGAGGCGACCCGATGACTACTCAACGCTCCGCTGCCAGCCCTTCCCGCGCATCGGCCAGCCCGTCGTGGGCGAGCATGGCGATGGATCGCATCGTCGTGGATCTCAAGGACTTCACGCGCTCGCGCGAGCAGATGATCTTCATCTTCGCGTTCCCGATGCTGCTGCTGGCGATGTTCGGCGCGATCTTCGGGAGCGAGACCCTGGGCGACACCGGGGTCACGTTCTCGCAGTACCTGATGGCGGGCATGGTCGCGAGCGGTATCCTCAACACCGGCTTCCAGTCGCTCGCGATCTCGATCGCGATCGATCGCGACGAGGACATCCTCAAGCGCATCCACGCGACGCCGCTGCCCGCCACGGCCTTCTTCGTGGGCAAGATCGTGCACCTCGTGCTGGTCTCGATCGTGCAGATCGCGATCCTCATCGCGATGGGCATCCTGCTGTACGACGTCCAGGTGCCGTCGGGCGAGCAGTGGGTGACCTTCGCGTGGGTGTTCCTGCTCGGCACCGCCGCCGCCACCGCGATCGGCATCGCCACCAGTTCGCTGCTGCGCAACGCCAAGGCCGCGTCGGCGATCCTGACTCCCGTGGTGCTGTTCCTCCAGTTCACGTCCGGCGTGTTCTTCGTGTTCACGCAGCTGCCGTCATGGCTGCAGTCGGTCGCCGAGGTCTTCCCGCTGAAGTGGCTGGCCCAGGGCATGCGCTCGGTCTTCCTGCCCGAGACGTTCGAGGCTCAGGAGGCGACGGGGAGCTGGCAGCACGGGATGACCGCGATCATGCTCACGGCGTGGTTCGTCGCGGCGCTCGTGGTCGCGGTGCGAACGTTCCGCTGGCAGCGTCCCGAGGACCGCTGACCGACTCCGGCGCCTCGCTCACGCCACGTCCGGGGCCACGCGCATCGACTGCATGAAGGTGTCGCACAGGTCGAGGTAGAGCGTGCGCAGCTCGACGTCGTCGCGCCCCAGCAGTGCGGTGAACGCGACCACATGCCACGGCGTGCCGTGCAGGCCGGGCAGGTAGTAGCGCACCCGCAGGCTCGGCACCTCGGCGAGTCCGTCGAGGATCGCCGCCCGGTCGCGAGCGCCGATCGCCGCCACCTCGACCTCGTCGCGGACCGCCGAGGCGACATCGCCCACCGCGTGGGTCCGGAGCGAGACCGCTCCCCCGACCACCACCGGAGTCGCCGAGGCGTCCTGCGCCGCGAGCAGCGCGAGGTCGTGCCAGGGATCTCCCGCCATGACGCCGTCGTGGAGCCTGAGGATCTGCGCCGACAGCGGCAGCGTCACGCCCGCGACTGGCGCGGACGCAACGAGCAGTCCGACGACGTCGCAGCGCGCGCCTGGCGGCACCTCGGTCGCGGCGACGAGCCGTTCGCGCAGCCATCGCTGCGCGGCGCCATCCGCGTCAGGATGTGCCGTCGACGCCAGAGCATCCACCGCCGCATCGATCGCCTGCGCGCGGTCCTCGCCGAGCGTCACTGCGGTCCAGCCGCGGGGGGCGGCGAACGACACCGTGCTCATGAAGCCTCTCCGGCGCGGGACGGTTCGCCGGGTGCCATCGCGTCCGCACCCTGGCCGGACACGCCCGAGCTCGGGTCGAGCAGCAGGCCGCCAGGTGACGTGGGCACGTGCGGCCCGGCCCCCGTCCGTCCATAGAGCCCGGCGACGTCGAGGGTGAGCTCGACTCCCATGAGGCTCCATCCGTTGAGGGGATGGTCGCTGGGGTACCACGCGGACATCAGCGTCAGGCCCTCATCGACACCTTTCGCGAGACCGAAGCCCGGGAAGACGTCGACCGCGGTGTCGGCCACGGTCTCCGCCGTGCGGACGGCGGGGCTGTGAGAGGCGTCGATGACGCGCCCCACCCAGGTCACGCTCGGGGTGTCGGGGGCCACCGCGACAGCGCCCACGAACCGCGCGACGTCATCGAGGCGACTGCCGGCGAACCGCGTGGCCACGCCTCCCACCGCGGCATCGGCGACCTTGCCGCCGATCTTGCCGACCGCGGCGTCCACGCCGATCGCCGCCAGAGCGAGGGGCGAGGCCCTGCCCGCGCACACGAGGATCGTGGTGAGCGCGACCTTGACGGCTCTGACGATCTTCGACGCGACCGTCGCGAGCCGGGCGACCGCGAACAGCGCCGGCGCGAGAGCGGCGCCCGCACCGGTGAGCACGACCAGCACCGCAGCGATCGTGAGGACCACCGCGAGGATGTCCAGGACGATCTCGATCAGCGGGAGCAGCTCGTGGACGACGGCTTCCACCGTGGCCATCATCCGATCCCACGCGGAGTCGTTGATCGTGGACCCCTCGACCTCGCCGCGGATCGCGAGCGCGCACCCCTGTGCGGCGCGGCGCCAATCGTCGATCAGCCCGTCCAGCTCGTGGCTCCGCGCGGCGACCACCGCGTGCAGCTCCCTCACCTGCGCGTCTAGGTGCTCCACCATCGACTGCTGGCCCCACGCGGACGGGTCCTGGGGATCGAGCGCGGCGACGTGGTCCCGCAGGACCTCTGCGCGCGCCTCGAGTCCGGCGCCGTCCGCATGCGCCTGGCGGGCCTCGGCCATCACCACCCGGGCACGCTCCTGGAGCCAGCGCAGCTCGGTCGAGAACGCCATCAGCTGGTGAGCGAGGGCGTCGTACCTCTGGTCCACGGCGTTCAGGTGCGCGTGGACCGTTGAGGCCGCCTCTGAGAACGCGTCGACGGCATCGCTCGCCGACACGTCCGAGTTGACGACGGCCGCGAGATTCTCGGACGTGGCACGGATGGCGTCCGCGATGCCCCCATACGCGCTCGCGTGCTCCTCGATCGTGTCCGGGTCGCCGTCGATCGGGAGGTCCGAGCCGAGGACGTCCGCCATCACACGGCCCTCGCCGAGTGCGCGGGGTCCCCCGGCAGCAGGGCCGTGGAACGCGGCGCGGACGCCAGACTCGACGCGAGATCGCGGTCGGTGTCGCCCAGGTGCTCGACGACCGAGCCGGCGATGAGCGCCAGCTGCCGAATCTCCTCGCGAACCTGCTCGCGGCGGATGCGCCAGCTGTCGGCGACATGCTCCACGGCCGCGCGCAGCTCGTGCGTCTCCGGCGCACCGCCGATCGCCCCCGTCACCTGGTCCACCGCCGTGTCGGCATCGGAAAAACCGTCCGCGATGGCGGCCAGCTGCTCCGTGGACCGGGCGAGCGCGTCGAGGTCGAGCACGAGCCTGGACCCCACGACCGCCCCTACTGTCCCCGGATGGAGCCCGCGAGCGCCTCATCGGTCTGCTGGAGCGCGTCCGCGGCGGACCGCAGGAACTGGCTCAGCCCTTCGAGCGCGGCCACGGTCTGCTTCGCCGACGCCGTGAAGGTCGTGTACTGGTCCTGGAACGCCCCCGACGACGCGGACGTCACGTAGCCGTCGGAGACCAGCGCATCGATGTAGGCCTTGAGCCCCGACAGACGCCCGTCGATGTCGCCCTGTCCCGACAGGAGCTGGTCCGCGGCGACCCGCAGGTCGTCGTAGGTCACGGTGAGATTGGCCATGCTGTCCGTCCTTCCGGAGCCACCGCCCTGGCGGCATACGAGCAAATTAACGAGGCGCGACCACCGGCGGCAGGCCTGCCGTCGGATCTGTGGAGAACTCTCCGTCCGGCCACGGCATGTGCACGGTCGCGACCCGTCCTGCCTCGACCCACAGGCCACGTCCCGGCGGCACGGGGCCACGCGGCGCGCGGGGCGCCTGGACACCGAACAGCATCTGGCAGTCGGCGCCCTCGGGGGCGAGGATCAGACCCCGCCGAGCGCTCCTGATCTCGGATGCGAGCGCTCCGACGGCCCAGGCCTGAGTCTCGGCCTCGCCGATGATCAGGTGCCCCTGCCGGCGCGCGCCCTTGACCGCCTGGAGCAGCGCTCCATCGCCCAGCCCGCCGCCGAAGTCCTGGACGTTCTCGATGCACAGCGCCACCGAGTCGTCTCCGTGGGCCGCCTGCTCCAGTCGCTCTCGCCATCGCTCGAGGAGCTCGTCTGCCGCGTTGGGGCCCTGGTGGACGGCGTCCCAGGCCCGTAGAGCGCCGATGCGCGTGCGGCGCTGTGTGAGCAGCACCAGCGTGCGGGCGGGGTGGGCGCGGCGGATGGCTGTCGCCATCCAGGCGAGCGCGGTGGAGCGTCCCGTCCCGGGCTGACCCGCAATCGCGATCGGGCGCTCGACCTCGAAGCCTCGCGGCTCGAGCGTCTCGGCGTCGATGCCGAGCACCGGCAGGCCCACGACATCCGCGGGCAGGCTGGATGCCCTCACCACCGCCGGCAGGCGTGGAATCGGCGCCGCGGGGACCGCGCCTCGCGCGCGGAGCTCGGCCGCGAGGCGATCGACGGCCAGAGCCTGCACCCTCACGCTTGGATCACCGCCGAGCACACCCACCTGAAACTCCCTGCGTGTCGCGGCATCGCAGCCGCGCCCCGGGGGTGAGGACGGCGACAGCGCCGTCCCGCGCAGTCCCACGAGCCCGTACTGGGCCTCGTCGTTCAGCCGCAGCACGAGCGTCCTGCCCACGAGCGCCCGGAGCCGGTCGGCGGCGAGCGCCACGTGCACCCCGACGGACCGGCCCTCGGACATCACGGTGACGAGCCGTCGGAACACGTCGTGCCGCGCCACGTCGTCGAGGTACCCGGCCTGGAACGCACCGAAGCCGTCGATGAGCACCAGCAGCCGTGGGAGCCCGGGATCGCCGGCACCTTCCCGGAGGTCGTCCAGGCTCGAGGCACGAACAGCGGTGGCGCGGCGCACCCGCGTCTCGACCTCGGCGCACAGCCGCGTCATCATCCTCGCGATGCGCTCCGCGTCCTCGACGTGCACCACGTCCGCGACGTTCGGGAGCGACCGCAGCATGTCGAGCCCGCCGCCCCCACGATCGATCCCATAGATGTGCACGGGGGCCCGTCCGGCCGCGAGGGTCTCGCCCAACGCGATCGACCGCAGCGCAGTCGAGGTGCCCGAGCCGGAGCCTCCCAGCACCAGCAGGGTGCCCTCCCGATCCGGGTCGTAGGCCACCGGCCCCTGCGACTGTCGAGCCGGATCGTCCTCGAGTCCGAAGGCGGCTGCAGGCCGGGCTCGACGCGCGAGATCGAGCAGGTCATAGGTGGGGGCCAGCTCGTCGAGCCACGGCCGCCGCGGCGGCGGCACCGAAAGCCGCCGCGCGGCCTCGGTCAGCGCGCCAACCATGCGCGCCGCATCGGTCTCCCCCGCGACCGGCGCCCCAGCGGACCCGGGAGACTCCCACACGCGTCCCTCGCCCCAGTGCAGCTCGCGGACGGCCACCGCCGGCGTCGCCGGTTCCGCCGTCGAGTGCGCGCCGGCGAACGCGGCCTGGAACGACGCGACGCGGCCCGGTCCGGTCCGAGCCATCGCGCGACCGGGCAGGGCAGGATCGACGTGGGCCGCGTCCGCCACGCCGAGCACGTCGACGGAGTCCGGCTCGTCCGCCATCCGCAGCGCGATGCGCAGGTTGGTGTTCGCGCGAAGGCTGTCCTTGATGACGCCCGCAGGTCGCTGCGTCGCCAGGATCAGGTGGAGGCCGAGCGATCGCCCGCGCTGGGCGATGTCGACCACCCCATCGACGAAGGCCGGCACCTCCTGCACCAGCGCGGCGAACTCGTCGACGACGATCACCAGGCTGGGAGGCGCCTCCGGATCGCCGGCTCTCACCAGGGTCTTGAGGTCCTTCGCCCCCTTGCGTGCGAGCAGCTGCTCGCGCATCCGAAGCTCAGCGCGCAGGGAGGCGAGAGCGCGGTCGACCAGGTGCGGCGCCAGATCCGTCACCAGGCCCACGCTGTGGGGAAGACGGGTGCACTCGGCGAACGCGGACCCGCCCTTGTAGTCGACGAGGAGGAACGTGACCCGCGCCGGGCTGTGGGCGGTCGCCATCGCGAGGATCCACGACTGGAGGAACTCCGACTTCCCCGCTCCTGTGGTCCCGCCGACGAGCGCGTGCGGACCCTGAGAGATCAGGTCCAGGTAGAAGGGCTCGCTACCGTCGTGACCGACGAGCGCGCGCAGCGTGAACGGCCTTCGCGACACCGGCCCGTGCTCGGGTGCTGCGACGGCGCGGTCGAGCGCGGACCAGCTCGAGCCGGCCCGGCGCGGGTCGAGCGCCTCCGACCCGTGGAGGTCCAGGAAAGACACCGAGCGGGGCACCGCCGCGTCGCCGGTGTCGACGGCGCCCACATCCTCGAGGCAGCACAGCTGCCGCGCGACGGCCGCGGCCTGCGCCACCGTCACGGTGTCGCAGTCGACCGGCGTGCTGGTGGCTCCCTCGCGCACGTGTCCCACGCTCGCGCTGGCGGCGTCCACGACCACGACCGTCCGGCAGGCCGCGGGCACCCGTGACGGCGAGGCGGCGACCCAGATCACGTGCACGTTGACGTCGGCGCCCCTCTCCGCGAGTCGGATCAGCCGCGCCCGGTCCGCTGCGGCGTCGTCGCACACGAGGACCACGATCGCCGGCGTCGACGGCGCCTCGGCTCCTGCGCCCGTAGGAACGCTCCCGCGAGGCACGGGCACCAGGTGCTCGATGTCCTCGCCCGCGCGGTGCGACACGAGCGCCTCGAGCTGGCCCACGAGCGCCTCCGCACCCACGGCGCCGACCACGACGTGCGCCGCACTCAGCGGGGAGGCCGGCGACGAGGTGTGAGGCAGCCACTCGAGCCACCGCCATGCTTCCGGCTCGGCTGGCGACACGAACCCGGCGATCACGCACTCCTGCGGCGAGTGCAGCCCGGCGAGCTGCAGAAGCACGGCGCGCGCCACCGCATCGGCCCGCGCCACCTCACCCCCACTCCCTGCCGCACCCTCCCGCGCGGCCGCACCGGCGACTCCCACCGCCCCTGCAGAGCGCAGGTCGGCCGTGACGGGCACGCCGTCGATCGACGCGAAGCGGCGGCGCACGGCATCGGCCTCCTTCCAGGTCTCGGCGACCGCATCCCGCATGGGCGACACGGTCGCCGTCGCCCGAGCGGGGGAGGATCCGAGGCCGATGCGCACGGTCAGGAACGCCTCATGCTCGGGACGGTGCGTCCACAGCAGAGGGCCCCGATCGCGCACGCTGTCCATGACGTCCGCGACGGCGGGGTGGCGCTGACTCCGGGTCGTGCGCTCGCGCTCATGACGCTCCGTCATGGTCTCCACCGCCAGGTCCAGAGCGCGGCGGAACTCCGCAGTCTGCTGTCCGAGCAGCCGGCGCGCGCTCACCCGAGTGTCGACGTACGAGCCCACCATCATCAGCGGCGCCATCGCGACGAACACGAGCGAGATCAGACGACCGGTGACCGCGTACATCGTCAGGCCCAGCGCCACCGGCGCCAGCAGCGCGACACGGGGGAACTGCCGGGGCTGCGGCCTGCGCGGAGCATCGGGCAGGTCCAGCACCTCGTCGCTCGCCGGCGGCACGACGCGGGGCGGCCGGGTGACGCTGACGGACGGCGGCTCGGCTTGACCGGCCAC
>NZ_CAJXJX010000071.1 GCF_913055775.1 uncultured Demequina sp. | reverse complement strand
TGCGGGCGCTGGGGGCACCGCCCCCGGCCCGGGCGTGCGCCCGGACCGGAGACGGTGTGGAGGGAGAGGGCATCGAGGCCGGACCTACAGCAGAGGCTCGATGGCCGCGCAGGTGGACTGGAGCACCGCCTCGATGTCGGCGTCCTCGGTCCAGATCGCGTCGAGGGACGAGCGGACCTGCTGGCCGATCTCCGCGGCGCCGGTGTGGCTGGGCCGCACCTCACCCGTCGCGATGCCGGGCACCACGACGTTCTCGATCTGCTCCGGGGTGAGCAGCGGGTTCGCGGCGGACAGGACCTCCGCGTTCAGCAGCGACTCGCGCGGCGGCGGGAAGAACGCCGCTAGCTTCTCAGCGTTCGCGGGGTTCGAGAAGAACGCCAGGAAGTTCGCAGCCACCTGCGGGTTCTCGCCCTGTGCGAGCACGCCGATGCCGGCCTGGCCCGTCACCGAGTACTCGCCCGCCGGGCCCGAGGGCAGCGGCAGCAGGTCCCACGCGAAGCCGCCCTCCTCGAGCAGGTTGGCGCGCGAGATCTGGGTGATGGTCATCGCGGACTCTCCTGCGAAGAAGTCCGCGGACGTGCCCGGCCCGGGCATCGACTGCGAGTCGAACGCGGCGCCGTGCAGGAACTCGAAGGCGTCGACCATCTCAGGATCAGCGAAGGTGCACATCGAGCCGTCGTCGCTCCACGGCGCGGCTCCCCACCCGTTCCACACGGTGCTGAGGAAGTCCCAGTTGAGGTACTCGAAGTCGCGGACCACGAAGCCCGCGTTGCCGGTCGCCTCGCGAACCGTGGCGCCCGCCGCGTCCACGTCCTCCCACGTCCAGGAGCCGTCGGCGAGCATCTCCGCGCCCGACGGCAGTCCCGCCTCTGCGAGCATGTCGTTGTTCACGAACATCACGAAGGGCGAGGTGCTGAACGGGTACGCCATCAGCTCGTCGCCCTCGAGCCACAGCCCGGTGGCTCCCGCCGCCAGGTCGTCGAACTCGTAGCCGTCGGTGGATTGCAGGGTCTCGTTGAGGCCCATGAGAGCGCCGGACTCGACGAAGTCGGGCGCGGTGTTCTCCAGCACCCACGCGAGGTCGGGAGCGCTGCCGCCCGCGATCTGCGTGGTGACGGTGGAGGTGTAGTCGTCGAACGGCAGCGAGTCGAACGTCACGGACGCGACGTCGTCGTGGCTCGCGATGTAGTCGTCGGCGATCTCGTTGAACAGTGCCAGGTGGTCCTCGTTCGAGGTCCAGATGGTCATCCGCAGGTCGACGGGGTCGCCGGCAGGCGCCGCGTCGTCGCTGGTCTCGGGGGTGGTGGTGTCGGGGTCCGCATCGGAGCTGCATGCCGTGAGCAGCAGCCCGACCGCTACGGCGGCGCCGATGCCGGGTAGCATTCGCTTGGGTGTCATGGTGATGCCCTTCTTAGTATCCGGCGACGGCTGGCCAGTGAAGCTCCGCGCCGCCTTGTGTGAGCAGGGTCTGGTACTCCGAGAGGAGTCCAGGGGTCGTCTGGACCGCGCGGGGTTCGACCGCGCGGTCCAGACAGAAGGCCGCCAGGGTTCCTGCGGCCTCGCCGACGTTCCACTCGACTGGGTGGAGCCGAAGCGCACCGTTGGTGATGTGCGTGGTGCCGACGTTCTTTCCCGCGGGCAGCAGGTTGCGCATGCGGCGCGGGACGAGGATGCCGAGAGGGATCTCGAAGGGGCGCGAGGCGATGTCGAGGTAGTTGTCGCCACCGCTCGAGGGATGCAGGTCGATGCGGTACATGCCGACGCCCACAGAGTCCGGGGTCCTGAAGGGCTGATCGGTGCCGCTGACCTCGATGGACAGCTCGCTCTCCGTGAGGGTGCCGACGGTGAGCGCGCGCCGCGACTCGCGAATGTAGGGGGCCTGGGCGAGGCCGTCGGGGCCGCCCGTGAGGTCGCCGCGCAGTCGCAGCCCAGGGAATCCGGTGCCGCCATCCGGGCGGGGCGCCTCGGTCTGCAGCCAGTAGAGCATCGACAGCGACTGCTGGCGTGCCTGGCGCTGGTGCTCGAGAGCCTGCTCCTGGCTGACGCCCACGAGCGGGCCGTCGATGTAGTCGATCATGGGCCAGTTGACCAGCACGATGTCGCTGGGGAACGCTCCCGGCTCGAAGTTGCGCCGGTCGAGCATGCGCCTGAACGTCCACAGTTCGCGGTCGCCAGCGTGCTTGCCCTGGTCCGCGATGACCGCGTCCGGCACGTCCGCGTTCGGCGTGAACGTGCGAGTGAAGGTCTCCAGCGTGCGCGGGTCGGGGCCGGTGAGGGACAGCATGGGCGCGCCCCAGTAGTCCGGCTGCTTGGTGCTCCAGGCGGCATAGTCCTCAGGGCGGTCGATCGTGTGATCGCCATCGACGTGGTCCACGATGAAGCACCAGCTGAACGCCTGCTGGTTGTCGGGCTGGGCCGTGGCGGGAGCGCTCGGCTCGCCGGTGTCGTCGCGCGATTCGAAGCCCGTGACGTGCTCGGCGCCCGTGAGGGGGAGCAGGTCGCCCAGTTCGGTGCCGTCGAGCACGAAGCCCGCGGTGATGGTCACGTCGCGGCCCTCGCGCGTGAGGCGCACGGTGACGGCGTCGACAACGTCGCCCGAGACGTCGGCGGCCACGGGAACGGCGGGCTGCAGCACGGTGAGCCTGCCGGACGAGATGTGGGGGGCGAGCATCTCCTCGATCGCCTGGACGCCCGCGGCGGGCTCCGCGCACAGCCGGCTGACGAGCCCGTTGCCGGGGTTCAGCGTGCGCGTGGCCCGTGCCTCGGCGGTGAGCGGATAGGCGCGACGGTAGTAGGCGCGGATGCCCTCGCGGAGCGAGCGGTACCGTCCGGTCGCTCCGAACTGCTCGATCCAGCTGTGCTCGTCGAGCGTCACGGCCTGGGACGTCAGCTGACCGCCCAGCCACGCGTACTCCTCGGTGAGGATCACCGTGCGTCCCAGGTCTGCCGCGGCCAGGGCGGCCGCGACGCCGCCTAGGCCACCGCCCACGACGAGGACGTCGCAGCGAAGCTCCTGCGCGTGCGGGTGGCCGATGCGCGGGTGGGGAGCGCTCGAAGCTACAGCAGTCATGGGGTCGTTGTTCTCCATTCAGGCCGAGGCCGAGGTGGTGGGTCGGGGAGGCACCAACGTGGCGCCGTCGGTGAGCGCGCAGTCGAGCGTGAGGCGCCGCTGGTGCTCCGGCACGTCGAGCTCGGGGTCGAGCAGGCGGCTCAGCAGCGCGAGCGACTCGGCGCCCAGGCGGGCGCGCGGTGGGCTGAGACGCGTGAAGTCCGGCCCGCCTTCGCGCGAGCGCGAGGGATCGGCCAGCACCACGAACGAGAGGTCGTCGGGGATGGACACGCCCTCCGCACCTGCGAGCTTGTGCAGCGCGATCGCATCGGCGGGTGCCTCGATGAACGCCACCGTGGCGCCGCTGCTACGCAACGCCGCCCACGCCGCCGCGTGATCGGCGGGGTCGACGGCGATGGCGGTGGCGCGCGCGGCGGCGGCGCTGTCGAGGCGCGCAAGCGCGTCCTCGAAGCCCGTGCGGCGGTCGCGGGTGGACTCACCCGTCGAATCCACGTGTAGGAGGGCGAAGTCACGGTGGCCGTGCTCCCACGCGCGCTCCACCAGGGCCGATGTCCCGGCCGCGTAGTCGACGGCGACGTACGGCACCCCCGGGGTGTCACGGCGTCCGACGGCAACGAACGGGAATCCGCTCGCGACCATGCGCTCGAGCTCCTCGCCCTCCATCTCGCGGCCCAGGAGCAGGCACCCGTCCGCCAGGCGGATGCGGCTGTAGGGATGGAACACGCTGCGCTTGCCCTCCTGGACAGGTGCCGACGTGAACAGCAGGAGGTCGTAGCCCAGGTGCTCGGCCTCGGCCTCGATGCCGGTGAGGAGGCTGGTGTAGAAGTCGAGCGACGCTGTGGGAAATGCCGGCTCGTAGGTGAAGACGCCGATCAGGTGGTTGCCGTGGCCCGCGAGCGAACGAGCGACGGGATCCGCGACGTACTCGGCCTCGCGAATCACCTCGAGCACGCGATCGCGGGTGGCGGCGGGAATGCGGCTGAGCGCCTCCGCCTTGCCGTTGACGACGAGGGAGACGGTGGACTGGCTGACGCCGGCCAGCTGCGCGATCTGGCGCTGCGTGATGCGTCGCTTGGAGCCCGACGTCGTCGTCATGGTGCGCCACCTTTCCTGGCTCGGCAGCCTTGCCGAGACACTCACGGCGCCGCTGCGGTCGCGGCGCCATCGCTGCATTCGTCCGGGCTCCGGGGCTGCTCGCCTCGTTGATCGTGATGAGCAGTGATGCCTAGACGTTTCCTGCTCATCCGAATTAGCATCGACTCGTCGTAGTGCTAATGCGCATTAGCAGGATGACCAGAACTATACACACACGGCACGACGATGTGTCAATACGCTGCACCGGAGCAGCCGCTGGCACGTCAGCCGTCCCCGACGAAAGGCTGACAACCCCATGAAGCACCAGCACCGCATGCGCGCCCCCGGCGCCATCGCCGCGGCGCTCGCCCTCGGAGCAGCGCTGGCGGTCCCCGCATCGGCCGAGACGGCCGATCCACCGGAGAACTGGCCCGAGTTCGGCTATCAGGGCGTCATCACGGACAAGTCCGAGATGATCTACAACCCCACGGACGAGTTCATCTTCCCCAGCGTGTTCCATGCCGGCGCCTTTCTCGATGACCCGCTCGGCGAGTGGTACCTGTACCTCGCTCCGCACGATGCCCCCGGCGGCATCATGCTCATGTATGCGGACTCTCTCGAGGGCCCCTGGACGGAATACGCCGACAACCCCATCATCGAGCGCGACTGGGATCCGCACTTCGACGTCAGCCACATCTCGAGCCCGGACGCCATCTGGAACGAGCAGGCCGACGAGCTGTACCTGTACTTCCACGGGGAGAACTCGACCACCAGGTGGGCCACGACCACCGACGGCGTGACCTTCGAGTACGGCGGGGTCGCGGTCACCACGGCGATGGCGAGCCCCATCACCACGGAGTCGAGCTACGGACGCGTGTTCGAGCACCCCGACACCGATGGTGCGTACGCGTACGGCATGTTCTACATGGCGAACGAGACGGACAACCGCCGCAAGATCCGGCTCGCGGAGTCCGTGGACGGCGAGACGTGGACCGTCGCACCGGACTACGTGGTCTACCCCGGTGAGGAGGAGGGTGCGAACGTCTCGGGCGCCGACCTCTGGGAGTGGGACGGTCAGCTGTACGTGATCTATCACGCGTCCAGCGGCAAGTCCTACGCCCGCACGATCGACCCGACCCTGCGCGAGGTGGGAGAGGAGCCCATCGTCCTGCACGAGGCGAGCGGCATCGGCGACGACGTGGGACGCGTCGCCGCCCCGGAGGTCGTCACGCACGACGGCGAGACGTATCTGTTCTACGAGTCGGGCGACCGGCTGGGCGCCACCATCGCATGGGCCAAGGACGGCGCGGAGGTCGTGGTGCCCCAGCCCTTCGGCGGCTTCCCCGAGGATGTCGACAACCCGGTGTTCGAGCAGTGCGCGGCGCCGGGAAGCGACGAGTTCGATGGCGCTCTCGCGGACGGCACCTGGGACCGCGTCGTGCGTGAGGATCTCGCGCGCCACGAGGTTGTTGATGATGCGCTCGTGATCCCGACCTATGCCGGTGGTGTCTCGGCGGCGCCGTTGCTGCAGCAGGAGCTGCCCGACGGCCCGTGGCAGGTGACCACCAGGGTGGAGATCGACCCGGCGCAGAGGTATCAGCAGGCCGGTCTCCTGCTGTACGCCAGCGACACCCACTACGCCAAGCTCGACCTGGTCGAGGCGTCGGGGGGCCGCACGGTCGAGTTGGTCTACCACCGCGACGGCGGCAACCGCCAAGACGCCGCGCCGCCAGAGACCGGTCAGTCGGAGCTGTGGCTCCGGTACACGTCCGACGGCACGAGCATTCGCGCGTCCGTGTCCTACGACGGCGAGCAGTTCACCCGGTATGGACGGGACATCGACGCCGAGCTCGCGGGCTTCACGCACGTGGGACCGTACGCCTTCCGCGGCGGCGCCTCAACGCCGGAGATCGAGGCCAGCTTCGACTGGTTCCGCTTCTCTCCCGATGCGGACGCGTACCAGGACTGCCTCGACGCGCAGCAGCCGCCCGAGGATGACGAGACGGCAGTCCCGGCACCCGGCGTCCTGAGCTCCACGAGCGGGTGGTCTCACGGCCTTCACGACGGGACCTTCGAGGTGCGGTGGGACATGTGGTGGGGCGCCAACGCCAGCCGCATCACCCTGTACCAGGACGGTGTCGAGGTCGCGACGCGTGAGCTCGAGGCAGGCGGCCCCACGGCTCAGCACGCCGCGTTCCCGATCTCAGGGCTCGCCGACGGTGAGTACGAGTTCGTGCTCGAGGCCGTGAACTCGCAGGGGTCCACGCGGACCGCCCCGCTCACGGTGTCGGTGACGGATGCACGCCCCGGCGTGCCGGTGCTGTCGCACGACAACTGGGACCGTGATGGTTCCTACGTGGTCACCGCGAACCTGTGGTGGGGTACTAACGCCACTGCGTGGGAGCTGTTCGAGGACGGCGAGCCAGTCGCCTCGGGCGAGCTCGAGGCCGCGAGCCCGGCGGCGCAACGCGTCGAGGTGGCCCTTGACGGCCGGGCGTCGGGCGAGCACGAGTACGTGATCGTCTTCGCCAACCACGCCGGCGAGACCTCTTCGCAGCCCCGCGTGGTGACGGTCGCTCCCTGACGCACGCGGCAGCGGCGCCGGCCTGCCGGGGGCATCAGCTCCCGGCAGGCCGGTGCTCGTTCACGACCCCCAGCTCGCGCAGCCCTCGCCACGCCATCGCCACGTTCAGCGGCCGGTCCAGAGTCGCCCACAGGAGGCACTTGGCGAGCCCGATGCCGGTCAGTCGCGCCTCGAGGCCCGAGTCCTCGACGCCGGTCAAGTCCCGGTAGGTGGCCACCGCCGCGCACACCCCGGCGGCCGGCATCACCGTGTACAGGAAACCCAGGTCCACGGCCCGGTCACACCCGGCCATCTTGCCCCAGTCGATGATGCCTGCGAAGTCGCCGTCCGCGGACAGCACATTGGACCCGTGGAGATCCGCGTGCGACCACACCGTGTCGCGCCCGGGCGGCGCGTCCAGCGCCGCCTGCCACAGCTCCTCCACCCGTGCCAGGTCGAGCGTCTCGCCCTGCGGGCCCCGCGCATCGGCCAGCTGCTCGAGCGCCCAGTCGAGGTCCGCTCCCCGTGCGCGCATGGGCAGCGACTGCTCGGGGTTGTAGGGGGCGTCGGCATCCGCGATGGCGTGCACCTGGGCGATCGCGCGGCCGATGCGTGGGCCGGCCTCCGCACGCAGTGGCACCTTGTCGGCGGTGGCGGACGGCACCCACGTGACGATCGCCCACGGCCACGGGTAGCCGCGGCCCGGGAGCCCCGAGCGCACCACGCGCGGGAAGGGGAAGTCCCAGGCCTCGGACAGGCGAGGGACGAACCGCATCTCCGCGATCAGCGAGTCGACGGCGGACTCGACGCGGGGCAGGCGGACGGCGAGGTCGTCGCCCAGGCGATACAGCGCCATGTCCCAGCCGTCGAAGCGCTCGCCCAGCGCCATCGTGTGGAAGTCGGGGTCCTGGTCGTCGACGAGGGCGCGGACCGTCGCCGGCGTGATCGAGGGGTGAGCGGCGGGCGGGCCCGTGTCGAGGGGCGTGTGCGGCTCCGCGTCGCTCATGTGCGCGACGCTAGCACCCGCGCTGGCGCGACGCGGGTCGTAGC
The DNA here is from genome assembly GCF_913055775.1 of uncultured Demequina sp. Lineage (GTDB taxonomy): Bacteria > Actinomycetota > Actinomycetes > Actinomycetales > Demequinaceae > Demequina. The sequence goes on along the minus strand of NZ_CAJXJX010000071.1, from coordinate 6,415 downwards.
CTGGGCGCATGGATCTGGCAGCGCTGCTCGACACCGGAGAGTGGACCACGCCGCCCGCCGCGGCGGGCCTTGACGGCGGCCGGCTGCTGGTGACGGCCCGCGAAGGCTCTGATGCGTGGCGCCACACGTCCTACGGCTTCGTGCACGACGACGCCCACGCGCTCGTGGCCCCGCTGGGCGCGAGCGAGGCAGTCGAGGTGTCCTTCCTGCTCGACTACGACCAGCAGTTCGATCAGGCGGGCATTATTATCCGCGTCGACGAGGAGACCTGGATCAAGGCAGGTGTCGAGGTCTCGGACGGCTCGCCGCAGGTGGGGGCTGTCGTGACACACGGCAGCTCTGACTGGTCAGTGGCGCCCGTGCTTGAGTGGGCCGGCCGAGAGGTCACGGTTCGCGCGTCGCGCGATGGTGACGCCGTGACGATCCGCGCGCGTGCGGGCGATGAGCAGTGGCGCCTGGTGCGTGTGGCGCCTTTGGCGCCGGAGGCCGATGCGCGGGCTGGGCTGTTCTGCTGCGCCCCTTCCCGGGCAGGGTTGACGGTGACCTTCACCGCGCATCGGCGCTCCGCACCCGATGCCTCGCTGCACTGAGCGGACTACGCCACCGTTGCCGGTGTCTTCCGCCGGGTGATGCGCGGCGAGGGCGTGCGTGCCGCATCGGCCGCGCCCACGCGTCCCGTCGACGCGACAGCCCGCTCGAGCTTCGCCCTCGACGAGTGCTTCACCTCGGGGATTCGCGTCACGCCCACGGTGTCGATTCCCACGTACCAGAGCGTCGCGACTTTGAGGGCCCGCACGGCCGCGTCGCGGTACATCCACCAGTTCCACCAGCGCGGTGAGTCCATGGTCATGACGATGCGCGCGGTCCGGCCGGTCAGCAGCTTGGTCCAGCCGCGGCCGTCCTTGTACTGGAACGCAGAGCCGGACACGATCGCGCGGTCGATCCACGCCTTGAATGCGGCCGGGTACGTGCCCCACCACTGCGGGAAGAAGAGAGCGAGGTGGTCGGCGGCCTCGACGCGCTCGACGTAGGGCGCGATCGCGGGGTCGAGCGGCGGGTCCTGGTCCGTGCGCGGTGCGCGGAGGTCCTGGCGAACCTCGGGGTGGGCCGGGATGCCGTCGCGAGCGAGGTCGACCACGTCGACGTGCGCGCCGGCGGCGCGGGCGGCGTCGATGTACGAGTGGGCGAGCGCGTGGTTGAGGCTGTCGGCGATCGGGGTGCCGATCACGACGAGGATGCGGGTCATGAGAGGGGTCCGTTCTGTCGCAGGATCGAGATGAGGGTGTTGAGCTGGTCTTTGAGCAGGCGAGGGTCGAGCCCGGCGGCGGCCGGGTGCTGGAAGAGCGCGGTGAATTGGGCGTCGAGATCGCGGCCGGCGCGCTCGACCAGGTCGCGGCCCCGCTGCGTGACCGTCAGGACTACGCGACGCTTGTGGTGGGGGTCGTCGGCGGTGGTGATCCAGCCGGCGTCGGCCAGACTGGGGACCCGCTTGCTGACCGCGGCCTTGGAGACTCCGAGGCACTCAGCGAGCGTCGTGACATCCGTGGGCTCGACGTCCTCGAGGGTGGCAAGGAACACGAACTGGCTGCCCGTGACGCCGTACTTGGACGTCAGCAAGGAGTCCGCGGACTGATCGAGGACCTGAACCAGCTCGTGGAGAGTGAACGTCAGCTTGTCGGACATGTCAACCAGTTAACACTTGGATCGTGCGAGTTGTCAACAGGTTGACACTGGTGTGGCGCGAGCGAGGGTGAGGTGCGAGCAGCGACGGGTCTGCGGGGGAGCCGATGCGGGCTCGGGTTGCGCTAGAAGCCCGCGAGCAGCAGCGCCGCGAAGGCTGCGGCACCCAGCGCGAGCGTCCATCCCATCGACCGCTTCCAGAGAGCGACGCCCACGGCCACGATGGCCGCGATGTGCCAGGGCCCGAAGGCGCGCCAGTCGCTTTGCTCGAGGAACAGCGAGTTCGCGATGATCGCGGCCATCGCCGCGGGTGCGACCAGTGACAGCGCCTTGCGCACGCGCGGCGGCAGCTCGCGGTCGCCGCCGAGGAGCACGATGCCGGAGACTCGGATCAGGTACGTCCCGATCGCGGCGAGCGTGAAGACGATGAATGCCGTGAGGGTCATGGGTCGTGGGCCTCGGGCGCGGCGCCCGGTGGCACCGCCTCTTCGTCGACCGGATGCGAGCGGTCGGGCACGAACGAGCCCAGCGCAATGCCCAGCAGAGCCCCCGTGAGCACGTTCAGTCCGTACGGCAGGTCCTTGAGCAGCAGCACGGTAGCGATCGAGATTCCCGCGGCGGCGACGCCGGGCCACGTGCGCAGTCCGGGCACCAGCACCGCGATGAACATCAACGGCACGATGAAGCCGATCTGCCAGGACTCGGGAATCACCGGGCCCAGGATCACGCCTGCGGTGGTCCCGAGGATCCAGATCCCCACGAAAGGCCCCGAGACGCCGAGCACGAACCAGCGCCGGCGCACCGGGTCCGGCCACTTGTCGACCTCCATCGAGGTCACCGCCGCCGATTGGTCCGTCATCAGGTATGCAAGCGCGAAGCGCCAGCGCCGCGGGAACGCCGCGAAGATGGGCGCCATCGCCGCCGAGTACAACGCGAGCCGCGCGTTGATCACCAGCGCGGTGATGACCGCGATCGCCATGGGGGCGTTCTGGCGCAGCGCCTCGACGATCGCGATCTGGCTCGCGCCCGCGGTCACCGTGGAGCTCGCGTACGGCGCCATCCACCACGGCAGGCCCACGACCTGGATCAGCGCGCCGAACGCCAGGCCGAACACCACCGCGCCAGGCATGAGAGGCGAGACCGCAACGGTGCCGGCCCACAGGTCCCGCCACTGCGCGCGCTGAATGCCCAGCACTCGCATGCGCGAGGAGCCCGGCGAGTCCGGGTGCGGCGGGCTGGCAGTCACCGGTTCAGTCTGTCACGCGGCCTCAGTGCCAGTCGGAGAGCCCGCGGACCCGAGCGAATGTCACCGGACATGACGAAGCCCCGGCCGCCGCGAGGGCGTGCCGGGGCTCCGGAAAGCGTCAGATGCTGCGCGTCAGGCGCGCGCCTCGAAGGTCAGGCAGTCCGCAGTGTCGAACGAGGCGCCGACCTCGATCGCCTCGGCGGTGCAGCTCATCTCCTCGTTGAACGTGCAGTCGGTGCGGGTGCACGCGCCCACGCCCGCGTTGTCGAAGCGTCCGCCCTTGTTGTCGGTCGCGATGAACGTCGAGCAGTGACCGTGGTCGCCCGAGACGTTGATGGCGCCGGCGCGGCAGCCGTCGTGGTTGAAGCCGCAGGTCTCGACGGAGCACGACGAGACGATCGGCAGGCTGATCATGGTGGCCATGGTGGTCCTCCTTGTTAGGTCTTCTGCCCACAAGAATACGCCCGAAAAGCGCGCGTGTCACATTTTCAATTAAAGACACTCGGCCATTTCCTAATCAATTACGAAACTCTATTGTTTCGGAAAGGCTAACCTTAGAGTCAATCTACCAGGCATAATGCCAGCCGATGCGGTCGCGACGGGGATTTTCACTCGCCTTCCGCGCGCTTTTCCTTCGCCTCGACCTCGGCGCGCCGCTGGGCCAGCATCGCCTCCCGTCGGGCCCGATACTCGGCCTCGACGTCGGCGTCGTCCCAGCTGCACACCAGCCCGTCCCGCGCCCCGAACTTCTCGAGGTGCCCCGCCACGATCCCCATGGCCCGGTACACATGCAGGTCCGTCGCGCCGGAGATCGCGCACTCGAGCGCGCGGTCGGTCGCCGTGAGGGTTGCCACGGCGTCCTCGTACCGCACCACGCCCGAGCTCTCGTCGTACTCGACGTCGATCTTCTCGCCCAGGTGCTTGCACAGCTGCTTGAGGTAGCGGGGTGCGCGGTCGGTGACGGCGCGGCCGGTGATGTCGATGGCCATGAGAACTCCAGTGGGGTAGGCAAGAGGCAGGGGATCAAACGGAGGCTGAGGACTAGCGGTAGTACGACGCGACGCGCTCGCCGTCGAGGTCGTGCACGCGGAACGGCATGCCGTACACGCTCTCGAGGGCGTCGGGGGTGATCACGGACGCGGGCGGCCCGTCCACGACGACCTTGGCGTCGCGCATCGCCACGATCCTGTCCGAGTACGCGCTCGCGTAGTTGATGTCGTGCAGCACCAGCACCACGGACTTGCCGCGCTCGTCCGCGAGTGAGCGCAGCAGGCGCATCAGCCCGGTGGCGTGCACCATGTCGAGGTTGTTGAGCGGCTCGTCGAGCAGCACGTAGCGGGTGTCCTGCGCGAGCACCATCGCGACATACGCGCGCTGGCGCTGGCCGCCGGAGAGCTGGTGGATGGGCCGGTCGACAAGATCGGCGAGGTCGCAATACTCCAGGGCCGATGCGACGGCGGCGTGGCACTCGGCCGTCAGGCGGCCGTGGGAGTGGGGATACCGCCCGAACTCGACCAGCTCGCGCACGGTGATGCGCGCGGTGGTGTGCTGGTCCTGACGCAGGATCGACAGCTTCTTGGCGACCTCGCGCGACGGCGAGTGGAACACGTCGAGCCCCTCGACCGAGACGACCCCCGCATCGGCGCCAAGAATGCGCGAAACGATCGACAGCAGGGTCGACTTTCCGGCGCCGTTGGGCCCGATGATCGACGTGACGCCGGAGTCGGGCAGCTCGAGCGACACCGCGTCCACGACGGTGGTCTCGCCGTAGGTCTTGATGACGGAGTCGATGGTGATCATGCGCGAGCCTCCTTGAGCAGCAGGGCGATGAAGTAGATGCCGCCCACGACGTTGATGATCGACGCGAGGGTGCCGGCGAAATGCAGCACGTGCACCAGCACCGCCTGGCCCAGGACCAGCGCGACGACCGCGAGCATCCCCGCGGCGGTGAGGTTGATGACGTGACGGTGCGTGCGCGTCAGCTGGTAGGCGAGGTTGGCGACCAGCAGACCCAGGAACGTGATGGGCCCCACCAGCGCGGTCGAGACGGACACCAGACCCGCCACGATCAGCAGAAGCACGGTGACGGTGCGGTCGTAGTCGAGCCCGAGCGTGATCGCGCGCTCCCGGCCCAGCACCAGCACGTCGAGTCGAGGCACCAGCCGATACGCAGCCACGATCCCCACGCCCAGCAGCACCGCCGAGATCCCCAGCAGCGTGGTGTCGATCGCGTTGAAGCTCGCGAACAGCTGGTCCATGAGCGTGTCGAACTCATTGGGGTCCATGACGCGGAACATGAACGACGTCAGCGATCCGAAGAACGTGCCCGCGATGACGCCCACGAGGACCATCGTGTAGAGCCCGCGCGTGCCGTCGCCCAGCACCCACCGGAACAGGAGCGTCGCCGCACCCATCATGAGCCCCGCGTTGACGGCGTACATCAGCAGCGGGTCGATCGACTCCGCGACCGTCGACCCCAGCACGAACACCAGCGTGGTCGCGAGCAGCACGTACAGCGCGTCGAAGCCCATGATCGACGGCGTCAGGATCCGGTTCTGTGTGAGCGTCTGGAAGATCACTGTGGATACCGCGATCGCGACGCCCACGACGATCAGCGCCGCGACCTGCTCCAGGCGGCGCGGCAGTGCGAAGTCCCAGTGGCCGTCGACGCCCCACGTCAGGTACAGCGCGATCGCGCCCACGACCAGCAGCGCGAGAGACGCGAAGACCACGACCAGTCGCCGCTCGCGCGGCTCCTGCGAGGCATGCGGGAGGGCCGATGCGGCGGCAGGCTCGCGCGGGATCTCCACCTGGGTGAGGTGGGCGCCTGGTGTCGCGGCACCCGTGGTGCCGCCCGTCCGGGAGGCGACCCGCGCATCGGCCCTGCTCAGGTCCTCACGCCGCCGCATACGTGTTCCTCCTCCGCATGATGAGCACGAGGAAGATCGCGGAGCCGATCACTCCCACGATGGTCCCGACCGCGATCTCGTAGGGGAAGATCAGCCAGCGGCCCAAGATGTCGCAGAACACGACGAGCGCGGCGCCCGCAAGCGCCGTCGTGGGCAGCACGCGGCGCAGGTTGTCACCCAGCATGAGCGTCACGATGTTGGGCACGATGAGGCCCAGGAAGGGGATCGCGCCCACCGTGACCACGCCGGATTCCAGCGGGTTCAGCTCGCGGCTGACCAGCGATTGCAGCGCCACCACGATCTGCGAGGCAAGCAGCACGGGGTCGCGGCCGACATGCGGCGTGGACCCGTGCGCGCCAATCCCGCGCACCGTGATGTCCACCGAATCGACATTCGCCATCGCATAGCCCGGCACATAGCCGATCATGCCCGAGGGAATGGCACCGAATGTGTGGAAGGAGACCACGGCGTCGGGCAGCGGGAAACGCTCGAACAGCCCGTCATCCAGCATCATCTGCGCGCCCAGGCCCAGCTCCTCGGCCGGCTGGCCGATCAGCACCAGCGTGCCCGACCATTGGTC
>NZ_CAJXJX010000070.1 GCF_913055775.1 uncultured Demequina sp. | reverse complement strand
CCTCCTGCAGCGCGAGCGCATCGGCGAGAATCTCCTCGTACGCGCCGTCGGCCCGTCCCTGGATCCGGCGCCCTCCCAGAGCGTTCTCCGACTGCGGCGTGAAGCCCAGGTGACCGCAGAAGGGAATGCCCGCATCGGTCACCGCCTTCACCTGCGCCGCGATGCGGCGCCCGCCTTCGAACTTCACGGCCTGCGCGCCGGACAGCTTCATCATGCGGATCGACGACTCGACGGCCTGCTCGGGCGAGACCTCGTACGTGCCGAAGGGCAGATCGGCGACCACGAAGGCGTGCGGCGCGCCCTTGGCGACTGCGCGCGCGAACGGCACCATCTCGTCCAGCGTCAGCGGCACGGTGGAGTCGTAGCCGAGCATGTTGTCGGCCATCGAGTCGCCCACCAGCAGCATGTCCACGCCCGCGGCGTCGAAGGCGTGGGCAGTGGGGAAGTCGTACGCGGTGAGCATCGTGATCTTCTCGCCGCGCTGCTTCATCTGCGCGAAGTGATGGATGCGGACCTTCTTGCGATCGCTCATGGCTCCACTCTAGGCGTCACCCCTCCCACGCCCCTCCCCGCGAAATGGATCCCTTTCGCTCACCTAGGCGCTTAGGGAAGCGAAAGGGATCCACTTCGGTGGAGGGAGAGAGGGTTCAGGTGTTCTCGCTCCAGCGGTTGGTGATGGGCAGGCGGCGGTCGCGTCCGAACGCGAGCGCCGTCACCTTCGCTCCCAGGGGATACTGCCGGCGCTTCCACTCCGCGCGGTCGACGAGCCGCAGCACCGTGTCCACCACCTCGGCGTCGAATCCGCGGGCGAGCAGTTCCTCGCGCCCCTCGGCGTGCTCGACGTAGGCGTCGAGGACCTCGTCGAGAAGCTCGTACGGGGGAAGGGAGTCCTGATCGGTCTGGCCGGGGCGCAGCTCCGCGCTCGGCGGCTTGTCGATCGAGCTCACGGGGATGGGGGGCACCTCCCCTCGGGACTCGGCGTACGCGTTGCGCCACCGCGCCAGCTCCCACACGCGCGACTTGTCGACGTCCTTGAGAGGCGCGAAGCCGCCGATGGAGCCGGCGTCGTAGATGGTGGCGTAGCCCGTCGCGAGCTCGGACTTGTTGCCGGGAGCGATCGCGAGGTGGCCCTCGCGGTTCGAGATCGCCATGACGATGACGCCGCGCACCCGCGCCTGCAGGTTCTCCTCCGCGACGCCGTCCAGAGCGAGCTGTGCCTGGAACGCGTCGACCATCTGCGCGATGGGCTCCACGCGGTAGTCCGCGCCGATGCGCTTGGCGAGATCCGCGGCATCGTCTCGTGAATGGTCGGACGAGTGGGCAGACGGCATGGACACGCCCACCACGTTGGCGCCGCCGATGGCGTCCGCAGCCATCGCCGCGGTCAGCGCCGAGTCGATGCCTCCCGACATGCCCAGCACTACCGAGCTGAAGCCGTTCTTGAGGACGTAGTCACGCAGGCCGGTGACGCACGCCCAGTAGACCTGCTCGTCGTCGCTGGCTCGCTCGGCGATGTGGGAGGGCTGCGGAGTGTCGAAGTCCTCGGGAACATCCCAGACCATCAGCGCGTCGGTGAAGCCAGGGGCGGCCGCGAGCTCGGTGCCATCGGCGCCCACGATGAAGCTGTGCCCGTCGAACACCAGGTCGTCCTGGCCGCCCCAGAGGTTCACATAGGCGACGGGCGCGTTCACCTCTCGAGCACGCCGCTGGGCCAGTTCGGTTCGCACGTGGCCCTTGCCCTCCTCGAACGGCGACCCGTTCAGCACTGCGAGCAGCTGGATGTCCGCATCGTCCATCTGCGCGACAGGTCCGCCGTCCTGCCAGATGTCCTCGCAGATCACCAACCCCACGCGGGTGCCGCGCACCTCGACCACGCATCGGTCCTCACCGGCGGCGAAGATGCGGCGTTCGTCGAACACGCCGTAGTTGGGGAGGTGGTGCTTGTTGTAGCGCGCGATCACGTCGCCGTCGCGCACCACGGCCGCTTGGTTGAAGGGCTTGCCCGCCCGGCTCACTCCGAGGGTGCCGATCACGACCGTGAGGTCGCCGAGGCCCGCCGCCGCCAGATCCGTCGCGATCGACTCGACGGCTCCTGCGGCCGCGCGCTGGAAGCTCTCACGCAGGGCAAGGTCCTCGATGGGATAGCCCGTCACGACCATCTCGGGAAACACGACCAGGTGGGCGCCCAGGCTGTTCGCGGCGCGGCACCGGTCGATCACGAGCGCGGCATTACCAGCGATGTCTCCCACGCAGGGGTTGATCTGGGCGAGCGCGACTCTCAGCGTTGGCATGGTGCGAGCGTAGCCGTCCACCCGAGGGCGGTCACGTTACGCATCGGACACACTCGTAGGGCAGGATGGGCCTATGAACAAGCAGCAGGAATACGTGCTCCGCAGTGTCGAGGAGCGTGACATCCGGTTCATCCGGCTCTGGTTCACCGACGTGCTCGGGATCCTCAAGTCCGTGGCGATCGCGCCCGCAGAGCTCGAGAACGCGTTCACCGAGGGCATCGGCTTCGACGGCTCGGCCGTCGAGGGCCTGACGCGCGTGTACGAGGCCGACATGCTTGCGAAGCCCGACCCGACGACGTTCCAGATCCTCCCGTGGCGTGGCGCCGAGCACGGCGTGGCGCGCATGTTCTGCGACATCTCGACTCCCGACGGCGAGCCCGCGCTGTCCGACTCTCGTCAGGTGCTCAAGCGGAACCTGGACCGGGCCTCGGAGCTGGGATTCACGTTCTACACGCACCCCGAGATCGAGTTCTACCTGCTCGAGAAGCCCGAGCCCGGGGTGCCGCCGAAGCCCGTCGACAGGGCCGGCTACTTCGACAACGTGCCGCGCGGCACGGCCCACAACTTCCGCCGCGAGGCCATCACGATGCTCGAGTCGATGGGCATCTCGGTCGAGTTCTCGCACCACGAGGCCGGTCCGGGGCAGAACGAGATCGACCTGCGCTACGCGGACGCGCTCACCATGGCGGACAACATCATGACCTTCCGCACGGTGATCAAGGAGGTGGCGCTCCAGCAGGGGGTGTTCGCGTCCTTCATGCCCAAGCCGCTCGCTGACGGGCCCGGCTCCGGCATGCACACGCACATGAGCCTTTTCGAGGGCGACCGCAACGCGTTCTATGAGGCGGGCACCGACCACCAGCTCTCCCAGGTCGCGCGGCAGTTCATGGCGGGGCTGCTGAAGTACGCCCCCGAGATCAGCGCGATCACCAACCAGTACGTCAACTCGTACAAGCGCCTCTGGGGCGGCGCCGAGGCGCCGTCCTACGTGTGCTGGGGCTCCAACAACCGCTCGGCGCTGGTGCGCATCCCGATTCACAAGCCCGGCAAGGGGCAGTCCACGCGCGTCGAGTACCGCGCGCTCGACTCCGCAGCCAACCCGTACCTGGCCTTCTCGGTACTGCTCTCCGCGGGGCTCAAGGGGATCGAGGACGGTCTCGAGCTTCCCGAGGGCGCCGAGGACGACGTGTGGGAGCTCAGTGCCGCCGAGCGCAAGGCCATGGGCTACCAGGCGCTGCCCACGTCGCTGTCGCAGGCGGTCGAGGTCATGGAGCGCTCCGAGCTGGTGGCGGAGACGCTGGGCGAGCGGGTGTTCGACTTCGTGCTGCGGAACAAGCGCGCGGAGTGGAAGGCGTACCGGGCGCAGGTCACTCCCTACGAGCTCGAACAGTACCTGCCTGTGCTGTAGGCGCCGTGAGCTCACGTGAGGTCTCCTTCGCGACGAGGCTCCGGCGCGCGGGCGTGTCGGATGCTGCGCGCGCCGAGTCCCTGATCGCGCAGATCAGCGACATCACCGGCGTCCAGCTCGAGGACCCCGCCCACACGGTGTCGTACCTCGCCGACCCCGACACGGGCCTGCTGCAGCTCCTGCGCATCGCCGAGGCGGCACGCGACAGCGGTCACCTCGATGCCCTGAGGGCATTGGCCGACACCGCTGCGGGCGGGCGGCTGGGAGTGCTGCTCGGCGCGTCCGTCGCGCTCGGCGACTTCCTGGTGCTGCACCCGGAGTTCCTCGCCGACTTCTCCGCGTGGCCGGAGGGCGAGTCCTTCGCGATCGTCGACCAGCGCCGCGCTCTTCTGGAGGCCGTCGGGGCGGACCCCGACGCGGACATCCCGGTGGCAACCGTCGAGGGGGACGAGGGCGTGCGGGCTCTGCGTGTCGCGTACCGCAGGCAACTGATGCGCGTGGCCGCCGAGGACCTGTACGCGGACCAGCCGGCGCCGTTGTTCCCGGCTGTCGGTGCGGCCCTGGCGGATCTCGCCGGCGCGGCACTCGAGGCGGGACTCGCGGTGGCCCGCGCCGGTGAGCCCCAGCACGCGCTGACGCGCCTCGCGATCATCGGCATGGGCAAGTGCGGCGGCCGCGAGCTGAACTACGTCTCCGACGTCGACGTGATCTTCGCTGCCGAACCGGCGGAGGGCGCCGACGAGGACAAGGCGCTCCGGGTGGCGATTCGCCTCGCGAACGCCGCGTCGCGAGCCTGCGACCGTGCCGGTGCCGAGCCCGCGCTGTGGCAGGTCGACGCGAATCTCCGGCCCGAGGGGAAGGACGGCGTCCTCGTGCGCAACGTCGCCTCGCACCGTGCGTACTACGAGCGGTGGGCGGAGACGTGGGAGTTCCAGGCGCTGCTCAAGGCCCGCCCGATCGCGGGGGACCGCGAGGTGGGAGCTGCGTATGTCGAGGCCATGGGACCCATGGTCTGGAAGGCGGTCGAGCGCGAGGGCTTCGTGGAGAGCGCCCAGGCCATGCGCCGTCGGGTGGAGGAGCACGTGCCCGCCCACGAGTCGGACCGCCAGATCAAGCTGGGGCCAGGAGGTCTGCGCGACGTCGAGTTCACCATTCAGCTGCTGCAGCTCGTGCACGGACGCCATGACCCGTCGCTTCGTGCGCGCTCCACGCTCGATGCGCTCGCGGCGCTGCGCCGCGGCGGATACGTGGGCCGTCCCGACGCCGCGAAGATGGACCGCTCCTACCGGCAGCTGCGCGTCTGGGAGCATCGCCTCCAGCTGCGCCGCCTGAGCCGCACGCACCTCATGCCCGCCGCCGAAGACGATCGGCGCGTCCTCGCGCGCGCGTCCGGCTTCGCCACCGTCGAGTACATGGACGAGGTCTGGCACGACATCCGCCGCGACGTCCGCGCGATGCACCTCGAGATGTTCTACCGACCCATCCTGCCCGTGGTCGCGTCGCTGAGCGCCGACGAGGCGCGGCTCGACGACGCCGCCGCGCGCGACCGCTTGGCGGCCATCGGCTTCGACGACCCTCAGGCCGCGCTGCGGCACATCACGGCCCTCACCGAGGGCGTCTCGCGCCGGGCATCCATCCAGCGCCAGCTCCTTCCCGCCATGATCGGCTGGCTCGCGGACGGCGCGGACCCGGATGCCGGTCTGCTCGCCTTCCGCCGTCTGTCCGAGCAGCTCGAGAACTCCCAGTGGTACCTCAAGCTGCTGCGGGACTCGCGCACGGCGGCGGAGCGGCTCGCGCGCCTGCTGTCGACCTCGGTGTACGTGACCGACGCACTGCTCAGCTCAGCGGAGAACGTCACCTGGCTGGGCGACAACGCGCAGCTCGAACCGCGCTCGCCCGAGCGGCTGGCGCGGGAGGCTGACGCGATCCTCAAGCGATCCGACGACGCCGATCAGTGCATCACCGCGCTGCGCGGGCTGCGGCGCCGGGAGCTCGCGCGCGTGGCCGCGGCGGACGTCCTGGGGCTGATCGACTCCGTCCAGGCGGCCGCATCGGTCACCGCGACGGCAGACATGCTCATCGCGGGCGCGTTGCGCATCGCGACGGCCGTGGTCGCGCGCGATGAAGGGTTCGACACACTGCCGATCTCGGTCATCGTGGTCGCCATGGGGCGCTACGGCGGCTCCGAGATGTCGTACAGCTCCGACGCCGACGTGCAGTTCGTGTTCGACGGCGAGCACGAGCAGGCTTCGGCTCTGGCGGTCAAGGTCGCGCGGGAGCTCCAGCGCCTGCTTCAGGCGCCCAATCCGCAGCCGCCGCTCGAGATCGACGCTGATCTGCGACCGGAGGGGCGCAACGGGCCCCTGGCGAGGTCTCTCGCGTCCTGCACCGCCTACTACGAGCGCTGGTCTGACCCGTGGGAGGCGCAGGCGCTGCTCCGCGCCCGCCCGTGCGCCGGGGACGAGGAGCTTCTCGCCGCCTTTACCACGATGATCGACGCCGTGCGCTACCCGCCGGAGCTGCCGCCCTCGGCGCTCAAGCAGATGCGCACGCTCAAGGCGCGCATGGAGTCCGAGCGGCTGCCGCGTGGTGTCGACCCACGCCGTCATCTCAAGCTCGGCCCGGGCGGCCTGTCGGACGTCGAGTGGACGGTGCAACTGCTCCAGTTGCAGCACGCGCACGACGTCGACGGGCTGCGGACCACGCGTACGCGCGAGGCCCTTCACGCCGCGACCAGGGCTGGGCTGCTCTCGCGGACGGACGCGGCCGACCTGGACGACGCCTGGGTGCTGGCCACCGATCTGCGTGGGGCTCTCGCGCTGCGCGGTCGTGAACGCTCTCCCGACGTCCTTCCTGGCGATGCGCGCGAGGTGAGAATCCTCGCCGGAATCATGAATGTGGACGACACGGGGGCCGAGCTCATCGAGCGACACGGGCGCACCACGCGCCACGCGCGCGCCGTGACCGAGCGGGTGTTCTACGGCTGGGACACGACCACGTGACGGTACGGAGGCGGCGCCGGTGACGGGACTGCGCACGGTGGTATCCGCGATCTGCATCATCGTGGGAGCCTTCCTGGTGGCCGCTTGGGCGGTGAGCTCAGTCGTGGTGAACGCTGTCGAGGACGGGACGGCGCTGCGGGGCATCGCTGAGCGAGCTCTGGACACGCCCGCCGTGAGAGCGGCGATCGCGTCCGACGCCACCGACCGCGCGCTGGGGGCGATCGCCGACGCGGGGGCCGGGGCGGTGGTCCCCCTCGTCGAGGGAGCGATCGCCACCGGGATCGACGCCGCGGTCGACAGCCCTGGGTTCAAGGAAGCGGCGCTCGATGCGGTCGACGATGCCCACGCCCAATTCACCGAGGCGCTCACCGATGCGCTCCGCGAGCCCGCGCCGCTGGTGATCGAGGTGGACGTCTCCGACGCGATCAATGCGCGGATCGATGACCTCCCGGCAGTCGGCGAGGTGATTCCCGAGGTGACGGTGCCACCCGTGGCCGTCGAGGCTCTCGACGCCGAGACTTTCGAGACCACGCGGAGCGCCTACGCGCGGATCGCCTGGACCGCTGCGTGGGGCCTATGGTGCGGGATAGCGTCGCTCACGATCGGCATCCTGGTGTCCGCGCGCCGCCGGTGGTTCGTTCCCAAGGTCCTGCTCGCACTGGGAGTCATCAGCCTCGCGTTCGGGGCGGCGATCGCCGTGCTGGGTCCCGAGACCATCACGCGCTTCGTGCCGGGCGGCGACGATGGCGCGCTGTCCACGCTGTGGCGCGACGTCCTCACCGAAGAGGCCGCACCGGTCGTCATGCGGCGAGCGACGTGGCTGGGCGCCGCGGCGTTGGCGGGGGCGGCCGTGGCCGCGGCGTTTGCTGCACTCACGGGCAGGACGCGGCGCTAGCCTGGGCTAGCAGATGGCCGGCACGGCGGACGTGTGGCCCGAGGGGGAGGACAGGCATGAAAGCACTGCGAGTAGTGGGGTCGGCCTTCCTCGTCCTGCTCGGCACCATGCTGATCGTCGCATGGGGCCTGAGCGTGAAGAGCGTCCGCAGCATCGAGGAGGGCACGGCCACGGATGCCCTGGTGACCAGCGTGCTCGAGTCGCCCGAGACCGCGGCCCTGGTCGCCGACCAGGTGCAGGCGGCGATCAGGGAACAGGTCGACCAGGAGATCGTGCTCGCGGGGCTCGACCTGTTCGACCAGCAGATCCACGACGTACTGGTGTCAGCGATCGGATCCGAGTTCGTGACGGGCACGGTCTCGACGGGCGTCGATCGCCTGTCCAACCGGCTCCTCGAGGAGATCGCTGATGCCGACCGTGAACCCGCCGCCTTCGCGCTCAGCGTGGACATCGGCGCTCGGGTCGACGCGCGGATCGACGAGATCCCCGTGGTGGGCCCTCTCGTCCCTGACCTGGACCTGCCTGCCTACGAGGTCGAGGTCATCGACGCCCAGACCTTCGAGGATGTCCGTGCCGCTTACGCAGCGCTCGGGTTCGCCGCGACGTGGTTCGTATGGTGGGGGCTGGTCCTCATCGTCGGAGGCATCGCGCTTGCGCCCACGTGGAGGTGGTTCGCCCCGCGTGCGCTCGTGGGTGCGGGTGTCATCGGGCTCGGCATCGCGTTCGCCCTGGGTTCGATGGGCCCGCCGACGATCGCCTCGTTCATGCCGGGTGGCCGGGACGGCGGCGCCGGCGTGCTCGTCGAGGACGTCATCGCCACCACCGCGCTGGGTCCCATCGTCGACGTGCTCATGACGCTCGGCCTGGTGGCGCTCGTGCTCGCAGCCGTGTTCTGGCTGGTGCTGAGGTACCTCTGGCGAGACCCGGCCCTCGCGAGCGAGGCCGAGCCGGCCGCTGACGAAGAGACCGCGGATGCGGCCGGGCCTGAGTATGAGGAGTTCGACGCGGAAGACGAGCCGGTGCGCTGACGCGACGGCGGCCGCGTCAGTCGAGCAGCGGGCTCAGGTGCCGGGTTCCCAGCGCACGGCTGGCCTGGGTTGCGCCCGAGCGGAGCAGCGCCTCCGGGCCCGCCCCCCGCACGCTGGCGATCAGCGCTCCTGCGGTGAAAGCGTCGCCGGCGCCGTTCGTGTCGACGATCGCGTCGACGGGATCTGCTGGCACTTGGTGCCGCGTGCCCTCAGCGGTGAGGGCCGTGGCCCCCTCCGCGCCAAGCGTCCTGATCACCAGGTGAGCGCCGCGAGCCCGCAGGCCCTCCATGATCGCATCGCGGTCGCCGCCGCCGTCGTCGTTGAGCGTCACCACGGTGGCCGCATCCGCGAACGGTCGGTGGTAGCCGTCAGCGCCGTTCCAGTCGTGCAGGTCCGTCCACACGGGCACGCCCAGTCCCGCGATCGCGGGAAGCGCCGCACGACCGAGCGGCGACATGTCCACGACCACGACGTCCGCAGCGATCGACGCCTCGATCGCGGCCGTGACCGCATCGGTCGTGGCCTCGCGCGGTGCCGAGGTGTAGAGCGACAGGCGCTCTCCGGACGTGGACATGAGATTGGTGTGGGACTCGGTGGCATCGGCCGCGACGGTCACCGCCGTGAGCCCAGCGGCCTCGAGAGCGCGACGCAATCGCGTCCCATCGTCGTCGTCTCCCACGGGCGTCACGAGCGTGACGTCCGCGCCAAGGTCGAGCAGGTGCAGAGCCTTGCCCGCCGACGTGCCGCCCACGGTCCACCAGGAATCGAGCGCGGCCACCATCTGCGATCGTGGCTGCGGGAGCTCGTCGACCACGATGAGGTGGTTCCACGCCGCCGGACCGATGACCGTGATGCGCGGGGCTGCGGTCATGTCAGGGCTTCGAGGTGGCGCGCGGCTTCGATGTCGACTTCCGCACCACGAGCTCGTACGGCAGCTCCTCGTTCGACGGCTCCTCGTGCTCGCCGTCGAGCTCGTGCAGAACGGTCTCGACGGCGCGACGCCCCTGGATCTGCGGGAACTGGTCGACTGTCGTGAGCCCGAAGAACCCCCCGAGGTCGTGGCCGTCGATTCCCACGATCGACAGATCGCCGGGCACATCGCGGCCCAGGTCGCGTGCCGCCAGCATCGCACCGATCGCCATCTCGTCGGACGCCGCGAAGATCGCGGTGGGATGCACTCGAGGATCGCCCAGGAGCTGCAGGGTGGCGTCGTAGCCGCCGGCGATCGTGAAGTCAGCAGACCTCACCAGCAGGGGCTCCGGCTCGATGCCGGCGCCCCTCAATGCGTCCTCGTATCCCGCGCGACGGGTGGCGGGCAGATGGAAGTCGAGCTCGAAATCGGGGTCACCGGCGATGTGCGCGATGTCGCGGTGACCGAGCGACAGGAGATGCTCCGTGGCGAGTGTGGCGATCGCCTTGTCGTCGACGGAGAGCGTCGGCACGCCGGGCAGCGGGCCGCCGATCCCGACCACCGGCTTGTTCAGGCCGTGCATGCTCGCGAGCTCGGCGGAGTTGAGCTCGAGGCTGACGGCGATGAGCGCATCCACCCGCTTGCGTCGCAGGAACTCGTCGAAGAGCCGCCGACGACGGGGGTTGGCATCCGCGGGGAGATCAGCGCCGATGTTCGCGTCGAGGTGGTAGAGCGTGAGGTCGTAGCCGGCGTCGGAGAGGGTGCGCTGGGCGCCGTCGAGCACGCTCATGTAGAACCACGAGCTGAGTTGCGGGGTCACGATGCCGACGTTGCGGGTGCGGCCCGAGGCGAGGCTCGAGGCGCTCGCCGATACGACGTACCCGAGCTCCTTGGCAGCCTGCTCCACACGAGCGCGGGTCGCCGGCGAGACCGAGGCCTTGCCCGCGAGCGCTCGCGACACCGTGGCGGTCGACACGCCGGCGAGCTCCGCGACCTTCTGGATCTTCGCCATCGTCTCCTCCTCGAGGCGGCCGGATCTAGCGGGCGATCCAGACGCAGGTGTCTTGCGGAATGCTACCCGCTACCGGGCGGGATGCGGCGAGCACGATCCCATCTGGCACCGGAGTCTCGGGTCCGTCGACGTTGGCGATCACCGTGACGTCGCCCACCGTGAAACCGAGCACTCCGTCCGGCGTGTCCAGCCAGGTGAGCTCAGCTGAGCCGAGGCGTCGCTCGCGGCGCAGGCGCAGCGCGTGCGCGTACATCGTGAGCGTCGATTCCGGGTCGGCGAGCTGCCGGTCGCGCGCGATCGGGGCCCATTCGGCGGGCTGCGGCAGCCAGGCCTGGCCGCTGGGCGAGAAGCCGAACGCCGGCGCATCGGCCTCCCACGGGATCGGGACCCGGCAGCCGTCGCGGCCGTAGCGCTCTCCCTGGGTGCGCGCGAAGGTCGGGTCCTGGCGCCTGTCCGCCGGTATGTCGAGCACCTCGGGCAGGCCCAGTTCCTCGCCCTGGAACATGTAGGCGGAGCCGGGAAGGGCAAGCATCAGCAGCGTCGCCGCCCGGCCGCGTGCGCGCGCGACCGCAGGATCGGGCAGACCAGGGGAGTCGGGGCCGATGCCCACTCCCTGCGGGTTCGGCGCCGTGAGTGCGAGCCTGCTGGGATGGCGCACCACGTCGTGGTTCGAGAGCACCCACGTCGCGGGAGCGCCCACGGAGGCGAAGGCCCCGAGCGACTCGTCGATGACCGACTTCACCGCTGACGCATCCCACAGCGTCATCAGGTACGGGAAGTTGAAGGCCTGGTGCATCTCGTCCGGGCGGACCCACGCCGCCATGCGCGACAGCGGCTCCACCCACGCCTCGGCGGTGAGAATTCGCTCGCCGTCGTACTCGTCCACCACGGCACGCCAGCGCCGCCAGATCTCGTGCACGCCCTCCTGAGCCCACGCGGGGTGGCCCATCTGCGCCGCGCCCATCGAGTCGATCATCTCGTCGATCACGAAGTCGGGCAGATCCGGGTGCTTCGCCAGGCCATGCGCGACGTCCACGCGGAACCCATCGACGCCGCGGTCCAGCCAGAAGCGCAGCACCCGGTCGAACTCGAGGCGCACCTCCTCGTTGGACCAGTCGACATCGGGCTGGGACGAGTCGAACAGGTGCAGGTACCACTGGCCGGGAGTGCCTTCCGGCTCCGTCACGCGCGTCCAGGCGGGGCCGCCGAACACGGACTCCCAGTTGTTGGGGGGCTCGGCGCCGTCGGGGCCGCGGCCGTCGCGGAAGATGTAGCGGGCGCGCTCGATCGAGCCGGGGGCCGATGCGAGGGCCGCCTGGAACCACGCATGCTCGCTGGACGTGTGGTTGGGCACGATGTCGACGATCACGCGCAGTCCCAGGCTGTGGGCGCGCTCGAGCATCGCGTCGAAGTCGGCGAGGGTGCCGAACAGTGGGTCGACGTCGGTGAAGTCGGCGACGTCGTAGCCGGCATCCTTCTGAGGTGAGCGGTAGAAGGGCGACAGCCAGATCGCGTCGACTCCCAGCGCGGCCAGGTGTTCGAGGCGGCTGGTGATGCCGGCGAGGTCGCCGATGCCGTCGCCCGAGGAGTCAGCGAACGAGCGCGGGTAGATCTGATAGATGACGGCGGTGCGCCACCATTCGGTCGACGTCGTTGTGGCGGTCATCCGTCCATCCTAGGCAGATGTAAGCGCTTGTCGCGCCCGCACGCCGGACGCCCATCCGGGGCCAAAGGCCCGGGTCGTGACGTCCTGCGGGGGCGACGATGAGGAGACGGCGCACACCGGCTGATCACGGCAGGGAGATGGCATGGAGTTCTACACGAACCGCGAGGCGCAGGAGGCCGCGACGCAGCGCAAGGCGTCCGGCGCGTGCGGGTGCGGCGGATGTGGATGCGCGGGTGCCGCGCCGAAACCGCCGGCGGAGCCCGAGGACGTTGCCGCCGAGGACTGACATGGCTGGCGTCGAGGACCTGGAGACGCGCCGTCACGCGGCGCTCGCCTCGGGCACGCGCCGGAGGATCCTCGACCAGCTCGCCCGGTCTCCGGGCGGGGTGCCCATCAGTGAGGTGTCAGCGCGTCTGGGTCTTCACCAGAACACCGTGCGGGCGCACCTCGAGATACTCGAGGACGCCGAGCTCGCCGCGGCGGAGATCGACCGGACCGGGAGGCCAGGTCGCCCGCGCCAGGTGTATCGCGCTCTCCAGGAGTCCCCTCAGCCGGTGTCGCACGTGCGATCCGTCCACGGAGACTTCGCCAAGGCACTTCTGGCGGGCTTCGGACGGGCCGGCGGCGATGCCGCCGTCCGCGCGCAGGTGGCGGCGGAGCGGCTGGGTGGGCACCACGGTGCTGAGGTGGCGGAGGACTCCGGCAGTGCGGCCGATGCGGTCACTGCGGCCTTCGACGTCGCGGGAGTCGAGGTGGACTGGCGCGCGGACGGCGCGGCGCTCATCCGCGCCTGCCCGGTCCCTGATCTCGCCCGGCTGCGTCCCGACGTCGTCTGCCCGATCCACGCGACGCTGATCCAGGCGGCGCTCGACGAGGGGGCTGGCATCGAGCGCGTATCCGTGACGCCGGATCCCGAAGGGGTGTGCGTCATCCGTGGGGTCGGCATGCCCGCCCCGGTGGCTCAGTCGTCGTCCTCGTCCGCCTCGGAGGCGCCCACGGCCCGCAGTTCGTCCAGCAGCTCCTGATCCGCCGCCGGGGGCTCGGACGCGAGATACCACGCGCCATCGAGGGATGCGTCGTCGCGCAGCACCTCTGTGAGCGTCGCTCCCGTGAGATCCGCATCGGCCAACATCGCCTCGGACAGGTCCGCCCCCGTGAGGTCGGCGTCCGTCAGGTCGGCTCCGGTGAGGTCGGCCTCGGCAAGCACGGCGTTGCGCAGCGATGATCCCTTGAGCTCCGCGCCCGTGAGGGTCGCATCCGCGAAGTCGGCGCCGTCCAGCGTGAGGCCGCTGAGCTGAGCCTCATCGAGGTAGAGCCCAGCGAAGGGAAGGACGTCGGCCCCGTTCATGACGCCCTGGCGCACGAACAGCGAGTTGCTCAGCGCTTCGTCGTGCGCGTTCCTCGAGTTCTCGCGCGCCGCGTCGATCGTGTCGTCAAGCCGCGCGCCGTTGGGAAACAGGTAGAGGTGGTCCGAGGTCAGCGTGCAGCCGGACAGCGCAAGCTCGGCCAGCCCGGCGAGGGCAGAAATCCGCATGTCCTCGGACCCGAAGCGTGCCCAGATGGGGTAGAGCGTCTTGAGCCATCCGAAGAGCAGCGCGTCCTGCCCGCCGGGCACCGCGCGTGTGAGGGTCTGGTAGAGGTGGTGATGCGTGTTGACGAGACCGGGGGTCACGAGACAGCCCGACGCGTCCACGATCTCACCCACCGGGTCGAGCGCCGCGCCTATTTCCGCGATCACGCCGTTGGACAGGCGAATGTCGACCCCGGCCAGTTCGCGCGCCCCGTCGTCCATCGTCAGGACCAGCTGCTTCTCGGCCATGCCGTGGATCAGCAGGCGGTGCGTGGCCGGATCCAGCATCGGCACGCCGGCGTGGCTGCGCTCGTAGTGCAGGTCGGCCGGGGTGATGGAGCCGACCAGCTTGTCCAGCGGCGCCTTGGAATTGATCGCGTCGCTGGGATCGACGTTGCGCTGGCCCGGCCCGGCCTCGGGAATGCGGCTGATGTGCACGAAGGGCGAGCGCTCGCTGAGTCCGGAGAGGTCGTCGCCGGGTTCGC
>NZ_CAJXJX010000069.1 GCF_913055775.1 uncultured Demequina sp. | reverse complement strand
CCCCTCGCCCGCCTTCGCGACCTGCTCCGACGACGCCGCGGCACGCCCCGCCAGCCGATCGATCATGGGCCGGACGATCACGGCGAAGCTCACCAGCACGCTCACCGGGTTGCCCGGCAGGCACGCGATCGGCGTGCCGCCCACCGTTCCGAGCCCCTGGGGCTTGCCCGGCTGCATGGCGACCTGGGCGAACTCGACGCCACGGCCCGCGAGCGCCGCCTTGACCACGTCGTAGGCGCCCACGGACACGCCGCCCGTCGTCACGATCAGATCGGCATCGACGCCCTCCAGGCGCTCCAGCAGCGCACCGGGCCAGTCGCCCACGCGGTCGAGGACGATGGGCTGTGCCCCTGCCTCGCGCACGAGCCCGGCGAGCAGCAGCGAGTTCGAGTCGTGAATCTGCCCCGGCGCGAGGTCGGCACCGGGGTCGACCAGCTCGTCGCCCGTCGCGAGGATCGCGACTCTCGGTGCGGGCACCGCGAGCGCTGTCGCCACGCCCACGGCGGCAAGGGCGCCGATGCGTGCCGCGGTCAGCTCGGTCCCCGCGGCGACCACGGCGTCGCCGGGCACCGCGTCCTCTCCCCGGCGACGCACATGGCGGCCCGCGTCTGTCGGGTGGGCGATCACGACCCGGGCCGTGCCGCCATCGGTGTGCTCGACCGGGACGATCGCGTCCGCGCCGGCGGGTACCGGCGCACCCGTCATGATGCGCCAGGCGGAGCCGGGAGGCAGCGCGGCCGGCGCCGCGCCTGCTGCGGTCTCCCCCGCGACCGTCAGGACGACCGGACGGTCCGGAGAGGCCCCTGCAGTGTCTGCGGCTCGCACGGCATAGCCGTCCATCGCGGAGTTGTCGAAGGCCGGACTGGCGGTGGCCGCGGCCAGGTCTGCCGCCGCGGTGAGGCCCAGAGCCTGCGCGAGGGCAACCTCGCGGGCTGGCGCTGGCTCGACCAGGTCGAGCGCGCGGCTCACGTGGTCGTCGAGGTCACGCACCAGCCGTCGCCTCGCGGGCGGAGCCGACCCGAACGGCGCGTGCACTCCCGACGGCCGATGCCGCAGCCGGCTCACGCGGTTCCGTCGCTGCGGGCGCGAGAGGGATCTCCCGCCAGCGCCCGTTGCGCGCGTCCACGACCGCGAGCGTGCCGGCAAGCGTCGTTCCCACACCGCTCACCGCCTTGAGGGCCTCGGTCGCCATGGCCGCTCCCACCTGTCCGCACAGGGTCCCCAGCACGGCTCCGCCGTCGCACGTGTCGAGGTCGAGACCGGGCTCTTCGGGGAACAGGTCGCGCATGCGCGCTTCTCGCGTGAAGACCGTCACCTGGCCGTGCCAGCCCTGCACCGCTCCCCACGCGAGCGGGATGCCCAAGTCCTCGGCCGCATCGGCGATCACGTGGCGGGCAGTGAAGGTGTCCGTGCCGTCCACGATCGCGTCGTGACCGGCGAGCAGGTCGTGGGCGTTGCCGGCGTCGAGCCGCGCAGCGACCGGTCGCACATCCACCCCAGGGGCGATGAGGCGCAAGGCCCGGACCGCCGCATGCACCTTGGGACGACCGACCGCGTCGGGGCCGAACAGGATCTGGCGGTGGAGGTTCGTGACCGAGACGTGGTCAGCGTCGATGAGCGTGAGGCGGCCCACGCCCGCCGCAGCCAGGTACTGCGCCGCCGGGCACCCCAGACCGCCCATCCCCACGACGGCGACCGACGCCCCAGCGAGAGCCCGCTGGCCGGCCGCGCCGAATCCGCTCAGCCCGCGCTGACGGGCGAACGGGTCGAGGCCGCGCTCAGAGCTCGAGTGCGTCATGGAAACGGTCCGAGATGATCTCGAGGAGCGCGTGGTGAGGAGCGAGGGGCCCCGTGACGTAGTCCGCGCCGGACTCGTGCAGGCGCTGCTGGAACAGCCCCGGCGCGAGGAGGTAGGAAGCGACGGCCACCACGCCATCCTCGCCGTACGCGCGGGCCTCCGCCACCGCATCGGCCACCGACGGGCTGGGACCGGCCGCGTAGCCGATGCGCACCGGCCCTCCCCAGTGCTCGCGCAGCATGTCCGCCGCGGCCGCCGTGTCCGCCTGCGAACGGGGATCCGAGGACCCCGCGGCCGCGAGGACCACGGTCGCGTCGTCGGGTACCCCGGCCTCGGTCAGACGCTCCCGCACGATGTCGATGAGCCGCGGATCGGGTCCGAGCGCCTTGGCCGCGCGCACGTCCGGGCGGTCCTCGACCGCCTCGGCGACGTCGACGTACACGTGATAGCCGCCGGCGAGCAGGATCGGCACGACCACGGCGGCGGTGCCTTCGGCGACGTCGATGCCGGCGATCACCTGGTCGATCTTGGGATCCTGCACGTCCACGTAGGACTCGCGGACCTCGATGTCCATCGACGTGCGGATGGCGTCGAGGAGGTCGCGGATGGTCTGCTGGCCCTCGTCCGCGCGGGTGCCGTGGGCGCAGCCGATGAGGATCGCGCTCATGCTGCCGTCACCGCCAACGCGTAGCCGCGCTTGACCACGGTTCGCACCAGGGTTCGCGAGCCGGAGTTCTCACGGAGCCGGTTGATCGCAGCCTCCACGGCGTGCGGGCCCGCCTGGGCGCCGGGAAGCAGCTCCCCCAGTTGCTCGCGCGTGAGGACATTGCCGCCCGCCTTGGCAAGCGCCCGCAGGATCTCGAGCCCCGTGGGCGTGAGCGACAGCACGCGACCGTCGAGGACGGCCGCGCCCGCGCGCATCACCAGGGGCCCGTCGGGTGTCGGGATCGAGGTGGTGTTCTCGGAGAAGTCCTTGACAAGTTCACGCACGAGAGCCCCCAGTCTCCAGCGGTCGGGATAGCACGTCTGCAGGCCGGCGTCGACGAGTGGGCCTGCGGTCACGGGGCCCACCGACGCGAGCACCAGCCCGGCGCCTGCAGCACGCTGGCGCACCGCATCGAGGACCCCTGCGGAGCGCACGCCGTCGACCCACTCCTGCGCGCCCGGCGCGGAGGTGAACAGCACGGCGTCCACCTCGCCGGCGGCGGTGCGGTCGATCCACTCGCGGTGCGGCTCCGGGTCCACGGGCGGGCCCCAGCCGTAGATCACGAGAGACTGGACGGTCGCTCCGGCGGTCGTGAAGGCCTCGTCGAGACCATCCGAGCCGTTGCCGTGATGCTGCACCGCGATGCGCAGCCCCTTCACGCCCTCGGCGAGCAGGAAGTCGCGCAGCTCCGCGGCCGTCTCAGACTCGGCGACCCAGTCGGCCTCCAGCCCGTTCTGCTGAATCGCACCACGAGCCTTGGGACCGCGCGCCACGAGGCGCGCGTCGCGCAAGACGTCGAGCAGCGGCTCCGCGATTCCCGCGGCATCGGCTGCCTCGATCCACCCGCGGAAGCCGATTCCGGTGGTCGCCACCACCACGTCCGGCGGTTCGGCGATGATCGCCCGCGTGTCCTCGATCAACTGCGCGTCATCGAGATGCGACACCGTCGACAGGGCCGGAGCGAAGCGCACGTCCGCGCCGCGCCGCTCCAGGGCAGCCGCGAGCTCGCGCTTGCGCCGGTCTGCGGTGATGACCATCACGCAACCCGCGAGCGGCTCCCCCACGTGGCTCACCGATGACCTCCCTACGACTCCGGCGTCGCGGCCAGCGCCCCTGCGAGCAGGTCCGGCTGAGCGACCTCACCGATGACGATAATGGCGGGAGGTTTCACCCCTGTTTCCTCTGCGATACGAGCAATATCCGCGAGTGTTCCGCGGGTCATCCGCTCGCGCGCGGTGGTCCCGTTCTCGACGATCGCCACCGGCGTCTCGGGGTCGCAGCCGCCGGCGATTCCGGCCCGAGCGATCTCCGGCAGAGCCGTCACTCCCATGAGGACCACGACCGTCGCGCCGGCGGCCATCGCCGCGATCGAGGCGCGATCCGCGCCCGCGTGCCCCGTCGTGATCAGCAGCGATGTCGACAGCCCGCGCTGGGTCACGGGGATGCCGGCGCGCGCGGGCACGGCGATCGCGGAGGTGATGCCGGGCACCACCTCGACGTCGATGCCTGCCTCGAGGCACGCGTGCACCTCCTCGCCTCCGCGGCCGAACAGGTACGGGTCGCCGCCCTTGAGCCGCACCACCGTCTTCCCGTCGCGAGCACGGTCCACCAGGATGCGATTGATCTCGTGCTGCGGCACCGGGTGATTGTCCGGGGACTTGCCGACGTTCACCACCTCGACGTCGTAGGGCACCGTCACGAGCAGCTCGGTGGCGCCCAGGCGGTCGGTGACCACGACATCGGCCTCCGCGAGAGCCTGCCGGCCACGGACGGTGATGAGTCCAGGATCGCCGGGCCCGGAGCCGACGAGGATGACCTTGCCGGCGCCCGGCCGGTGGTGGCGCAGATCGACCTCACCCGCGTCGAGGTGCGCCGCGACGGCATCGCGGACGGCGCGGATGCGACCCGGGTCGGGAGTGTCGAGAGAGATCACTCCGACGGCCAGGTCGCCGTGCTTCGACATCGCCGCCTGGCGCGCCGATCCCTGGGAGGCGTCCGAGGCGTCGATGCACCAGATCTGGCG
Organism: uncultured Demequina sp.; assembly: GCF_913055775.1. Taxonomy (GTDB): domain Bacteria; phylum Actinomycetota; class Actinomycetes; order Actinomycetales; family Demequinaceae; genus Demequina. The sequence continues at coordinate 10,670 of NZ_CAJXJX010000069.1, read as the reverse complement.
CTCCTCGGCCCACCGGGCCACCTCGTCGTTGAGCTCCCGGTCGTCGGTCGCGGCGAGCACGAACCACACACCGTCGAGGTCGTCGGGACGCACGCCGCGACGCTCGACCACGATGTCCCCGTGGGTCGCCGACCGCTCGAGGTCCTCATGGATCTCCGGTGCGACCACGGTCACCAGCGCGCCCTCACCCACGTAGCGCCGCACGCGCCGCGCCGCGACGCCTCCGCCCCCGACTATCAGGACTGCCTTGCCACCGAGTTCGAGTCCAAAGAGCGCCGTCACTCGCCACCTGCCAGGTCGATGTACACCTGGCCATTGTCGACGGTCACGGGGTAGACGGCCAAGTCCGGCGCAATGCCGGGCTTGGGCTCCTTGTCCATCGTCACCAGGCACTCGCCGGTGAGCAGCGAGAACACCTGCTTGTAGATGGGAGACGCGATCGTGGGGACGTCGCCGCGCGTGCCCGTGATGCCGCGGGACAGCACGTAAGCACCGGAGAACGGGCACAGATTCTGCACGGCATAGACCTCGCCGTCGGACAGGCGGAAGATCGCGACCTGCTGCCCGCCTACGAGCGCCGCGACTCCCAGGTCGGGAGTGAGACGGTCGTACGCGCACACCGCCGTCCGGGTGGCCGATGCGGTGGCCGAGTCGACGGCCTGGCTCACGGTGGTCATGAACGAACCTCCAGGGTGGACGGGGCGATGAGGACGGCGCCCGAGTCACGCTCGTCCTGCGTCGCGGGGCGGCGCTGACCGCGCTGCTCGACGTACGCGAGCGACGGGTCGGGCTGATCGGGGGCGTTCACGAAGCTGGTGAACTGAGCGAGCCGCTCGGGGTCGTTCAGCACGGCCTTCCACTCGTCCTCGTAGGTGTCGATGTGGCGGGCCATGTGCTCGTCGAGGTCCGCGCAGATCCCCAGCGAGTCCTCGAGGATGACCTCGCGGATGGCCTCCAGTCCGCCCTCGTGCTCCTCCTGCCACGGCGCGGTGCGCTGCAGGCGGTCCGCGGTGCGGATGTAGTACATGAGGTAGCGGTCGATGACCTTGAACACGGTCTCGTCGTCCACGTCCTCCACCAGCAGCACCGCGTGCTTGGGCGTGAACCCGCCATTGCCGCCCACGTAGACGTTCCAGCCGGCATCCGTGGCGATGACGCCCACGTCCTTGCCGCGGGCCTCTGCGCACTCGCGGGCGCAGCCGGACACTCCCAGCTTGAGCTTGTGCGGGCTGCGCAGGCCGCGGTACCGCAGCTCGAGCGCGATCGCCATGCCCACCGAGTCCTGGACGCCGTAGCGGCACCACGTCGAGCCCACGCACGACTTGACGGTGCGCAGCGACTTGCCGTACGCGTGCCCGGACTCCATGCCGGCATCCACCAGCCGCTTCCAGATCGACGGCAACTGCTCGAGGCGCGCGCCGAACATGTCGATGCGCTGGCCGCCCGTGATCTTCGTGTACAGCCCGAAGTCCTGGGCGATCTGGCCGATCAGGATGAGGTGCTCGGGCAGGATCTCGCCGCCCGGGACGCGCGGCACCACCGAGTAGGTGCCGTCCTTCTGCATGTTCGCCATCACGCGGTCATTGGTGTCCTGCAGCGCCGCGCGGTCCTGGGCGAGCACGTGCTCGTTGTACAGCGACGCCAGAATCGACCCGATCGCCGGCTTGCACAGGTCGCAGCCGCGGCCGGTGCCGAAGCGCTCGATGATCTCGGAGAACGTGCGCAGCTCCGACACCTGGATCGCACTGAACAGCTGGGCGCGCGACATGTCGAAGTGCTCGCACAGCGCGTTCGAGATCTCGATGCCGGACTTCTCGAGCTCCGTGCCCACGATCTTCTTCACGAGCGGCAGGCACGAGCCGCAGCTGGTGCCGGCCTTCGTGCACGCCTTCACGCCGGCGAGGTCGGTGCAGCCGTGCTCGGTGACGGCGCCGCGGATGGCACCCGCGGAGACGTTGTTGCACGAGCACACACCGGCCTCGTCGGGCAGCTCCACGTTGGGGCGCTCGACGCTTCCCTCAGGCAGCAGCCACCCGGCCGGGTCACCTCCCACCTCGGAACCCACGAGCGGACGGAGCGACGCGTACGCGCTCGCGTCACCCACGAGGATGCCGCCCAGCAGCGTGCGCGCATCGTCGGTGACGACGAGCTTCTTGTACACGCCCGCCACCGGGTCCGCGTAGGTGAGCTCGAGAGCTCCCGGAGTCTTCGCGAACGCGTCTCCGAAGGACGCGACATCCACGCCCAGGAGTTTGAGCTTCGCGGAAGTGTCCGCTCCGGGGAATGTCGAGTCGCCGCCCAGCAGCCGGTCCACGGCGATCTCCGCCATGGTGTTGCCCGGGGCGATCAGGCCGATGCACGAGCCCTGGATGCACGCGACCTCGCCGATCGCGCTGACGTCCGGGTCTGCGGTGAGGCAGGTGTCGTCGACCACGACGCCGCCCCGCTCACCCATGTCCAGGCCCGCCGTGCGGCCCAGCTCGTCCCGCGGGCGCACGCCGGTCGCGAAGACCACGACGTCCACCAGCTGCGAGCCCCCGTCGGCGAACTCGAGGCTGCCGGCGCTGCCGTCCTTGCCCGGCTTGATCGCGGTGGTGGCCGTGTTGCACTTGACCGTCACGCCCAGCTTCTCGATGAGGCGGGTCAGCGCCTGGCCGCCCCCCTCGTCGACCTGGAGGTTCATCAGGCGGTCGGCGAACTGGATCACGGTGCTCGTGGCGCCCAGCTCCTGCAGCGCGCCCGCGGCCTCGAGGCCCAGCAGTCCGCCGCCGATCACGGCACCGCGCACGGGGCGGCCCAGACCCTTGGAACGATCCTCGACGTAGCGGCGCAGCTCGGCGACGTCGTCCACCGTGCGGTAGACGAAGACCCCGGGCAGGTCGCTGCCCTCGACGGGCGGGCTCCAGGCGTACGAGCCCGTGGCGAGGACCAGATGGTCGTAGCCGTGCTCGCGTCCGTAGCGGTCAGTGACAGAGTGCGCTTCGCGGTCGATCGACTCGACGAGGGCATCGCGCTCGAGGGTGACGAGCTCGTCCTCCCACAGCGACGGGTCGCCCAGGGCCAGCGCGTCGGGGTCCTTGTGGGTGAAGTAGCTGGTCAGCGCGACGCGGTCGTAGGGCGCGCGCGGCTCCTCCGCCAGCACGGTCACCGAGTACTGGCCGTCCGTGTCGCGATCGCGCATGGCTTCGACGAATCGGTGCGCCACCATGCCGCCGCCCACGACGACGATCTTCTTCGTGTCCGACATGACCTATCCCTCCACTGTTCCAACAGGGGCCGAGCCCGCGAGAGCGGGAACCTTCTGATCTGCGGCGTCTGCTGTGCCGCACCTGCGGATGATGTCGCCCACCAGCGATCGGCAGTCACCGCAGCCCGTACCCGCGCGGGTGGCGCGAGCGACATCCTCGACGCTCGAGCAGCCGTCCGCGACGGCTTCCTCGATGCGCCCCTTGGGCACCGCATTGCACTGACAGATCGTGTGATCAGGCCCCATGTCCTCGACCGCGACCGCAGCAGGGCGCGTTGCGTTCGCGAGGGGGCGGATGATGAGGTGCGCCGGGTCGCTGGGCACCGGCAGCATGCGCGTGTACATCGAGCCGAGCTCCGTGGCGCACTGCTTGTCGCCCACGATGGTGGCTCCCACCAGCAGTCCGTGCGACACGACGACCTCGACGAAGCGGCCGATTGCCGGGTCAGCCATGCGGACGGCGCGCAGCTCGCGCTCGCCGTGCTCGAACTTGCCCGACAGCCCCATGGTCACGACGTCGAGCCCGGAGGCCTTCACCCGCACCACATTGGTGACGTCCAGCTCGGCGGTGTCGGCGCTCTCGACCACCGCGTCGACGCGCGACTCAGCCACCGCATCGGCCGTCCACGCCGCGACCAGCCGCTTGGCCTGATCCCAGCCCTGCGCGACCAGCCCAGAGCCGCCCTCCGGCGGCTGCGCGCAGTCGCCGATCGCGAAGACCGCAGGGTCCGCGGGCGACGCCAGGTCCTCGCCCACCATGATGCCGCGGTCGCACGGCAGCCCGGCCTTGCGTGCCAGGGCGGTCTCGGGGATGGTGCCGGCGCACATCACCAGCAGGTTGGTGAGGATCTCGGTGCCGTCGGTCAGCGTCACGGACTTCACCGCGCCGCGGGAGTCGCGCGCGCTCGCCACCGACGTCTCGGTGACCACGGTGACGCCCAGGCGCTGCAGCGAGCCGGTCGCGATCGACGAGGCCGCGCTGCCCAGCTGGCGTTCCATGAGGCGGTCGGCGTGGTGCACGAGCGTGACGGCGAGGCCGCGCGAGGCCAGCCCGGTCGCGACCTCGAGGCCCAGCACGCCCGCGCCCAGCACGACGGCCCGACGCGCCTTGGGGATCGCGGCGACGATCCCGGTGGCATCATCCAGATCCTTGAGGACGCTGACGCCCTCGAGCAGCCCGCGGTCGGTCGCGATGCCCTGGATGCCAGGGATGCGCGCCTGCGAGCCGGTCGCGAACACCAGCCGGTCGTAGTGGTGGACGTCGCCGGTGGAGTCCGTGACCGTCATGGCCCCCCGGTCCACTGCGACAGCCGAGACTCCCAGGAGAGTGCGCACACGATCCGAGTCGGTCGTGAGCGTCGCGAGCGCATCGGGAGCCGTCTTTCCTGCCACGACGCTCGAGAGAAGCACGCGGTTGTAGGGCTCGTGCGTCTCCTTGCCCAGGACCGTCACCTGAGCGGACGCGTCGCGCGAGACCAGGTCGTCGACGAACCTCGAGCCGACCATGCCGTTGCCGATGACCACGACCTTCATCGTGCGTTCACCCCTTCCTCAACAGTGGTGATGGGGAATGCGGCGGGCGCGATGGCGACCGCTGTGACCTTGAACTCCGGCATCCCGCTGATGGGATCTGTGACGTCGTTCGTGAGGCGGTTGGCGCTTCCGGCGCCCGCCCAGTGGAACGGCATGAAGACGGTGTCGGGGCGGATGCCCTCGGTGAGGACGGCGCGCGCGACGGCCTCGCCGCGCGCGGTCGTGAGGATGACGTCCTCGCCCTCGGCGACGCCGATGCGGTCCGCGAGCAGCGGGTGCAGCTCCACGAAGGGCTCGGGCTGAGCGGCGTTGAGCTCCTCGACGCGGCGGGTCTGCGCACCCGACTGGTAGTGCTGCAGCACGCGGCCGGTGACCAAGTAGGTCCTGGCTCCCGCGCGGACGTCGTCCGCGGGCGCGTGGTGGTCAACGGCGACCATGGTCGCGCGTCCGTCGGGGGTGGGGAATCGGTCGAGGAATACCCGAGGCGTGCCGGGATGAGCCTTGCCCGAGGCGTCCGGCGCGGGGCAGGGCCACTGCAGCTCCTCGCCCGCGTCGAGGCGCTCGTAGGTGATGCCGGCGTAGTCCGCCTTGCCACCGGCCGATGCGCGGGCGAGTTCGTCGAACACGACGCGGGGGTCCTCGGGGAACCCTTCGTAGACGCTTAGGCGACGCGCCAGCTCTCCCAGGATCCACAGCTCGGAGCGCGCCTCGCCGGGAGCGTCCACGGCCTTGCGGCGGCGAATGATCCTGCCCTCGAGGTTGGTCATGGTGCCCTCCTCCTCGGCCCACTGCGTGACCGGGAGGATGACGTCCGCGAGCAGCGCGGTCTCGGAGGGCACGAGGTCCGCGACCACGAGCAGCTGGAGGCGTTTGAGGGACTCGATCACGGCGTCCGCGTTGGGCGCCGAGACCACCATATTGCTGCCGTGCACGAGCAGGGCCTGCGGACCGTCCTCGCGGCCCAGCGAGTCCAGCAGCTTCACGGCGGGAACGCCGGGTCCGGGCAGCGACTCCGGGTCCACGCCCCACACGCCGGCGACGTACTCGCGCGCGGCGGGGTCCGTGATCATCCGGTAGCCGGGCAGCTGGTCCGACTTCTGGCCGTGCTCGCGGCCGCCCTGGCCGTTGCCCTGCCCCGTGACCGGACCGAACCCGGATCCGTGACGGCCCACGAGGCCCAGGCACAGCGCGAGGTTGATGGCGGCGGTGACGCACGCGGTGCCCTGGCTCATCTGCTCCATGCCGCGACCGGTGAGGACATAGGCGCCGCGACCGCCGTGTCTGGGCGACGCCTTCGCGAGGAGCCGCGCGGTGCGCCGCAGCTCGTCCGCGGCGATGCCGCACACGCCCTCGGCGCGCTCGGGCCACCACCCGGCGACCGAGCGGCGCACGGCGTCGAAGCCGCGGGTGCGGCGCTCGAGATAGTCGGTGTCGACCAGGCCCTCCGCGATGAGCACGTGAGTCAACGCGAGCAGGACCACCATGTCGGTGCCGGGCACCGGGGCGAGGTGGATGCCCTTGTCGCCGTGGGTGAGCTTCGCGGTGACGGTCTCGCGCGGGTCCACGACAATGAGCCCGCCGCGCTCGCGCGACCCGGCCAGGTGCTGCACGAAGGGAGGCATCGTCACTCCCATGTTCGACCCCAGGACGAGCACCGCATCGGCGCCGCCCAAGTCAGCCAGCGGGAAGCCGAGTCCGCGATCCATGCCGAACGCACGGTTCGAGGCCGCCGCGGCCGAGGACATGCAGAAGCGGCCGTTGTAGTCGATGAACGGCGTGCGCAGCACGGTGCGCGCGAACTTGCCCAGCGCGTAGGCCTTCTCGTTCGTGAGGCCGCCGCCGCCGAAGATCGCGATGGACTCGCGACCGTGGCTCGCCTGCAGCTCTTCGATGCGCGTCGAGATGAGGCCCAGGGCCTCGTCCCAGCTCGCCTCGCGGAAACCGCCGTCGGCGGTGCGGATCATGGGCGAGGTGATGCGATCCTGAGCCCGCAGGACCTCCGCCGAGGTCCACCCCTTCTGGCACAGCCCTCCCCTGTTCGTGGGGAACTCGCGACCTGCGACCTCGAGGGGCAGCCGCTTGCCGGGCGTGACCGTGAGGGTCTGCGCGCACTGGAGCGCGCAGTAGGGGCAGTGGGTCGCGACGGCGTCGCCCGAGGTGTTCTCGGGCGACGCCGTGCCGTGCGATGCGGACACGATCAGACGTTCGCCATCCGGGCGCCCTTGCGCAGGTAGAACACCCACGTCAGGACGGCCATGAACAGGAACACGCCCACGTAGATCTGGAGCGCGGGGACGATCGAGCCGTCGAAGGTCTCGCGCGACCACTTGTAGACGAACGGGATGGCGAACCCGCCAAAGGCTCCCACCGAGGAGATGATGCCCACCGCGCCGGCAGCCTGGCGCTTGAAGTCCAGGAAGGAGGACTCGGATCCGTCGCCCTTGTCCTCGCGGAGGCGGTTGAAGATCGACGGGATCATCCGGTAGGTCGAGCCGTTGCCGATGCCGGTGAGGGCGAACAGCGCCATGAAGCTGGCGAAGAAGATCACCAGGTTCTCCTGCTGCACGCCGAGCACCGCGGAATAGCCGGCGATCGCCATCGCGACGAAGGCGAACACGGTGATGATCGAGCCGCCGAAGCGGTCCGCGAGCTTGCCGCCGTAGGGGCGTGACAGCGATCCGACGAGCGCACCCAGGAAGCCCCAGCCGAGCGCGATATCGGGACGCTCGAAGACCACGGTGAGCAGCGTCGGGAACGCGGCCGAGTAGCCGATGAACGAGCCGAAGGTGCCGATGTACAGGAAAGCCATCAGCCAGGTGTGGCCGTGCTGGAGCGAGCGTGCCGTGGGCTTGGGGTCCGCCTTGGCCTCACGCAGGTTGTCCATGAACAGGAACGCGAGGATGGCTGCGGCGAGGGCGAGCGGCACATAGACCAGACCGGCCATCGCGAGCCCGATGCCGCCGATGCCGATGACGATCGGGACGAGCTTCTGCGCCACCGCGACGCCGATGTTGCCGCCGGCCGCGTTGAGGCCCAGCGCCCAGCCCTTCTCCTTGTCGGGGTAGAAGAACGAGATGTTCGCCATCGACGAGGCGAAGTTGCCGCCACCGAAGCCGGCAGTCGCGGCGATAGCGACGAGCACCGGGAACGGGGTGTCGGGCTGGCCGACCACCCAGGCGAGGCCCAGCGTCGGCACCAGCAGCAGCAGCGCGGAGATGACCGTCCAGTTGCGGCCGCCGAAGATCGGCACCGCGAACGTGTAGGGGATGCGCAGGAATGCGCCCACACCGGAGGCCACGGCCAACAGCGTGAGGCCCTGCGACGCGGTGAGCGCCCAGCCGTTGGCGCCGGCGGTGACCAGCGCGCCCGAGTCGTCGAAGGTGCCGTACATGCGGACCACCACGATCGACCACAGCAGCCAGACCGAGAAGCCGATGTGCTCGGCGACGATAGAGAAGACGAGATTGCGGAAGGCGATCTTCTTGCCCGTGGCCTCCCAGAACATCTCGTTCTCGGGAGTCCAGCGCTCAATCCATCGGCCCTTGCCGATGACGCCCGGCTCGACGTCGGAGACGCCTGCCTTGTCCTGAACCGTCATAACCCCTCCCCAGGGTTCATTCGTGCATCAAGTGAGTGATGTCCGTGCCATCCTTGGCCGGCGCTCCGCACAGCGCACCATCGAACAGTCATCAAGGTAGGGAGGGTTTGTTTCACCTGACTCGTCGCTATGTGAAGGGTGGGGTAACTCTTTCTCACGTCTGGCGACGGAGGAATGTGAGGGTTTCTGCGGGGCGACGATGCGACGTGTGAGAACCACGCATCTCGCCACGTAGAACGGCTTCCATCAGGCACGGCGTCGCGGGAACCGGCTCGCACGGCTCCGTATCGCCAGCCTCACGTGCGCGGGTACGTCCGCGTGAGATGGCGCTCTGGGCGCGGCAGGCGCGCGAGGTCAGGCCCGGGCGGACTCCGCTGCGGCCCACGCCCGCACCGCGTCGAGGACCAGGTCAAGGTCCGCCGGGGAGTGCGCCTGCGACACGAACCACGCCTCGTATGCGCTCGGCGGCAGGTAGACGCCCGCAGCGTTCATCGCGTGGAAGAAGCGCCCGAACTGTGCCGTGTCCTGGCGCGACACGTGCTCGAAGGTGACGGGCGCATCGGCCAGGCCCCAGAAGATCGAGAACAAAGTGCCGGCGCGTCCCACGGCGTGAGTGATGCCGGCGTCCGCGAGGATGCCGCTCACTCCCCCGGCCAGCCGGTCCGCGGCGGCGGCCACCCGCGCATAGACGTCCTCGGTGAGCAGGCGCATGGTCGCCAGGCCTGCTGCGACCGCGACCGGATTCCCCGACAGCGTGCCCGCCTGATAGACCGGCCCGAGCGGGGCGAGCTGCTCCATGAGGTCCTGCCGACCACCGACCGCAGCCACGGGCATGCCGCCGCCGATGACCTTGCCGAACGTCACCAGATCCGGCTGCCACGGCTCGACCCCGGCCGCGAGGTCCTGGTCGCGCTCGACTCCCCAGTAGCCGGACGGCCCGGCGCGGAAGCCGGTGAGCACCTCGTCGAGGATCATGACCGCGCCCTCGTTGCGGCACAGCGTCGAGATGAGCCGGTTGAAGCCGCGCGGGGGCTGCACGACGCCCATGTTGCACGGCGCCGCCTCGGTGATGACCGCGGCGATGGACTGGCCGTGCTCCGCGAACGCGTCGGTGAGCGCCTGCTCGTCGCCGTACGGGAGCACCAGCGTGTCGACCGCAGTACCCTTCGTAACGCCGGCGCTGTCCGGCACTCCTGCGGTCGCCAGCCCCGATCCCGCCGCGACCAGCAGCGAGTCCGAGTGCCCGTGATAGCAGCCGGCGAACTTCACGATGACGTCGCGGCCCGTGGCGCCGCGCGCGATGCGGATCGCCGTCATGGTCGCCTCGGTGCCGGTCGACACCAGGCGCACGCGCTCGGCCGGCGCGTAGCGGCCGCGGATCTCCTCGGCCAGCTCGACCTCGCGGGTGGCGGTCGCGCCGAACGACAGCCCCGCCGCCGCCGCCTCCTGCACGGCCTGCACCACTGTCGGGTGCGCGTGGCCCAGGATCGCGGGGCCCCACGAGCCGATGAGGTCCACGTACTCGCGCCCCTCGGCATCGGTCACCCGCGACCCATGTGCCGACGCCAGCGGGGTGGGCTCGCCGCCCACGCCGTTCCACGCCCGCACGGGAGAGTTGACGCCGCCGGGCAGGATGGCTGCGGCTCGCTCGCTGAAGGTGGTCACGGGTGCCTCCTGGTGACGCTGTGGGCGCCGCGGTGTCGTTCGGTTCGTTTCAGTCGTCGTCGAGCCACGCGGCGATGTCGAGCGCGGCGTAGGTGAGCACGATGTCGGCGCCCGCGCGGACGATGCTGGTGACGGCCTCGAGGTGTGCCGCGCGGCGATCGATCCAGCCGCGCTCCGCGGCAGCCTCGATCTGCGCATACTCGCCGGACACGTGGTACGCGGCGACGGGCACGGCCGATGCGGCGGCGACGTCAGCGAGCACGTCCAGGGAGGGCAAGGCGGGCTTGACCATGAGGATGTCCGCGCCCTCGGCCTCGTCGAGGGGATGCCCCGTTTCATTCGCGGGAGACATGCCGCGGTCAAGATGGTGGCCTACCACCCGACCAACCCGCGCCTTCGCGCCCTCCCGACGATCCTCTCCTCGATCTACCTTTTCGATACGCTCACGGGCCACCTTTCGGGCATGTTCGACGCGACCTTCACCACCGCTCTGCGGACAGGCGCGGTTTCGGCCATTGCCAGCTGTATCCTCGCCAAGCCTGACAGCCGGACCCTCGGAGTGATCGGTTGCGGTGCCCAGGCGGTGACTCAGGTGCACGCGCTCACGCGGGTTTTTCCGATCGAGCG
>NZ_CAJXJX010000068.1 GCF_913055775.1 uncultured Demequina sp. | reverse complement strand
GGGGGCCGGCGAAGGCGGGTGGGGCTTCGGTGAGATCAACCTGCTCAGCCACGACGTGGTGCCCGCACCCGACGCCTGGCTGTCCGCGTCGGAGCTGAGGCCGGGTCAGCAGGCGACGCTCTCGGGTGAGAACTTCGAGCCCGGGTCCTACCAGGTCGAACTGCGCGAGCACGGAGGCGCACAGGTGGGGGCGGCCGAGACGGCCGTCGTCGCCGAGGACGGCACGATCGAAGCGACGCTGGTGGTGCCCGCCGGTGCCGCACTGGGTGCGTACTCCGTCGTGGTGTCGGGTGGCGAAGGCGATGTGGCGTCTGTCCCGCTCACGGTCAGCGCTGTCTACGTGCACGATCGCGGCGACTGGGATCTCTCGGCTTCTGGTACCTGGATCGCTCTAGGCAACGCGATTGACGGTGATCGGTCCACGTCGTGGCTGGGGGATGGCGATCAATACGAAGGCATGTGGCTCCGCATCGACGCAGGGGAGGCAATCACGTTCGACACGATCAGCCTGGCGCAGTCCGGGGAGTGGTCGAACGCCTACCCACGCGCCTTCGTGGTCGAAACGTCCGACGACGGCGTGACCTGGGTGCAGGTCGCGGCGGAGAACGGCACCTTCGAGGACCAAACCGTCGTGCTCGACGAGCCCGTCAGCGCACACTTCGTGCGCTTGAGGCTCACCGAGGGAGTCGCCGCGGGTGGCGGCGGCTGGTCGATCGGAGAGATCAATCTCGCTTACTCGGACCCCATCCCCGAGCTGTCGACGCAGACGACCAGCGTCAATGCTGGGCGCTTGCTCGCCGTGCAGGGCCGCTACCTCGCGGCGGGCGACTACCGGCTTGATCTGCGTGGTGGAGCCTCCGACGTCGAGCTTGCTCGGGACCTGACGGTTCCCGATGCCGACCTCTCGGTGGAGGTCACGGTGCCGGAAATGACCGAGCCGGGGGACTACGAGGTAGTGCTCGTCGAGCAGGTCGGGGGCGAGGATGCTGCGCGGGCGCCCATCGGCGTGCTGCCAGTGGCACCTGACGCGGTCACCGGGCTGGACATCGCCTACGATGCCGGCGAGGTGTCCGTGAGCTGGAACGCTCAGTCGGATGCGGTGAACTACCTGGTGCAACGCGCGACGGGCGCCTACAGCGAGTACGAGACGATCGTCGAGACCAGCGGTACCGAAGCGGCAGACACCGTCGCGCATGCCGATCGCTTCACGTACTACTACCGGGTCGTCGCCGTGAGCGGCGCTGGCGGCGAGGCGGGGCCGTCTGCCGCAGTATCTCTTGAGACTGCACTCTTTGGAGATGCGATGACGTTCTTCAGCCCGACGGATGACCCCGCGCTCATCGACGACATCACGATCCCGACCGGGGTGCGTATGAAGCCGATGACCGAGGAGTTCAGCGACGAGCGGATCGTCTACGCCTTCAAGCCGGGCGAGTACGCCACGTCGACGTTCGAAGTCGGCTACTACACCAGTGTGTATGGCCTGGGCCAGACCCCCCTCGACACAGTGATTCCGAACGTTCAGGTGCTTGCGAGCGGCGAGATCGGGGAGGACGGCAATGCCCTGACCAACTTCTGGCGCTCAATCGAGAACATCGGGATCGCACCCGGGAACGCGCCCGCGTCGTGTGCGGCGAATGGATCGGTGATCTGGGCTGCCTCACAGGCAGCGCCCGCGCGCCGCCTGTGGGTCGACGGCGACTTGCAGCTCGACCACTGCTCCAAGGCTGCCAGCGGGGGGTTCCTCGCTGACTCTGTCGTGACCGGATTGACGGCAACGTGGGCTCAGCAGCAGTACTTCTTGCGCAACGACGACCTCGAGGGTGGCTGGCAGGGTGGCAACTGGAACATCGTATTCACGGGTACCGACGGTGCACCCGTGGCTTCCGAGGATTGGGCGACCGTCGACCGTGCGTGGACCGTCATCGATAGCACCCCTGTCATCAGGGAGAAGCCGTTCCTCTACTTTGATGAGGGCGAGTACCAGGTCTTCGTGCCCGGTGTTCGTGAGCTTGCCGCAGGTGCGTCCTGGAGCGACGGCTCCATGGGCGTGGGCTCGTCGATCTCGATCGATGAGTTCCACGTGGCTCGGCCCGAGTTCGACACCGCCGACACCCTCAACGCCGCGCTTGCCGACGGCAAGCACCTGCTGCTCACTCCCGGAATCTACGAAGTCCATGAGGCTCTGCAAGTCGACCGCGCCGACACCGTCGTGTTGGGGCTGGGAATGGCGACTATTCGTCCCACGGATGGCAACGATGGTCTCCAGATTGCGGACGTCGGAGGTGTCACGGTCGCCGGAGTGCTCTTTGACGCGACAGCGGAGGGCTCTGATCACCTGCTTCAGGTGGGTCCCGAGGGGTCCGACGGCGATCACGCGGACAACCCGACGCTCCTCGCCGACGTCTTCACGCGTGTGGGAGGCGCCGTGTTCGGTCGAGCCGACGTCACTGTCGAGGTCAACAGCTCGAACGTCATCGCCGATCACCTGTGGCTGTGGCGAGCCGATCACGGCACGGAGATCACTCAGGGCGGAGAGAAGCGCACCGGATGGGACAAGAACACCTCCGCCCACGGCATCGTCGTCAACGGCGACTCCGTGACCGCCTACGGCCTCTTCGTCGAACACTTCCAGGATTATCAGACCCTGTGGAATGGCGATGACGGTGCGACCTACTTCTACCAGAGCGAGTTGCCTTACGACCCCACGGCGCAGTCGCTCTGGATGAGCCGCGAGGGCGTCAACGGCTATGCGTCGTACAAGGTCTCGGCCGAGGCTCAGGGCCACGTTGCGACCGGGCTCGGTGTCTACGACGTGTTCCTTCAGACGGAGGGCGCATGGATTGAGTCCGAGAACGCCATCGAGGTGTCGCCCGGCAGCGTCGTGCGCAACGCCGCGACCGTGTCGGTGACGCACCCCGACTATGGCGGGGTGGGTGGCATCGTGCACGTCGTGAACGGCGAGGGTGGCAGCACCATCGACACGACGGTCGAGCGCCAAGGTGTGAACGAGTACGTCGCGCCCGTCCCGGAGGTGGCGGCACAGGTCACCGGCGCCGCCGAGGTTGGCGGGTGGCGCATCGGTCCGGTTGAGGTAGAACTCACCATGGACGATCCGCTGAGCATGCTCGAAGTGCGCCACAGTGACGCCGGGTGGACACCCTACGACGGCGCTGTGACCTTCGCTGACGACGGCGTGCAGAATCTCCAGTATCGAGTGCGGCACCTCGGCGACCTCTACGGACCAGCCGCGGGTTCCGTTGAGGTGTGGATCGACACCACTGCGCCCGAACTCGCCGTCACATCAGACCCTGCATCAGCGCATGGAACGACAGCTGCGCCGGTCACGGTCTCCGCGAACGCGACCGACCTCGGCTCCGGGGTCTCCTCGGTGGAGTTCCGCATCGATGAGGGAGAGTGGGTGTCGGTGCCGGCGAACGGGGTGATCGTGTCTGACCTGGGCGTGCACGGCCTGACCTTCCGGGCATCCGATGCCGCGGGCAACGTGAGCGACAGTGCCGAGCTCTCGGTCACGATTGCGGAGACTCCGGTGCTCACCGCGTCTGCGACGTCGCTCGAGCCGGGCGACTCGGTGACCGTCAGCGGCACGGGGCTTCCTGGTTCAAGTATCGAGTTCGGGATCGCCGGCGACGAAAGAGCCTGGGCGACGGCCCCGGTCGTCGACGGCGCGGCCTCGGCAACCGTCACGATCCCCATGGACCTCGAGCCTGGTGAGCATCACCTCCAGGCACGCACCGCGGATGGCGATCTGATCGCGGAACTGGCCATCACCGTTGTCGCGCCGGACTCCGGTGGCGGAGATGGCGGCGGCGGGCCGCGCCCGGGCACAGGGTTCTTTGCTGCGCTGTGGGCGATGATCGTGCAGTTCCTCACTGCCATTGGCATCGCGCTCGCCCGCTAGGTGGGCCGCCGGCGCTGAGCACGCGCCCGGCGTGGAAGGTCGATCGACCTCCGCGCCGCGCGTGCGTCGGTCCGACGACCGGGCCACACCACTCGCGAGCCGGAGCCCCGAGCCTGAGCAGATCGAGGTCTGGTGGCGCTGCCTGACCGGGCACTCGGGCGCGTCTCGGTCAGCGTCGCCGCACCTCTGCGTTGATGCGCTTCATCTGAGAGTCGAAACCATTGAATCTGAGAATGTATGTGAGTCCAATCAATAAATCGCCTGCTAAAAAGCTTCTAGTCGCACTCCTCTCAAAGGTTGCATATCGGACCCTGGCTGATAGGTTGGCGAGTGGTTGAAGCGATTCAACCGCTACCGATCCTCAACGACGAGAGTAGGAATCCCATGTCTCACATGCCATCGAGAAGTGCGAGGTGGGGTCGTTCCCGCCTCGCCGCGACGATCATCGCCTCCGGCGTGATCGTGGCTCCCGCCATTGCGGTGCCGGCGAGTGCCGACACCGAGCCGGCCGACCCCGACTGCACTGACTTCAGCGCGTACCCGTGGGCCGACCCGGCCCTCTCTCCAGACCAGAGGGCAGACGCCCTTCTTGCCGCGAGTGAGCAGCATCAGATCTACCGCTGGCTGGTCGAACAGAGCGCCAACAGCCCTGAGCAGACCGAGTGGCGATCGGCGGGCAACGGAGACGGTCACCCGTCGGACGGCGACGCCATCGTCTACCCCGCGCAAGTGCCCTGTACTCCCACGGTGGTCTACTCGGACGGACCCGATGGTGTGAGGTTCACCGAGGGAGTGACGGCGTTTCCCGGAACCCTCGCGGTCGCGTCGAGCTTCAATCTCGACCTCGCGGAGGAGAAAGGTGCCGCGCAGGCCGACGAGGCGTACGACAAGGGCAAGAACGTCCTGCTGGCGCCCGGACTCGCCAGCGGTCGCACTCCGCTGTCAGGCCGCACGTCCGAGTACCTCGGTGAGGACGCGGTCCTGTCCGGCCTGATGACCGCAGCCGGCGTGGTCGGGATCGAGGAAGGTCACTCCGACGGAAAGTCCGTGCTCGCCGTGCCCAAGCACTACGTGGCCAACGAGCAGGAGACCGATCGGTCCACGAGCTCGTCGAACATGGATGAGCGCACCCTCCGCGAGATCTACTCGCTCCCGTTCGAGATCGCCGTCGACCGCAGCGACCCGAGCTCGATCATGTGCTCCTACAACCAGCTCAACGGCGTCTACACCTGTGAGAACGAGATCCTGCAGGACGTCCTCAAGGACGACGTCGGGTTCGCGGGCTACGTCATGAGCGACTTCGGATCGGTGCACTCGACGGCAGCGTCGCTGAACGCCGGGATGGATCAGGAACTCAACCGTCCTCGGTGGTACTCGCCGGCACGGCTCGACGAGGCTCTCGCCGACGGAGAGATCACGCAGGCGCGTATCGAGGAGGCCGCGAAGCGCGTGATTCTCGCCTACATCGACGGGGGCCTGTTCGACGACCCGCTGGGTGACGTGGTTGCTGACGCGTCGACGCCCGAGCACAAGCAGACCGCTCTCGAGATTGCGCAGGAGGGTTCCGTCCTGCTTGCCAACGACGGCACGCTGCCGCTCACGAGCGACGCAGGTCAGACCATTGCGCTGATCGGGCCCACCGCTTCGTTGACCGAGACGGACGGCGTGAGCGCCGCCACCGTGTGCGCCCTGCCGTGGCGCTTCGGGGGCGGAACCACGATGACCTGCGAGGACATGGTCGCGCCTGTCGATGCGATGACGGACGCGGCTGCTGGGGTGGGCCAGACCGTTGTCTTCGACGACGGATCAGACCTCGACTCGGCGGCGGCCACGGCTGCCGCAGCAGATGTGGCGATCGTGTTCGGTTACAAGAACAACGGTGAGTTCTCCGATCCCGAGGACCTTGCTCTCGCGGGTGGCGGCGACGCCCTGGTCGAGGCGGTTGCCGGTGCCAACGAGTCCACCGTGGTGGTGCTCACGACCGGCACAGCGGTGGAGATGCCGTGGGTGGACGACGTCTCGGCGATTCTCGAGATGTGGTACCCCGGCGAGGTGTTCGGCCCTGCACTGGCATCGCTGCTCTACGGCGAAGTCTCACCCTCGGGCAAGCTGCCGATGACCTTCCCGGTGTCGGTGGACGAGGCTCCCCTGCTGACGGAGGAGCAGTACCCCGGCATCGTCGACGACTCCGGCATTCGCCAGGTCGACTACACCGAGGGCCTCGAGGTTGGCTACCGCTGGTATGAGGCCAACGGTGTCGAGCCGCTGTTCGAGTTCGGTCACGGCCTCACCTACTCGGAGTTCTCCTACTCGAAGCTCGACGTCAAGACCAAGACGTCGTCTCGAGGCAAGAAGGGCTCGCACGGCGACAGCGTCCGGGTGAGCTTCACCCTGAAGAACACCGGCGACGTCACTGCTACGGAGGTCGCCCAGGTGTACCTCGAACTGCCCGCGTCCGCTGGAGAGCCGTCGAAGCGACTCGCCGGCTGGGAGCGTGTGACCCTCG
This sequence comes from uncultured Demequina sp., assembly GCF_913055775.1. Taxonomy (GTDB): domain Bacteria; phylum Actinomycetota; class Actinomycetes; order Actinomycetales; family Demequinaceae; genus Demequina. Next base: position 9,064 of record NZ_CAJXJX010000068.1, on the reverse strand, counting down.
ATCCTGGCAAGCGCACCAAGGTGACCATCACCTTCGATGCCGATGACCTCGAGGACCTGCGCCTGCTCGACTACTACGACGTCGAGACCGGGGAGTGGGTCACCGCCACCGGAACCTTCACGGCACACGTGGGTGGCTCGAGCGACACGGTTCTGGAGGACAGGTTCCGCGTGAAGTCTGACGGTCGCGACAAGGGCAAGGGCGACGACCGCGGCGGCAAGGGTGACCGCGGTCGGACCTCGTGGAGCGAGCGAGGCAACGGCCGCTGACGACGGCACTCTGAACACGGCGGGTCCGTGCGGCAGTCGCCGCGCGGTCCCGATACCACCGCGCGGACTCCTTGGGAGCGCGGTCGAAGGTGACCGGGTCCACGGAACACAGGCCGAACGCCGGCTCCATCCCCAAGGTCCACTCGAAGCCATCGAGCAGGCACCATGCGAAGAACCCTCGCACGTCGGCGCCCGCGTCGATCGTGGCGCGCAGCGCGGTGAGGAAGCGCGAGAAGTACTCGATGCGCTCGGCCTCGTCCGCTGTGGAGATGCCGGTCCCGGACGCGATGATCGGGACGTCGACGTGCCGGGCGACCAGGGGCACGGTGTGCGCGACAGCCTCGGGCGAGAAGGCGTAGCCCATCTCCGCCAGCCGCCAGTCGCTGGGCAGGTCGAGGCTCTGCCCGCGCGAACCGACATGCTGCGTCAGGTATGTCTGCACGCCCACGAAGTCGTCGTCGCGCGCCGCGTCCAGGTAGGGTGTCGTCAGCAGGTGCGCGACCTCATCCTCGGATGCCACCGGGGCGCGATCGCGGTGAATCCCCGGCGAACGGGGGTCGTCGTCGGCGTGGGTCGCCACGTCCTGAATCGCGACAGACAGGCCGATGCGCGACGTGCCAGGACCGCTCACTAGGGCCTCGCGGCCGCGTCGATGCGCCTCGATCAGTCCCGCCGTCGCCACGCGCAGAGCATCGACGTCATTGACCCGCCCCGGAGGGTACGCGCCAGAGATGAAGCCTTCTCCTGCAACGGAGTTTGGCTCGTTCATCGTGAAGGCGACGTCGATCAGGTCGCCCAGGTGCGCCCCTACGGTGGTGCAGTAGCGCGCGAAGGCGCGTGGCGCATCGGCGCTCAGCCAACCGCCGCGGTCGGAGAGCCAGCGAGGGAGCGTGAACGACGCAAGAGTGACGACGGTCGTGAGCCCGGCCTCGCGCGCGGCGACGAGCATCTCGCGGTAGCGGGCGAGAGCGGCGAGCGATACCTCGCCGTCGGCTGGTTCGACGCGGCTCCACTCGAGGGAGAAGCGGTACGCATCGAGTCCTATGTCCACCACGAGCGCGAGGTCGTCGCGCCACCGGTGCCACGAGTCGCACGCGTCCCCGCTCGACGCGGTGGCGGGTGAGGCCGGGTCGTGTTCCCACTGCCACCAGTCGTTGCCCACGTTGCCGCCTTCGACCTGGTGGGAGGAGGTGGCGACTCCCCAGAGCCAATTGCTCGGGAGTTCGCCAAGGTCCGTCGGGCGCGGGTGGTCGGTAGTCATGCATCGATCGTTTCATAGCCGCCCGCCACGTTGCGCGGGCCGATCTGCCAGGCGCGACAGAAACGACAGAGCCGCAGGGAGCCACGCCTTTCAGCGTGCCCTGCGGCTCGTGTGTCGCGAGCATACGACGTGCCCCCGACAGGAATCGAACCTGCGACCTTCGGTACCGGAAACCGGCGCTCTATCCGCTGAGCTACGGGGGCCTGCGGGGTGACCCCGCGACGGTCAAGGTTACCAGGATGGGGGCGCGACACTATCCTTGCTGGGCGGCACAGCACGGAAGGACGGCTATGGCTTCGGACGCTCACCTCGCGGTCCTCACTACGGGCGGGACCATCGACAAGGAGTACCTGCTCTCGGGCGAGCTCGAGGTGGGGGAGCCCGCCGTCGCGCGCACTCTCGCGACGGCGGTGCCGTCGGTGGAGGTTCGGGTGGCGCGCGTGCTCGCCAAGGACAGCCTCGACATGACCGACGAGGACCGCGCGCTGCTCGCGGAGGCGGTCGCGGACAGCCCGGAGAGTGCGATCGTGGTCACGCACGGAACGGACACCATGACGGTGACGGCTGACTACCTGGCCTCTCGAGTCCGTGCCGACGTCACCGTAGTGCTCACCGGCGCGCTCCGGCCCGAATCGGTCAGCCGTTCCGACGCGCACCTGAACCTGGGGTTCGCGCTCGCGTCCGCGCAGCTGGCCGCGCCCGGGGTGTACGTGGCGATGGGAGCGCGCCTGTTCGCCGCAGGAACCGTGCGGAAGGACCGGTCGACCGGGGCGTTCGTCGCGCTCGAGGACTGAGTCTGGGCTGTCGGATGCCCTCACTGTGGCGTATAGCCGGCCTGCTGCTCAGTTGATGCCGAGCGTCGCGCGCACGTCCTTGAACATGAGCGCGAGGTGCAGGGGATCGCTGGGGAGCTCCTTGAACTCAGGGACCTGGCGCAGGTAGAACACTTTCGCGGCCTGATCCTTGCAGTGCACGACGAGGGCGCGGCCGCCAATCTGGTCGGCGGCGGCCAACGAGCGCGCCACTGCGTCACCCAGCAGTGCGCGTCCGAGGCCCTTGCCTTCGTGGTCGGCATGAACGGCGAGCCGTGCAAGCACGACGACGGGCACGGGATGCCGACCCCCGCCGGCGCTCATGCGATCCGTCGCGTCCGGAGTCGTGATGCTGCCCGGGGCGATCGCGTAGTAGCCCACGACGTGAGGGCTCGACTCCTCGGTCACGACGGCGACGCGGGTGTGGCCCCCGGCGTGGGAACCGCGTGCGTGGTTCCGCAACCAGGCGGTGAGCTCGTTGCTCGAGCAGGTGAAACGAGAGAGGTCGTGTTTCTTCGTGAGGTGGGCAGGGCGCGTGTAGCCACTCAACGGAGGCGACTCGGCCTAGTTGTCGCCGAAGGGAGACGGGCGGCTGAGCAGGTGCTGTAGCCCGGGCAGTACCCGCGCGGGCGCGTCCAGGCGCTCGACGAAAGCGTCGTAGTCCTCGTCCGACAGCGTGAAGGTGCTGCGCTCCGCCAGCACCTGGTCGGCGGCTGCCTTTGCGTGCTGCAGGACAAAGGAGGACAGGTCCTGACCAGAGGCCTCCGCGGCGAGGCGGATGAACTCCTTGTCGGTGCTCGAGACTCGCACCTGAATCTGGCTGTCGCGCGCAGTTGTCGCCATGTCCACCCCCTGGGCTCTGTCGTCCCACGGTACGCCCGGTGTCATGACGACGTCAATACGCCGACGGGGCCTGACCTCAGGTCACCGTCCCGAGCTGCCACGGCACGAACTCGTCCGCGCCCAGGTCCAGCTCCTCGGACACGGTTTGCTCGCCCGACGCGACCGCGAGAATCTTCTCGAAGATCTCCCGCCCCACCTCCTCGAGCGTCGCGGTGCCGTCCACGATGCGCCCGGCGTTGAGGTCCATGTCCTCGGTCATCCGGTCGTAGGTCTCGGTGTTGGTCGCGACCTTGATCGACGGCGACGGCTTGCAGCCCAGGACGGATCCGCGGCCCGTGGTGAAGACCACGACGGTCGCGCCGCCCGCCACCAGGCCCGTGACGGACACGGGGTCGTACCCCGGCGTGTCCATAAACGTCAGCCCTGGCAGATCAATCTTCTCCGCGTACTCGCGCACCGCCACGAGTTCCGAGGATCCCGATTTCGCGACGGCTCCGAGCGACTTCTCGAGGATGGTCGTGAGCCCGCCTGCCTTGTTGCCCGGGGACGGGTTGTTGTCGAGCGTGCCGCCGCCGTCGGCAGCGTACTTCTCCCACCACCGCAGGCGGCCCAGCAGCTTGTCGGCGACCTCCTGGGAGACGGCGCGGCGGAGCAGCAGGTGCTCGGCGCCGTAGACTTCCGGGGTTTCCGCGAGGGCCGATGCGCCTCCCTGGGCGATCAGCAGATCGCCGGCGTAGCCCAGGGCCGGGTTGGCAGTGATGCCGCTGTAGCCGTCCGAGCCGCCGCAGTTGGTGCCGAGCACCAGGGCCGATGCGGGCGCCTCCTCGCGGCGCAGCGCCTCGACCCCAGGCAGCATCTCCTCGATCGCCGCGACGCCGGCGCGCACCGTGGCGCGGATGCCGCCGGTGTCCTGGATCGTCAGCTCCTTCACGGGCAGGTCCTTGCGCAGCGCGAGCCCATCGAGGATGGTCGCCGCCGGCAGCATCTCGCAGCCGAGCCCCAGCACCAGCAGGCCCGCCATGTTGGGGTGCGAGGCGTAGCCCTGCAACGTGCGCCGCGTCACCTGGGCACCCTCGGAGGTGGGCACCAGGCCGCAGCCGGTGTCGTGCGTCAGGGCCACGACGCCATCGACGTGCGGATACGCATCCAGCACCGGTCCGCGGAACTGGTCCGCGATCATGCGCGCCGTGGACGCCGAGCAGTTCACCGACGTGACGATGCCGATGTAGTTGCGCGTGCCCCACGAGCCGTCCGAGCGGCGGTAGCCCTGCCACGTGCGCTTCTCGGTGTCGGGGACGGTGGGCTGGCGGTCCACGCCCACCTCGAGCTCGCGCTCGCCGTCGTCCATGCCCAGGTTGTGCGCGTGCACGTGGGCGCCGGCTTTGATGGGCACCTTCGCGCGGCCGATCACCTGGCCATACTTCCTCACCGGCGCACCGGCGTCGATGGCCCGCAGCGCGACCTTGTGGCCGCGCCCGATGTTCGAGCCCACCGTCACGTCGCCGTGCGGGGCGCCAGTCAAGACGGTGCCGCCGGATAGGTCGCGCGTCGCAACGGCGACGTCGTCGCCCGCAGCGAGCAGGATCGTGACGTCACCAAAGGCGAGGGTCGTGTCGCTCATGCCGAGCCCCGACCCACGGCCGCCGGCTCCGCGGTCCACGACGCGATCTCCCGCACGGCGGTACGCACGGCGCCCAGGAAGCGGTCGTCCTCGGCGAGCGCGGTCGGGAAGATTCCCGAACGGGTGACCAGGCGGTCGGCGAGGCCGTCGATGGACCCAGCCGCCGCATCGGCCAGCCGGGAGGCCAGGGGGTCGTCGAGCGCCACCGGCGCTCCGGCCACGTCGAGTTGGCCGGACGTCGTGGCGTGAACATAGAGCATCCACGCCGCGACCGCGCGGGAGGTGGCGTGGGGGACTGCCCCGGCGGCAAGGCGGTCCCGCGCGATCCCCAGGAAGCGGATCGGCAGCTTCTGTGAACCATCCATCGCGATCTGCACGGTGGTGTGGCCGATCGCGGCGTTCGCAAAGCGCTCGAGCACGGATTCGCGGTACGCGGCGAGGTCGATCTCGTCGATGGCGCCCAGCGAGGGGATGGCGTCCTCGTCGATCATCGCGCGGGCCATGGCGTGCAGCTCCGGGTCCGCGACGGCATCCGCGATCAGGGCGTGACCGCGCAGCGCTCCCGCGTAGGCGAGGAAGGAGTGCGTGCCGTTCAGCACCCGCAGCTTGGTGTGCTCGTACGGCGACACGTTCCGGGTGAGCTGTGCGCCCACGGTCTCCCACGAAGGACGCGGGCCGGCGAAGCGGTCCTGGATGACCCACTGGCTGAACGGCTCGGCGACCACGAGACCGGCGTCGGTGGCGCCGAGCAGCGCCTCCGCGGCGCGGCGGTGGTCGTCCGTGGTCTTGGGGACGATGCGGTCGACCATCGTGGCGGGGAACGTCACCGAGGCGCGGATCCAGTCGAGCAGGGCCGATGCGCCCGTGGCTGGGGACGCGTCGAGGATCGCGTGCGCGAGCGACTCGACCTGCGGCCCGTTGTCCATGAGGTTGTCGCACACCAGCACGGTGAGCGGCTCGCCGCCCGACTGCCAGCGGTGGGTGAGGGCGCGCAGGAGCAGGCCGATCGCGCTCCGCGATGGAGCTTCGCGGTCGACATCGCTGCCGCCATCGATCTCGCGCGCCAGCACCTCGAGGTCGCGTGCGAGGGCCTTGTCCGCGAAGTCAGGGCCGCCCTGGGGTGCGCGCCGGTATCCCTTCTCCGTCACGGTCAGCGACACGATGTGGGTGGTGGGCGCGGCGATCGTGTCCAGCACGCGTGCGGTCTCCTCGGCGGGAAACAGCACGTCGCGGATCGAGCCGATGAGATCCAAGGAGGTGCCGGCGTCCGAGAGCTCCAGGACCCCGTACAGGCCGTCCTGGGGTCGCAGCTGATCCCGGACCGTCGCGCTGCGCTGCGTCACGCCGTGGATGCCCCAGCGGTCGTCTCCCGCGGCCGCCGCCGCGCGCTCGGTGAAGACTGCCTGGTGGGCGCGGTGGAACGCGCCGATCCCCAGATGGACGATCCCGGGCGCCGATGCGCGGTTGAGGTCCGCGGGAGGCGACACTGCCGGGGGCAGACCCGTGCGCGACAGGTCCGCGAGCGTCGTGGCGGACAGTCGGGGCAGGGAGGACATCGGTGGCCTTTCCTAGGTGAGCGGTGCGGTCGAGGCGTGCGGGCTGGTGGACTCGCGCACCACGAGCTCGACGGGAAGTCGAACGGGGTGGCCGTCCGTGCCGTCGGAGCGCAACTGCTCGAGCATGGTGGTCGCCTCGTGGCCGGCGCGGGTCAGCGGGATCGCGACCGTGGTGAGCATGGGGGAGACATAGGAGGCGGCGCCGATGTCGTCGAAGCCGACCACCGAGATGTCGTCGGGCACCGTCACGCCGCGCGCCCGTAGGCGGGACATGACGCCCAGCGCGATGAGGTCGTTGTAGCAGAGGACCGCAGTCGCGCCGGTCTCGAGAGCGAGGTCCGCCGCGGCGACGCCGCCCTGGTGCACCGGCCGGTGGCTGCCGACGTCCGTGACCTCGACGCCGTCGACGGATCCCAGCGCGCGCCGGCGGTGGGCGTCCGACCACGATGAGGTGGGTCCGCCCACGTACGCGACGTGACGGTGGCCGAGCGCGCGCAGGTGCTGCAGGGCCTGGGTCACGCCGGCCGCGGAGTCGAAGGTCACCGACGGCAGGCCCTCGACTTCACGGTTGACCAGCACGAGCGGTCCCGCTGCGGCACATTCGCGGATCTGTTCTTCGGGCATGCGCGGCGAGCACAGCACCAGACCGTCGACGTTCGCCTGCAGGTCACGGACGATCTCGCGCTCGGCGCGGGCATCCTCATCGGTGTCTGCGATCAGCACGGAGTTGCGCGAGCCGCGGGCCTGCGCCTGCACGCCCTTCGCGATCGCGGCAAAGGACGGGTTGGCGAGGTCGGGGAGCACCAGACCCACGTGGCCGCTCTGGCCGGAGGCGAGCGCCTGTGCCGAACGGTTGGGCTGGTAGCCCAGCCGTTCCGCAGCCTCGATGACGCGGTGTCGGCGTGCCGTGGAGACGGTGTCCGGTGCGCTCAGCGCGCGCGAGGCGGTGGCAGGGGAGACCCCGGCGGCGACGGCGACGTCGCGCAGAGTGGCCATGCTGTGCACCTCCGTGGTGTGCGGCAGTGATTGCGATTTCACTGTTTCACGCGTTCCGAATCATTCTGGGTCTGCGTGGTGCCTTCCATCATGCCACATGTGTACGACGTCTGTGCTTGAGGTTGCCGCGAGGGCGTTGCCGTGGGATAGTAGACCGACGTGATGAAAGCGCATTCAAGTGTTTCACCTGAGTGTTGATCCCCACGAACGCTGATCTTCAGTCATCGAGGACGAGGAGTTCCACCGTGACCGTGTCCCCCACGGCGCCCAGCGCCCTGCACGAGGACAGGCTGCTGCCCTCCCAGCCTCAGGAGAGGGCGATCGCTCGCGAGATCTTCGCCGCGACCTCGGGGCTACCCATCGTCTCCATGCACGGGCACGTCGACGCCGGGATGCTCGCGTCGAATTCACCGTTCCCCAACCCCGCGGAGCTCCTGGTCATCCCGGACCACTACCTGGTGCGCATGCTCGTCTCCCAGGGAGTGCCGCACGACTCCCTGGGCGTGCCGCGCAAGGACGGCGGCGCCGTCGAGACCGACCCGCGCGAGGTCTGGCGCGCGTTCGCGTCCCGCTGGAAGCTCTACCGCGGGACTCCCACGCGCATCTGGATGGAGCACGTGCTCGAGTCCGTGCTGGGAGTGACCTCGGCGCTGTCCGCGGCGACCTCGGACGAGATCTACGACGCGATCGCGGAGCGCCTCGCGCAGCCCGAGTTCCGGCCGCTCGCCCTGCTCGACAGCCTTGACATCGAGATCCTCGCCACCACGGACGCGGCCGGCGACAGCCTCGAGCACCATGCGGCGCTCGCGAGCGACGGCTACGGCGATCGCGTGGTGCCCACCTTCCGGCCGGACGCGGTCGTGAACCTCGACCGCCCCGACTGGCGCGCGAGCGTCGATGCCATGGCCGAACGATCCGGTATCGACATCGTCGACTACGCCAGCTATATCGCGGCCATCGAATCGCGACGCCGGGCCTTCGTGGCAGCCGGCACCCGCGCCACCGACCATGGCCACCTCTACGCGGACACCGAGCCCCTCGACCCTGCGGAAGCCGAGCGCGTCTTCCAGGCCGCACTGAAGGGAGAGGTGACCGGCGCATCGGCGCGGAAGTTTGCTGGCCACATGCTCACGGAGATGGCACGCATGTCCTGTGAGGACGGCATGGTCATGCAGCTGCACCCGGGTGTGCTGCGCGACTACGACCCGCGGGTCTTCGCGGAGCGCGGCCCGGACGTGGGCTACGACATCCCGATCCCGATAGACCACGCGCGGGCCCTGCAGCCGCTTCTGACCCGGTATGGCCACGACCCGCGTCTCACCCTGGTGCTGTTCACCGTGGATGAGGACGTGTTCGGTCGCGAGCTCGCGCCTCTCGCCGGCGTGTTTCCCGCGGTGCGCCTGGGCGCGCCGTGGTGGTTCCTCGACACCCCGGAGGCCATGCGCCGCTTCCGCGAGACCGTGACGGACACCGCGGGCTTCTACAACACGTCCGGGTTCGTCGACGACACCCGCGCGTTCCTGTCGATCCCCGCGCGCCACGACATCTCGCGACGGGTCGACGCCGGTCACCTCGCGAAGCTGGTCGCCGAGCACCGGCTGTCGCTCGACGAGGCCACCGAGACTGCTATCGACCTCGCGTACGAGATCCCTCGCGCCGTCTACCCGCCCCTGTCCTCCTGACCCCCCCCGAAGGAATCCACTGCC
>NZ_CAJXJX010000067.1 GCF_913055775.1 uncultured Demequina sp. | reverse complement strand
GGCGTGGCGAGCGACGTAGCCCTCGGTGCGGCGCCTCGCGCGCGTGCGCACGTCGATCACGAGCAGTCCGAGCCCGTAATCGGGGAAGTAGAGGGGACAGTGGCGCGCGGTGGGCGGGCGCTCCGAGAAGTCGAGTTCCAGCGCCTCGCCCTCCCGGCACCGCAGCTGCGTGTGCTGGTCGAGCCCGCCGCTCGGAGCGCCGGCGATCGCCTCCTCGCCGTGGATGCACGCCTCGGCCAGCTCCGCGTGCGCCTCGTCCGAGTCGAGCGCGAGCCGCCACAGCGCGTTCACGGCGAGCGCCGTGGCGCACTCGAGCGCGCCCGACGACGCGAGACCGGCGCCCGGCGGGACACACGAGGTGATGGCGAGGTCCATGCCCGCGCCGTCGTACCCGCGTTCACGCAGCGCCCAGATCACGCTCGCGACGTACGCCGGCCACCCTTCGACGGAGCCGGGCTCGATGTCCTCGATCGAGCCCTCCCACGACACGCCGGGGCCGTCGAAGGCCTCGGCGCCTTCCGAAGCGACGCGGAGTACGTGGTCGTCGCGCAGGCGGGCGGCGACGTACGTGCGGTGCGACGTCACCGTCGGAAGCGACATCCCGCTGCTGTAGTCGGTGTGCTCGCCGATGATCGTCACGCGGCCGGGGGCGGACCACACGCCCTCGGCCTCGCCGCCCCAGGTCTGGGAGAGAAGCGCGCGGGACCGAGACTCCCCCTGTCCTCGAGTCCAGGGGTCGATCCATGCGACGTCCCCCATCGCCCCTCCTCCCTCCTGCCATTGTGCCTGATGCAGGGGCGATGCTCAGGGGCGGCGGCGATGGTCGTACGATGGCCTCACTCGACGATGGAGGAGGCCCCCATGGCAGACGTGACGCCCGAGCCCGCGGATGACGCCGCCCAGGGAAGCACAGGCGCCGCTGGCAAGGCGAGCGCGCGCAAGACTCCGGCGCGCAAGACCACGGCACGCAAGCCAGCGGCGAAGAGGGCTGTCACGAAGAAGCCTGCCGCAGCGAGCGCCTCCAGCAGTGCCAGCGAGACCGACGCATCGGCCGCCGCGCCCACCGAGCCGGCCGCGCCCGCCGAGCCCGCCGAACAGTTGGCGACGCCTGCGCCCGTGGCCACCGCATCGGCGTCCACAGCGCCATCCGCCGGTTCGGGATCCTTCCTTGACAAGGTGCGCGCCAATCGCATGGGCCCGCTCACCGCGGCCCTCGCGGTGGCGCTCGTGACGGCACTGCTGCTGTCGGTCCTGGTGCCCAACGAGCCCGGCCTGCTGGCGATGGTGATTCTGTCCGCAGCGCTCGCGGCCGCGGTCGGGTTCACCGTGCGCTACCTGGCACATTGCCGGGGACTGCGTCAGCAGGTGATCGCGCTGATCGCCACCGTGATCGGCGTCCACGTGATGTCGGTGACGGGCACGGTTGGCGGCGAGATCCCCGTGGTGGGCGACTTCATCGACGCGGGGATTCCGTTCGATGACGCGTTGCTGGCCGCGCTTGCGACGCCCGCGCTGTCCACGGGAGCCTTCCTGTCAGGTCTGGTCGCCGCGATCATCGCGGGCTGGGGCGAGCCCAAGCCCGGGAACTTCCACGGGCGTCGCGACTGACCCTCGAGCGGCAGAAGGCTTGCCGCTGACAGACCGCGAGAGGGTTCAGCGCGCGACGGGCGTGACGCCCAGCGAGCGCCCTGCCAGGCCGCGCTTGCGCGCACCCAGCGAGCGAGCGACCTCCCGCAGCGCCGTGGCCGCGGTCGATTCCGGGTCGCTGATGACCACGGGTGTGCCCGCGTCGCCGGCCTCGCGAGCGGCGATGTCGAGCGGCACCTGGCCGAGCAGAGGGACCGCGGTGCCGAGCGTCTTCGACAGGCGGTCGGCCACTACCTGGCCGCCGCCCTCGCCGAACACGTGCAGCCGCGACCCGTCGGACTGCTCGAGCCACGCCATGTTCTCGATCACGCCCACGACCGACTGCGAGGTCTGGGTCGCGATGGAACCCGCGCGCTCGGCGACGCCTGCCGCGGCGGACTGCGGCGTGGTCACCACCAGCAGCTCGGCGTGGGGGAGCAGCTGCGCGACGGAGATCGCGATGTCGCCCGTGCCCGGCGGCAGGTCCAGCAGCAGCACGTCGAGGTCGCCCCAGTAGACGTCCGCGAGGAACTGCTCGATCGCGCGGTGCAGCATGGGTCCACGCCACACGACGGGCTGACCCTCGGGCACGAACATGCCGATCGACACGGCCTTGACCTCGTGCGCGATGGGCGGCAGCAGCATGTCGTCGAGGCGGGTGGGCTGGCCCTTCACGCCCAGCATCCCGGGGATCGAGAAGCCGAAGATGTCCGCGTCCAGGACGCCCACCTTGAGGCCATCGGCCGCCATCGCGGCCGCGAGGTTCGCCGTCACGGTGGACTTGCCGACTCCGCCCTTGCCGGACGCGACGGCGTAGATGCGCGTCATGTTGCCGGGCTGGGTGAACTGGATCACGGGCTCCGGCTTGCCGCCGCGCAGCTGGGAGCGCAGCTCGAGGCGCTGCTCCTCGCTCATGACGCCCAGCTCGATCGCGACGTCCTCGATGCCCGCGACCTTGAAGGCCGCGCCCTTGACATCGTCGGTGATCCGCTCCTTCATGGGACAGCCCGCGGTGGTGAGATCGATGCCGATCGTGGCCTTCGCGCCATCGACGTCGACGGACCGCACCATCCCGATCTCGGTGATGGGACGGCGGATCTCGGGGTCGATCACGCGGGAGAGGGCGTCGCGGACGAGCTCGACGGTAGGCATGTGCTCCATGGTAGGCGCTGTGGGGCAGCCGCCGATCCGGTGGGCGAACGCCGTCAGCGCCGGTCAGAGTCGCTCGCGGGCTCCTTGTCGCGATCATCGTCGCGCTGGAGCTCCTCGAGCAGCGCCCGCAGCTCGGAGCGCACGAAGTCGCGCGTCGCGGTCTCATTGACCGCCTGGCGCAGCGAGGCCACCTCACGGGCCAGGTACTCGGTGTCGGCGAGCGAACGCTCGGCGCGCTGACGGTCCTGCTCGGCGGACACGCGGTCGCGGTCGTCCTGGCGGTTCTGCGCGAGCAGGATCAGCGGTGCGGCGTAGGACGCCTGGAGCGACAGCATGAGCGTCAGCGCGGTGTAGCCGTTCGAGGCCGAGTCGAACCGCAGGTCCTCGGGTGCCCAGGTGTTCCAGATCAGCCACACGATGCAGAACACGGTGAGGTACACCAGGAACCGAGGCGTGCCCAGGAAGCGGGCGATGCCCTCGGAGACGGCGCCGAACCGGTCGGAGCCCCTGCGACGGCGGCGGAAGCCGAAGCCGCGGTTCTCCGCCTTGGGACGGTCCAGGCGGTCGCTCACGACGCCACCCCCGTCTCCTCGTCATCGTCCATGTGCTCGCGCCAGTCGCTCGGGAGCAAGTGGTCGAGCACGTCGTCGATCGAGATGGCGCCCAGCAGTCGGCTGTCCTCGTCGGTGACGGGCAGTGCGAGGATGTCGTAGGCCGCCATCCGGCGCGACACCTCGGCCAGCGAGTCGCCCGGATCCAGGGGCTCGATCGCCGGGTCCGTGTAGTTGCCGATCGCGTCGTGTGGCGGCTCGCGCAGCAGACGCTGGATGTGCACCAGGCCCAGGTACTTGCCCGTGGGGGTCTCGTGCGGCGGCCGGACCACGAACACCATCGACGCGAGCGCCGGCGGGAGCTCCTGCTTGCGAACCATGGCGAGGCACTGCGCGACGGAGTACTCGGGCCCCACCATGACGGGCTCGGTGGTCATGAGGCCGCCCGCGGTGTCGTCCTCGTAGCGCAGGAGCTGCCGCACCTGGTCGGCGTCCTCGGGCTCCATCAGCTCGAGCAGCTGTGCGGCCCTGGCCTCGGGCAGGTCGCCCAGCAGGTCCGCCGCATCGTCCGGATCCATGGCCTCGAGCACGTCCGCCGCGCGATCCGTCTGCAGGGTGCCCAGGAGAGTGATCTGGTCCTCTTCTGGCAGCTCCTCGAGAACGTCGGCGAGCCGCTCGTCATCCAACGCGGCAGCGATCTCGGCCGACCGCTCCGGGGACATCTCCATGAGCGCCGCGGCAAGGTCCGCCGGCTTGTGGTCCGCGAAGCTCTGGATCACCAGCTGTGCGCCTTGGACTTCGTCGCGACGCATGAGGCCGGTGATCTGGTCGAGGTCGACTACCACGGCCTCGCCGCGGCGCGAGAAGCCCAGCACGCCCTTGCGCCGCTCAGCCTTGCGCACGTAGAGCTTCGAGACCGACCAGGTCCCTCCGCGCATCGGCTCGATTGCGATGTCCTCGATGAAGGCCTTCTCACGCCCGGCCTTGATGGTGACCGAGCGCTCGAGCAGCTCCGCGATCGCCAGTGTCTCCGAGGCGCGCGCCTTGAACCGACGCAGGTTGAGCAGGCCGGTGCAGATCACCTGGCCCGGGACGATCGAGGTGACGCGGGTGAGCGGCAGGAACACACGCCGGCGCCCGGGCACCTCCACGACGAGGCCGCCGGCCACGGGAGCCGAGCCGCGACGCATGAGGATCACCACGTCGCGCACGCGGCCCACCGCGTCGCCGATGGGGTCGAAGACGGTGGTGCCCGCGAGGCGCGCGACGTAGACGCGCTCGGCTGGCTGGCTCATGGGGTCAGCCTAGTGCGGGGAGGTGGCGATTCCTGGGAGCCGATGCGGGCGCGGGCGGGGTAGGGGGCGAGCCCCGGTCAGTGGTGGGGACGCGCCTGAGGACCCGGCGCGGTGGCGTAGGCAACGACGTGTCGAATCAGGCTGCGCATGGACGCCCAGCCGCGGACGATGTCCCCGCGAGCGGCGCGCGCCTGCTCGCGCCTCGCCTCACGCCGCCGGCGGTGGCGCTCGCGGGCCGCTGCGGCATCCTCGATGTCGAGCGCGTGCTGCGTGCGCTGGGTGCGGTACAGGCTCTCGGGATCGTTCATCAGCATGGTGGTCTCCTCCGCAGGGCGGGTCTCATGGCGGTCCGGGTGCCGCTGACTCCATGGTCGCTTCGACGGTCTCGGCCGTGAAAGGACCAGCCGTGGGCCCACTGGGTCCACCTCGATGGGTCCACCGGAATGCGCGGTGGGTCTTGCGGGAGGGGTCCACCGCCCGGCACGGTGGAGTCATGAGCGATGTTGCCGAACGGCTAGCAGGGGCGATGGCGCAGTGGGGCGCGAGCGACGGCCCGCTGTACAAGCAGCTGTCCACGTCCATCATGTCGCTCGCGGAGACGGGCGCGCTCGAGTATGGCTCGACCATGCCGTCGGAACGCGAACTCGCGGGAGCTCTGCACCTGTCGCGCAACACCGTGAAGGCCGCCTACCAGGTCCTGCGCGACGAGCAATGGCTCGAAACCCGTCAGGGGCATGCGCCCGTCCTCAAGTCCGCCTCCAAAGGCGAGGTCATGATGACGGCGATGATGCACGATGCCGTCCTGCCGGACGGGAGCGATCTCGTGAATCTCGCATGGGGCGGGCCGTCGATCGCGCCCATCGTCACCACGATGCTCACGACGCCCCTCGAGATCGATCCGGGCCTCACCGCAGCTGGCGTGGGACTGCCGGAGACCAACGGTGAGATCCTGCCCGAAGCGTTGGCGCAGATGTTTCGGGACATGGGTGTTGCCGCGTCTCCCGACGAGTTCGCGATCACCAATGGAGGGCTTCACTCGCTGTCGCTGCTGCTGGATGCTCTCGTGCGACCTCCGGCGACCATCGTGCTCGAGGACATCGTGTGGGGAGACGTGCCCGACACGGTCAACCGCAGCCGTGCCCGGGTCGCCTCCATGCCGATGGACGAGCACGGCATCGTCGCGGACCTCGCTGTCCAGATCATCCACGCGGCGCGGCCCGAGCTCATCCTCACCACGAACTTCCACAACCCCACCGGTGTCACCATCCCCGAGGACACGGCGATCGCGATCCTGCGGGCGGCTGCCGACGTGGGTGCCATCGTGGTCGACAACCGATGCGCCGCAGAGCTCGCGATGGCGTCGGACATGCCTCGCCCGCTCGCCGCGTATGACTCGGGAGCGTCCGTCATCACGCTCGGCTCGATGTCGAAGGTGTTCTGGCATGGACTGAAGATTGGCTGGATCCACGCGAACCCCACGTTGGCCAAGCACCTGCAGCGGATGCGCGACTTCTATGACTGCGGGGCCCCGCCCGTGATGCAGCATCTCGCCGGCATACTCATGCGCGACCACTGGGAGAGCACGGCTCAGTGGCGCCGGGACCAGATCAACGCGTCGATGCAGGCGGGCATCGACCAGATCAATGCGAGCGGACTGCCGGTCGAGATCAACATGCCGCCCGGTGGAGCGTGGCTGTGGCTGCGCACGCCGGGCTACGATCCTGTGGCTCTCATGAAACGTGCGCGTCGCGAGGGCGTGATGGTCACTCCGGGCCCGCTGTACGCCACGCGACCGGGTGCCGACTCCCAGGCGATCCGCGTGTCCTGCGTCGGACAGCCCGCGGAGGTGCGGGCCGGCATCGACCGCCTCGCGCTGGCCTTCTAGGAGCAGAGCCCCTCACCCGCGCACCGCGCGCCAGCACCGCAGCATCGCTTCCGCGCTGGCATCCACATCGTCGTCCGTGGTCGCGGAGTCGGACACGGAGATGCGCATGGCTCGGCGGCCCTTCCACGCCGTCGCCCCCGCCCAGGTGGTGCCCTCGGCCTGGATCGCGGCGATGGTCGCGTCGGTCTCACGCTCGTCGCCGAACGCGACCAGCACCTGGTTGAGCTCGACCGGAGCGAGGATCTCCGCACCTCCCGCCGCGAGCGCGCTCGAGAACCGGCGAGCCTGCTCGCAGTGGCGGTCGATGAGCGCCGCGAGGCCGTCGCGGCCGTGGGTGGCGAGCATCGCCCAGGTCTCGATCGCACGGGCCCGCTGGGAGATCTGGATGCCGCGGTTCATGGGGGCGTCGGCCGCAAAACGCAGATACGCAGCGTCGCCCGCCATCGCGCGGTGGAGGTCCTCGCCGTCGCGCACAACGACGATTCCGGAGTCGTAGGGCACCGACAGCCACTTGTGCGCATCGGTCGCCCAGGAGTCCGCGAGGTCGACGCCCGCCACGCGGTGCCGGTGGGTGGCCGACGCCGCGGCCCACAGTCCGAACGCGCCGTCGACGTGCACCCACCCGCCGCGCTCCCGCACGCCGGGAATGACCGCGCCAAAGGGATCGGAGGCGCCGGTGTTGACGTTGCCCGCCTGCAGCAGGACCACGGTGAGATCGTCCGTGTCGGTGGGGAACGCATCGGCCCTTACTGCGCCCGTGCCATCGGTGGGCACGCGCTCGATCTGCTCCTCGCCGAACCCCGCAAGGCGGAGCGCCTTGAGCGCGGAGGCGTGCACCTCCTCGCCCACCACCACGCGCAGGCGGGGCGCGCCTTGAAGCCCCTGCTCTGCGACCGACCAGCCGCGCCGCGCGAGCAGCGCATCCCGGCCGGCGATGATGCCGGTGAGGTTCGCGACGGTGGCGCCCCCGTTGAACGCGGCGACGGCCGTGGAGGGCAGACCGAGCGCCTCGATCACCCAGGCGCACGCGACGGCGTCGATGGCCTGGCCGGTGGGGGAGCCACCGCCGACGTTCTGGTCCCACGCTCCGGCAAGGATGCTCGCGGCGCCGGCCGTGGGGTCGGTCCCGCCCGTGACGAAGCCGAAGTATCGACCGCCGTTGACCACCGTGGTGGCCGGCGAGCCGAAGGCATCGAGCTCCGCGAGCACCTCGCGCGGCTCGCGGCCGGTCGTGGGTAGCGAGGTGCGGAAGGCGTCGAGCGCGGCGACCGCCTCTGCGGACGGCGCCACGGGCCGATGCGCGGCGCTCGCGACGTACGAGCCCGCCCTGCGAGCGGCCTCCGTGATGAGGCCGATGCGCTCGCGAGCACGAGCCAGCGAGGCCGGGTGGGTGTGGGCCTGGGTCAGCTGCGTGGTGGTCATGCCACGAGCATGCGCGCGACTGGCACCTCAGGAAAAGTGCCAGCCGATGATCGACTGGCACTTGTGCGCGGGTGCCAGTTGGAGGTGGGATGGCTCCATGCGCACCACAGCAGACCAGCTCCGCGACGTCCTCGACCACTGGCAGTCGGGCACCGGGCCGCTCTACTCGCAGCTCGCCGACGCCATCGTGTCGCTGGCTGAGGCAGGCTCGCTCGACCACGGCACGCGACTCCCCTCCGAGCGGGCGCTCGCGGAGGCCCTGCACCTGTCGCGCAACACCGTCACGGCCGCGTATCAGCGGCTGCGCGACGACGAGTGGCTCGAGGTGCGGCCCGGTGCGGCACCCACGCTGGGCGCGCGGGCGCGCGGGCTCGACGGCATGTCGTACCAGGACCGCTTCGCGAAGATTCTGCCCGGGTCGCGCGCGCCGCTCGTCGGGCTGTCGTCCGCCTGCCCGCCGCCGGCCCCCGTGGTGTCGCAGGCGTTCTCGGATCCGGCGCTGATGATCGACGGCGCGGTCGCGTCAGGCACCGGCTATGCGGCTCTCGGCGACCCCGACCTGGTGCGGGCCATCGTGGAGCATCTCCGGTCACGCGGTATCGCAGCGCGCCCGGACGAGATCGTGGTGACGTCCGGCGGTCAGCAGGCCCTGTGGCTGGCGGTCACGGCGCTCGCGGGTCCGTCGTGCCCGGTGGCGATGGAGGCGGTCGCGTATCCGGGAGTCTTCGACGCCATCGGCTCAGCGGGTTCACGTCCGCTCGCGCTGCCGATGGGGTCTGACGGGCTGGACGTCGCGGCGTCGGTCAAGCTGATCCGTGCGGCGCGGCCCGACGTCGCGTACCTCACCACCTTTCAGAACCCGACCGGCACCGTCGTCGAGCCCGAGGCCGCCGAGCGGCTGCTGGCGGCCGCGCATGCCGCAGGCACGACGGTGATCGACGACCGGATCACCGCGGACCTTGCCCTCGACGGCGTGCCGCGCCCGCCTCTCGCCGCGCTCCCCGGGGCGCGAGGCGCGTCCGTGGTGACCATCGGCGGCCTGTCGAAGGTGTTCTGGGGTGGCATGCGCATCGGCTGGCTGCACTCGAACGCGACGCTCGCCGCCCAGCTGCGCAATCGCAAGGCGGCGATGGACCTGGGCAGCCCAGCTTTCATGCAGCAACTCGCCACGCGATTCCTGACGGAGCACTACGAGGAGACGCTCGCCTGGCGTCTGGAGTCGATGCGCGAGTCGCTCGCGGCCACGGTGGACGCGATCGTCGAGCACGGCCTGGACTGGGAGTTCCGCAACCCGGACGGCGGGCCGAGCCTCTGGGTGCGGGTACCCGGGTCGAACGCCGAGCGCTTCGCCGCGCGTGCCTCGGATGCTGGTGTCCCGGTCGCGCCGGGCACGGCCTTTGAGGTGATCCCGGGAGCGGGTGCGCAGCATTTCCGTCTGCCGTTCTACCTGCCGCCAGAGGACATGCGGCTGGGCGTCAAGGTGCTCGCGGAGCGCGCCGCCTGAGTTGGTCTCTTGGCCAGGCGGTGACGCTAGTGTGACGTCACGACCTGAGGGGGCTGGAGTGCTGCTTTTCTACGTGGACGAGAGTGGAGTGACGGGCTTCAATGGGCACGCCACCTCGAGGCTCGCGACTTCGTTCACCCTCGCGGCTGCGGCGATTCCCGACGAGTCGCGGAGCTCCGTCGCGGCGGAGTTCGTCGCGATCAAGAAGCGGTTCTTTGGAGAGCCGCAGGTTGCTGCTCCGTGGAGCGGGACCGAGATCAAGGGGCGCTACCTCTGGCAGGTCCACCGGCGTCTTGAAGGCGGACCTCCGGGTGATCTCCCATCGGCGTATGCCGCGATCGACTCCAAGTACGAGTTCAACTTGCTCTTGCACGCGCTGGAACGGTTGCTGGCCAAGTTCCGCCCCGTCGTGTTCGCAGTGGTCGTCGACAAGCGGGCCTTGCACGAGTCAGACCCGTCGGCGAGTCCTCTCGGAGTCGCCTATGCATCTCTCTATCAAAGTGTCGCCCTCACCATGGAGCACGTCTATGGCGGCGCGACCGCGGCGTTCGTCGCAGACCAGCAGACGGAGCACGAGCGCTTCTTCGAGACCGGTGCGATGAGGGCCGTCATGTCCCAGCGTGCATCACGTGGAAAGTACCGTCCCACCTTCCATTACATCCTCGACAAGCCCATCTGGATCGACTCTGCGCTCTCAACATGGGATCGCGAGATTATCCAGCTTGCTGACCTCGCGGCCTTCACCACGCGAGCGTGGTTCGCGGACGCAGCAGCACCAGATGCGAGGCACTTCTTGTGGGAAGCGATGAGGCCGTGCCTCGCGGCCGACTGGCGCAAGGGGACGTCTCCACGAGGGGCCGGTCTTACCGTCCTGCCAGAGATCGGTTCCGCGTTTCCGGAACTCTAGGCGGTTCGCACTACGCAGAGGCGAGCAGACGCGCGGACTCGACTCGCGCATCGGCCTCAAGGGCGCCGTGCGCCGTGATGACCTCGTCTGCGCCTACCGAGGCTGCGAACTCGTCGACCCATGCGCGCGCGTCTGCGCCAGTGCCCACGGCCGTGCAGCGCATCATGTCGGCGACCTTCTCGCCTTGGGGGGATGCGAGGAAGGCGTCGATCTCCGCGTCGGAGTAGTCCGGGGTGGCCGCGCCGCGCTTGAGCATCGAGCGGACGCGCACGCGGCGGCTCCGGGCGAACTGGTCGGCGGCGTCGTCGGCGCCCGCCGCGGCGAACACGTTCGCTCCCACGATGACGTACGGTTCCGACAGCTGCTCGCTGGGCTGGAAGCCCTCGCGGTACGCCGCGACGGCCGGGTGCAACGCATCGGGCGCGAAATGCGACGCGAACGCGTACGGCAGTCCCAGCTGGGCGGCGAGCTGCGCGCCGAACAGCGAGCTGCCGAGGATGTAGAGGGGGACGTGGGTGCCGCTCCCCGGCGTCGCCGTCACGCCGTGGACGCGTGACTCGTCGCCCAGATAACCCTGGAGCTCGAGCACGTCCTGCGGGAACCGGTCGGAGGCTTCGGGCGTGCGGCGCAGGGCTGCGAATACCGCGCGGTCGCCACCGGGCGCGCGACCCAGGCCCAGGTCGATGCGGCCCGGGTGGAGCTCGGCGAGCGTGCCGTACTGCTCGGCGATCGCCAGGGGAGAGTGGTTGGGGAGCATGACGCCGCCCGCGCCCAGTCGGATCTGCTCCGTGTGCGCCGCGACGTGCGCGATGAGTACGCTCGTCGCCGCTGAGGCGATGCGCTCCATGTTGTGATGCTCGGCGTACCAGACCCGTTCATAGTCAGCGGACTCAGCGGCTCGCGCCAGCGCGACGGAGTAGCGGAATGAGTCGGCGGGCGTCTCACCGGGTGCCACGGGCGCGAGGTCGAGGACGGACAGCGTGGGGCTCATGGGTCTCCTGCAGTGGGGGTGGCGTCAGCGCAACACTCACGCCCGCCAGGCTATGCCCGCCCGGTCGCTCCGCGATCCGGGTCTGGTGCGCGCTGGCAGTCGCTGAGTGCCTGGATTGTCGCTGATCACGGCACTCAGCGACTGCCAGGGTGCACAGCCGCGCCGCGGCTACTCGCGGTCGGCGCCCGATGCAGCCAACGCATCGGACCCACCGTCGCCTGAAGGCCCGTCGACCTCACGCGAGCGGCGCACGCGCACGGTGACGAGGTGGATCGTCAACGCGAGCACGAACGCGCCCGCGAACAGTGCCAGCGCCGCGAGCGGGTCCTCCATCAGCGTCGGGTCGATCGCCATCACGGCGGCGAGCACCAGCATGGTGACACCGGCGAAGAGCTTGAGCATCTCGCCATGCTTGTCCTGCAGCTTGGTCGCGCGCAGGGTCACGACCGCGATGCCGAAGAGGATCAGCTCGTCGAGCAGGTACGGGATCATGTAGGCCGCGAACAGCCCGGCGGTCTCGGCCGGCCCCACATCGTTGGCGTGCAGCATGCCCGTCCACAGCACCGGGAAGCCTGCCGTGCACGGCGCTTCGAGCAGCGAGACCCCCACGGCGAGGACCAGCGTCGCGCCGATCGCGGGAATCAACGCCTCCTTGCCCGCCGCCTCGCGCATGCGTTTGTAGATGCCGGGCTTGTCCTCCTTGCGGATGGTGAAGGACACGCCCTTGCCGAACGCGAAGTAGTCCTTGACGGACACGATGCCGAAGATCCCCGCCACGACTGCGACGGCGATCTGGATCCAGCCCATGAAGCCCACGACGGCGAGCGCCGAGTAGAAGGCCGCCATGTACAGCCCGTACATCACGGCCGTGACCACGAGGAAGGTCGTGCCGATCGCGATCACCCGCCTGCGCGAGTTCGTGCGCAGCACGATGGTGAGCAGGATCGACAGCACCCACAGCGAGCACGGGTTGATGCCGTCGACGAAGCCGATCACCACCGTCGACAGCAGCAGCGAGTCGGCGGAGACCGTCACGTCTCCCACGATCGGCACCGAAAGGGTGGTTTCGGGGGCCTCCGCGGAGCAGACCGTGCCGTCCTCGGAGCAGGTCCCGGCGCCCTCCGTGCCGAACACCCCGGCGCGGAGCTCGCCGCCTGCCTCGACCGTGGCGATCGCCCCGGCCATGTCCTGCTCGATCTGATCCGTCCAGCCGATCCACACGCGTTCGCCCATGATCGTGGTGGGAACCGAGCCGGCGGCGAAGCCCAGCCGCTCGCCCTCGGCGGCGAAGAGCTCTTGGTTCGCGGCGTCGTTCCACACCTCGTACTGCACGATGTCGAGATCGGGGTACTGGGCCTGGGCGGTTGCGAGCCACTCCTTCTGGGCGGCGCAGTTGGGGCAGCCGTCGCCCCAGAAGAGGACCAGGTCCGCGTCCGCATCGACCGTGCCTGCGGACTCGGGCGCGGCGACCGGCGCCGGCTCGGCGCCGGACTGGATCGTGCCCGCCGGCGCTGCGGCGGCGGCGTTCGCGTTGCCGCCGGCGAGGGCGAGGCCCGCGAGCGCCAGCAGCGCTCCGCACGCGATGGCGAGCGCGCGCTGCACGCGCGTCAGCGGGGTGTGCATGTCTCTCCTGGGGCTCACGTGGCCGGTTGCGGCCAGGGTAGGCGCGCGAGTCGGCGCCCAGAGGGGCCCTAGGTCCCGTCGCGGAGAGCACGCCGCAGCCGGGGACCGCGGCGGCCAGAGCCCGCAGGGCGTGTCAGGGCGCCGGGTAGCCCACCCCCAGCGCAAAGCCCGCTACGGAGAGGTACTCGGTCTCGCACGCGCCGCCGCCGTCAGCCTCCGCGCAACGCGTCACCGAGCCGATGGGGCACAGCAGCACGCCGGCCGCGAACGCGATCCAGCCCCAACGCCACACGGCACGACGCCGCTCGCTCCACTCGCGCGTGGCCACGCGCTACGCCTTGCGGTGGCGTCGCATCCAGGCCTCGACCGCATCGGCCTCCCGGGGAAGGGCAGCAGACAGGTTGTCGACGCCGTCCTCGGTCACGAGGACGTCATCCTCGATGCGGATGCCGATGCCGCGCAGCTCCTCGGGCACCGCCAGGTCCCCGGCCTTGAAGTACAGGCCGGGCTCGATGGTGAAGACCATGCCCGGCTCGAGCGGGCCGTCCATGTACAGCTCGCGCTTGGCCTGGGCGCAGTCGTGCACGTCCAGCCCCAGGTGGTGCGACGTCGAGTGCACCATCCACCGACGGAACAGCTTGGACTCCTCGTGCTCGGACTCGGGCACAATGCCCCATTCGCGCAGCCGCGTCTCGATGACGTCCATCGCGGCCTCGTGCACGTCGCGGAAGGAGACACCGGGGCGGGCCACGGCGAACGCGGCGTCAGCGGCCTCGAGCACCACGTCGTAGACACGCCGCTGCACCGGCGAGAACTCGCCGTTGACCGGCATGGTGCGCGTGATGTCCGCGGTGTAGAGACTCTCGACCTCGACGCCCGCGTCGAGGAGAAGCAGGTCGCCGTCGTGGACCTGGCCGTGATTCGTGATCCAGTGCAGCGTGGTGGCGTGGTCGCCGGAGGCCGCGATGGTCTCGTAGCCCACCGCGTTGCCCTCTTCACGAGCGTGGCCGTCGAAGGTCGCCTCGATCACGCGCTCGCCGCGCTTGTGCGCGATCGCGCGCGGCAGCTCGCCCACGACCCGCTCGAAGCCGGCGATGGTTGCGTCCACCGCGTCGCGCAGTTGCTGGACCTCCCACTCGTCCTTGACCAGGCGCATCTCCGACAGCGCGCGGCGCACGGGCTTGTGCGGGTGCGCGGCGAGGCGGATGTCGCTGGACAGCTCGCTCAACGGGGCCGTCGCGATTCCCGTCATGGCCGCGAACTCCTCGAGCCCGGGGCGACGTCCAATCCAGAACTCGCCCGAACGCGGATCCGTGTAGAAGCCATCCTCGTCCTTGCCCGCGGGGGGCACCAGGTACAGCGTCGCGTCGTGGCCGCCGGCGACGGGCTCCATCACCAGGACGGCACCCGGCTCGCGGTCCGTGCCTAGACCCGTGAGGTACGCGAAGTCGCGGTCGGGGGAGAAGCGGTAGTCGGTGTCGTTCGACCGCACCTTGAGGTCCCCGGCAGGGGCGACGATGCGCCTGCCGGGGAAGCGCTCGGACAGTCGCGCGCGGCGCTCGGCGGCGAAGGCGGCCGATGCCATGGGTGCGGTCTCGAGATCGTCCGGCTCGGCCCACTCGGAGCCGATCCACGCTTTGAACTCGTCGTTGTCGGGGCGCAGCGCCCGTGCCTTGTTGGACTTGTCTGACTGCTCGTCTGTCACCGCACCATGGTCGCACGACAGACCCGCAGCCAGGTGCGTCCGGCGGGTCGGAGGGAACTGCACGTGGGGGAGGCGGATGGCGTGATGCGACGCGCAGCGGGCTGATGTCCCCGCACGGAAAGTGAAACCGATCACATCGGTTTGTCG
Organism: uncultured Demequina sp.; assembly: GCF_913055775.1. Taxonomy (GTDB): domain Bacteria; phylum Actinomycetota; class Actinomycetes; order Actinomycetales; family Demequinaceae; genus Demequina. The sequence continues at coordinate 848 of NZ_CAJXJX010000067.1, read as the reverse complement.
CCGCAATCTCGCGAGCTCTACAGTTTCCTTCGCTTTGAGGGCACGTCGTGTCCTCCTGAGGGGAGACCAAATCATGAGGCGCCTACGCCTGCCTGCTGGCATGCTGTCCGGAATCACTGTGGCAGCCATCACCGCCGCGAGCGCGGCACCTGCTGCGGCCATCTCGAGCGACCCCCGCGATCTCGCGGACCTCGAGGCGGCGGCCGCCTCCGCGGCGCAAGCGGCTGACGCGGCCTTCATCGACGCCGACTGGGAGACGGTCCTGGTCAAGGCGAATGCCTTCGACGCCGTCCACGCGGAGATCGAGGCGCGCCGCGCCGCCGCCGCCGCGGTCGCCGCCTCCGCGCTCACCGCCCGTGACGCTGCTGAGGTCACCGCGACCGAGGCCCAGGAGCTTCACCGAGAGAAGCAGATTGCGCGCAACAAGGCGAAGTCCGCGGCGGACGAGCAGGAGGCAGTTGTCGACTCCGCTCGCAAGGCTCGCAACAAGGCCGTCACCGCGCTGCGCGCGGCCAATGACGAGGTCGAGCGTCTTGAGGGTCTCGAGCCCGGAGTCGAGCAGGACATTGCTGACGCTGAGGAGCTCGTGGGCTCGTCGCAGTCCGCGCTGACTGCGGCCGAGGAAGCGTATGCGACGCCCGTCATCGAGCTCATCGGCGCCCAGTCGTGGTGGACTGATGTCATCTCGGACCCGATCACGGTCGCCCAGCTCTTCGATCGCATCGCAGCCGCGAAGGCAGACGTCGAAGCCTTCCGCGTCACGGCCCAGGACGCCCAGGACGCAATCAACGGCGCCCAGGATGAGCTCGACCGCGCGACCGGCTTCGTGGCGCGCCTGGTTTCGGCGG
>NZ_CAJXJX010000066.1 GCF_913055775.1 uncultured Demequina sp. | reverse complement strand
TTGCATGGCGCCTGTGCCTTCGACCTTGACGTCCGCCCGCCTCGCGGCTGCTGTGGGCGTCAGCATGCTCGCTCTCGCGGCCTGCAGCGCCGATGCGGTGATCACCGACACTACGCCGTCGCCCTCCGTGCCCGGCACCTCGCCGACGGCACCCGCGCCGTCTGCCACCGCATCGGCCGACGACTTCGACCCCTTCCCCGATCGTCCCGCTCCGACGGTCGAGCCGTGGCCCGATCACGGCGATTTCCTCGTCGACGTCACCAAGGCCGTGGTGCCTGCGGTGACGCTCGCGCAGGAGGAACGGTGGGACGACTACGACCTCATGAACCGGATCGTGCACACCGCGCAGTTCCGGTGGATCGGGTCGTGGTCCACCAACGACGCGATCGCCAACTACGCGCACCAGGTGTACGTCGCGGCCGCGGAGGCGGATCGCATCGGCCTCATCGCCTATTACGGGATGCGCGACTACACGTGCGAGGAGGCCGCCGGCGACCCCGCGCTGGAGGCCTTCTACCAGGAGCGCTCGCAGGTGCTGGTCGAGGAGCTGCCGGGCTCGGGCGCCGACGTGTGGATCCTGCTGGAGCCGGGCCTCATCGCGGACCTGGGCTCCTGCGAGAACGACCCGAGAGGCGCGTGGCTCTCGGACGCGGCCGCAACTCTGGCAGGAGCCGGTGCCGCCGTCTACCTCGACGCGGGCCTGGTCGAGGACCCGGACAGGCTCGCCGCCACGCTGGCGGGGCTGGACCTGGCTCCCGTGGCCGGGATCGCGGTGGGCACCAACGGCTACCGAGCGCCGTCCGATCAGGTGGCCGGCGGGCAGGCGGTCCTGGCGGCGCTCGCGGCCGCGGGGGTCGACATCGACGCGCCCCGCACCGGATCGGACCCAGGTCAGGCGGGCCTGGGCATCATCGTGGACACCTCCCGCTCGGGGGTTCCGCTCGACGACCCCGATCCGTGCAACCCGCCCGAGGCAGGCATCGGGGTCCCGCCGCGGCTGATCGGCGACGGCACACTCGACGCGCATGTGTGGATCAAGCGGGTGGGGGAGTCCGACGGTGCGTGCAACGGCGGCCCCACCCGCGGCCAGTTCTCCCGCAACCACGCGCTCGCCCTCGCGGCGAACGGCTCGCTCGAGGAGCACTGATGCGGGCTCGGCGTCTCGCGGCAGTCGTGCTCGCGGCGAGCCTCGCGCTCGCCTCGTGCAGCGCCGATGCGGCGACGACGGATGCGTCGCCGTCGCCTGCCGCACCTGTCGCCGCGGCGACGCCCACGCCTGAGCCGACCACGGCATCGGCCCATCCCACTCCCACGCCTACCGACGAGGACACCGCGATGACCGCAGCGCCCCGCTTCTTCCACGCCCCCTCCCAGGCGGACTCCGTGCTCGCGCAGCTCGAGTCCGACGGGCGCGACGCCGATGCCGCACTCGTCCGTCGCATCGCCGAGCAGCCCGTGGCGACCTGGCTGGGCGAATGGACGCAGGACCTGACTGGCACGGTCGCGCGCATCACCGGCGACGCGGCTGCGGCGGGCGAGGTGGCGCTGCTGGTGGTCTACGCGATCCCCGGGCGCGACTGCGGCCTGCACAGCGCGGGCGGCGTCGCCGAGGATCAGTATCTGGGCTTCGTGGGCCAGGTCGCGGCCGGCATCGCAGCAGGCTCCGAGACCTGGGTGGTGCTCGAGCCCGATGCGCTGGCGCAGATGGGGGACTGCGACGGCCAGGGCGACCGCGCGGGGCTGCTGGCAGGTGCGGCGCGCGTGCTCGCCGAGGCCGGCGCGGACGTCTTCCTCGACGCGGGTCACTCGGGCTGGCGCTCCGGCTCCGACGTGGTGGCCCGGCTCGAGCAGGTGGGCACGGATCACCTTGCGGGCTTCTCCACCAACACGTCGAACTACCAGACCACTGAGGACGAGCGCGGGTGGGCCGAGCCGATTGCGGCCGCGACGGGTCTCGACTTCATCGTCGACACCTCGCGCAACGGCAACGGCTCGAACGGCGAGTGGTGCAACCCGTCGGGCCGCGCGATCGGGGAGCCGCCGCGCATGATCGGCGAGGGGGCCTTCCGGGCGGTCGCGTGGGTCAAGGCGCCGGGGGAATCCGACGGCACGTGCAATGGCGGGCCTGCGGCGGGGCAATGGTGGATGGACGGTGCCCTCGCCCTCGCGGGCGACGCCTAGACTGGTGCCGTGAGCGACGCCCCCCACGGTTCCCGGCCCGAGGACACGCCCTCGGTCGAGGAGCTCGAGCGCATCTCGGTCCCCGCGACCGTGCGTCGCGCTCCCCGGTTCGGCCGCGTGATGGGAACGGGCGTGGCCGTCGGCTTGATCGCCGGCCTTCTGTGCGGTCTGCTGCTGCCCAACTCGACCGGCGTGGGCCGGCTCACGGTGGGTCTCATCGTGGGACTGGGCTTCGCTCTCGTGACTGTCACGATCGCCGGCCTGATCGCCGTGAGCCTCGACCGCGGCACCCCGCGCCACGTGAAGGCGGCGAAGGAGCGTGAGGCCGCCAGCGCATCGGCCCCCTGGACGGGGCCCGACGCCCCCGGCGAGGCGGACGCGGAGGCGACCCGCGCATCGGCGCCCCCGGCTGCACCGTCCACCCCGGAAGACGAGGAGCGCTGATGAGCCGCCGCGGCGACGGACTCCTCAATCACGACATCGACCCCGGGGAGAAGGGACCGCAGGACGCGTGCGGCGTGTTCGGCATCTTCGCGCCGGACGAGGAGGTCGCGAAGCTCACCTACTTCGGCCTCTACGCGTTGCAGCACCGCGGCCAGGAGTCCGCTGGCATCGCGACCAGCCCGGGCGACAAGATCCTGGTGTTCAAGGACATGGGGCTGGTGTCGCAGGTCTTCGACGAGGGCGCGCTCGAGGCGCTGCAGGGCCACGTCGCCGTGGGTCACGCGCGCTACTCGACCACCGGCGCCTCGACCTGGGCGAACGCGCAGCCCACGCTGGGCCCGTCGCGCTCCGGGACCGTGGCGCTGGGGCACAACGGCAATCTCACCAACACCGAGCAGCTGCTGGACATGGTGGGCGAGCGGCTGGGCGCGGAGCGGCGCGCGGACATGGTCAAGCAGGGTGCGTCGGACACCATGATCATCACCGCGCTGCTGGGGTGGGAGCGCTACGAGACGCTCACCGAGACCGCGCTCGAGCTGCTGCCGCACGTCGAGGGCGCCTTCTCGTTCGTGTTCATGGACGAGACCACGCTGTACGCCGCGCGCGACCCCCAGGGAGTGCGGCCGCTGGTGCTGGGCGAGATGCCCAGCGGCGGCTGGGTTGTGGCCTCCGAGACGCCCGCCCTCGACATCGTGGGCGCGCGTTTCGTGCGAGAGGTGGAGCCGGGCGAGTTCCTGACGATCGATGCGAACGGGGTGCACTCGCAGCGCTTCGCGACCGCCGACCCCAAGGGCTGCGTGTTCGAGTTCGTCTACCTCGCGCGGCCCGACACCACCATCAACGGGCGATCCATCCACGCGGCACGCGTCGAGATGGGCCGTGCGCTCGCGCGCGAGCACCCCGTGGACGCGGACATGGTGATGCCCACGCCGGAGTCCGGCACGCCCGCCGCCGTGGGCTACGCCCAGGAGTCCGGGATCCCCTTCGGGCAGGGGCTCACCAAGAACGCGTACGTGGGCCGCACCTTCATCCAGCCGTCGCAGACGCTCCGCCAGCTGGGCATCCGCCTCAAGCTCAACCCGCTGCGCGAGCAGATCGCCGGCAAGCGGCTCGTGGTCGTGGATGACTCGATCGTGCGCGGCAACACCCAGCGTGCGATCGTGTCGATGCTGCGCGAGGCCGGCGCCGCCGAGGTCCACGTGCGCATCTCCTCGCCGCCCGTGCAGTGGCCGTGCTTCTACGGCATCGACTTCGCGACGCGCGAGGAGCTCGCCGCCGTGGGCCACACCGTCGACGAGATCCGTGACCAGCTGGGCGCCGACTCGCTGGGCTACATCTCCGCCGACGGCATGATCGCCGCGACCGAGCAGGCGCGCGAGCGGCTGTGCACCGCGTGCTTCACCGGCGAGTACCCCATCGCCCCGCCCATCGACGCGCGGCACCTGCTCGCCGTGCAGCCCGTGGAGGCCTGAGTGTCCGAGCCCATCACCTACGCATCCGCCGGCGTCGACACCGAGGCCGGCGACAAGGCCGTCGAGCTGATGAAGGCCGCGGTCGCGCAGACGCACGGGCCGGAGGTGCTGGGCGGGATCGGCGCGTTCGCGGGCCTGTTCGACGCGTCCGCGCTGAAGGCCTACGAGCGGCCGCTGCTCGCGTCCTCCACGGACGGCGTGGGCACCAAGATCGTGATCGCGCGGTCGCTCGATGTGCACGACACCATTGGCCAGGACCTGGTCGCGATGGTCGTGGACGACATCGTGGTGTGCGGCGCCAAGCCGCTCGTCATGACCGACTACATCGCGTGCGGTCGCGTGGTGCCCGAGCGGATCGCGGACATCGTGCGCGGCATCGCCGAGGGCTGCTCGCTCGCCGGCACCGCACTGGTGGGTGGCGAGACCGCCGAGCACCCGGGTGTCATGGAGCCCGACGACTACGACGTCGCCGGTGCCGCCATTGGCGTCGTGGAGGCCTCTGCGCTGCTGGGGCCGGAGCGCGTGCGCGCGGGTGATGTGGTCGTGGCGATGGCGTCATCGGGGCTGCACTCCAACGGGTACTCGCTGGTGCGGCGCGTGGTCTCGCACGCCGGCTGGTCGCTGGACACCCACCTCGACGACCTGGGCCGGACCGTGGGCGAGGAGCTGCTCGAGCCCACCAGGATCTACGCGTCGCTGTGCGTGTCGCTCGCGGAGGCCACGCCGGGGCTGCGCGCGTTCTCGCACGTGACCGGGGGCGGTCTAGCGGCGAATGTCGCGCGCATCATGCCCTCCGGTCTCGCCGCGACCATCGCGCGAGACGCGTGGGACCTGCCGCCGGTGTTCTCCGTGGTCCAGGCTGCCGGCTCCGTGCCGTGGGGCGACCTCGAGTCCACGCTGAACATGGGCGTGGGCATGGTCGCGATCGTGGCGCCGTCGGAGGCGGACGGCCTCATCGCCGCGTCCGAGGCCGCGGGCGTGCCCGCATGGAGGCTGGGCGAGGTCGTCGAGGACGACGGTCGCGTGGCCGGACCCGATGCCGTGCGCGGCGCCAAGGGCGTCCACGGCGGTGGGGTGTTCCTGTCGGGCGCCTACCGCGCCTGACCGCGCCACCTCGGCCCGAGCATCGGCGCTACTGAGAACGCGCTGGCGGTTGATTCTCGCTCGCCAGCGCTCCCGTCACGAGCGAAATGGGCCCGAATCGTTCGCCTAAGGGCTTAGGCGAACGAGAATCGACCGCGGGGGCCGGTCCTACCGGTCGTCGTCGTCGGCCCAGCGGTCGTACTGGTCCTCCGACTCCTCGGTCGTGGTGTCCTGGGAGTGCGTCTCGCTGCCGCTGATCAACTCGCGCTCGAGGTCACGGATGTCGCTTCCGTGGTGCGAGTACTTCAGCTGACGCGCGATCTTCGCGTCCTTAGCCTTCTGACGGCCGCGCCCCATGTCGCCGTCCCTTCCCGGGTTGCTTCGCGGGCGCGCACATGCTGCGGGCCCTGCGTTGTGAGTCCTGAGACGTACTTTACAACGGCGCGCGGCATGGGTGCGAGTCCCCTCCAATCACACCAATCCGGAAAATGTCGGCAGAACGGCGTCATAGTCGAGAATGTTGGCTGTCTCATGACGTACAAGGGTCCCGAGGGGGGACCATCACCACTGAAGGAAGCGCACCATGATGGCTGACACTGTCCAGGAGCCCGAGAAGCTGCTGACGCCCAGCGAGGTTGCCGCGATCTTCCGCGTCGACCCGAAGACCGTGACGCGGTGGGCCAAGGTCGGCAAGCTCTCATCGATCCGCACCCTGGGAGGCCACCGCCGCTTCCGCGAGGCAGAGGTTCAGGCCCTGCTCGCCGAGGCACAGGAGAAGCGCCGCCCGTAGCAGCACCAGCATTGCCGCTGACCTCGGCCCTCGCCCTTCACGGGGCGGGGGCCGTTTTGCGTGTGGCGGCGCCGTTGTGCGTGTGGCGGCGCCGTTGGGCGTGCGGCGCCACCGGGCGATGCGCTGGCACCCCGTCGCAGCCGTAGCCTTGACCCATGCCGGACGCCCCGCTCTCGACTCTCGCCCTGGACACTCCCTTCGGCGAGCTGAATGTGATCGTGGCGCCCGAGGATGGCGCGGTCCACGCGGCCGGCTTCAGCCCCCTCCGCGAGGTGATCGCGCACCTGCCGGCGACCATGACCGAGCGCGACGTCGAGCCCGCACCGCTCCCGGAGATCGCGGACGCCGTTGAGGCGTGGCTGGCCGGCGACGGCGACGCCATCACCCGCGTCCCGGTCGTGCTGCATGGCAGCCCCTTCTTCTCCGAGGTTTGGGAGACCCTGCGCGGCGTTCCCGCAGGCGAGGTCGTGAGCTACCAGGAGCTCGCAGCGATGGCGGGGCGCCCCCGGGCGATGCGCGCCGCGGGGACGGCGTGCGCGCGCAACACGGTGGGCCTGTTCGTGCCGTGCCATCGCGTGATCGCCTCGGGCGGCCGGCTGGGCGGCTATGGCTTCGGCGGCCCGGGCATCAAGGCGGAGATGCTCGAGCACGAGGGATTGCGGATGGCCGATGCGACCGTCACCGAGGCCACCCGCGTCCTCCCTCGAGACGGCACAGCCGAGGCGCGCGCAACCACCGCATCGGCCGTCACGCCGGACGAGGCGGCAGCGCTCGCGCGCCTGCGGCGCGCGGGGACGGAGGACGCGGCAGTCCAGCGTCCGGCGGGTGAGTGGTGACGCCGCTGTCGGAGGTGCCGCTGCGCGCGTGGCTCCCGTACTTCCTGGGCGTATCGCTGGCGTGGGGCTCGAGCTTCCTGTTCATCGAGGTCGCACTGCGCGGCTTCGCGCCGGCGCAGGTGGCGCTCGGGCGGCTCGTCTTCGGGGCGGTCGTGCTGATCGGCCTGGTGCTGGCGATGCGACGCCTGCCGCGCCTCACGTGGCGAGCGGTGGTGTCGATCGGCGTCGTGGGAGTCGTGCTGTCCGGCATCCCGCTGATCCTCATTCCCCTCGCGCAGCAGCACCTCACCAGCATCCTGGCGAGCCTGCTCAACGCGACCACGCCCTTGTGGACTGCGCTGTTCGTCGCGCTGCTGATCCCCACCGAGCGCGTGAGCCGCGCTCAGCTGATCGGGCTCGTGCTGGGCGCCGTGGGGATCGCTGTCCTGCTCGGCGCGTGGCGCGTGGACGACCTGCCGTTGCTGGGCGCGGCGCTGATGCTGGGAGCGACGGCCTGCTACGGGATCGGCTCGACGCTGTCGCGGGTGCTGCTCAGCCGCGTGCAGCAATCTCCGGTGGTGCTGTCCGCGACGCAGATCTCGCTGTCGATCCTCGTGGTGGCGCCGTTCGCGCTCGCGGCTCCCGCTCCGGACGCCGGGGCGATCGCGCTGGACTCGGTGTCGCTGTGGGCGCTGCTCGCCCTGGGCGTGACCGGCACCAGCTTCGCGTACGTGTGGTTCTGGAAGATCGTGAAGGCCGCGGGCGCGACCACCGCGGCGTCAGTGACCTACGCGGTCCCGGTAGTCGCGACGGTGCTGGGTGTGGTGGTGCTGGGCGAGACCTTGCACTGGTACGAGCCCGTGGGCGCAGCCATCGTGCTCACGGGCGTGTGGCTGGCTCAGCGCAGGCCCAAGCCGCGGCCGGAGGCCGCGCCCGAACTCAAGGGCTCGCCGGCATAGCGGCTCAGGTCAGAACGAGTCCTTGATCCGCTGGATCGATGCCTCGGGGATCAGGTCGTAGTTCTTCTTGATCTTGAAGAAGCCCCACAGGCCGAAGACCAGGATCCAGAACAGCAGGATGCCGGCGACGATCAGCGCGGCGAGCCACGGCGAGACCACGTTCGACAGCCCCAGGACCGCAGCGGCGATGAGGACCGCGAACATCCAGAACGCGATCATGCCCGCGACGATGATCAGGGCCGCGCCAGCGCCGAGCTGCTTGCTCTTGTACTTGACCTCGACCTTGATGATCTCGACCTCGGTCTTGATGGTCGCGACCCATTGCCCGGCAATCGCGCCAAGAATGGCGTTCACGAACATCTTTCCCGGGCTGGCCATGTGTCCTCCAAGATCGGCGTAGTCCTAGTACACCGTTAATCGGCACACCAGCGCAAACGCGTGAGGGCCGATGCGGCACTGAGGTGCGTACGGAGGCCGGCCCGCGCATCGGCCGGGAGAAAGCCGAAAGCCCCCGCCGAGGCGGGGGCTTTCGTGATGTGGCTCCGACCGGCGTCGATCCGGTGACCTTTCGATTTTCAGTCGAACGCTCTACCAACTGAGCTACAGAGCCTGGTCGCAGGGGCGAACCCCCACTAGCGGAACGCCCCTTCCACTGGAAGGGGCGTACCCACCGCGACCCTGACGGGACTTGAACCCGCGACCTCCGCCGTGACAGGGCGGCGCGCTAACCAACTGCGCCACAGGGCCTTGCTGATGACCTACTTCGCGAGAAGTGGGCCGAAGAAGATTGTAGACCATCCCGAGGGGTGTGTCGTACCCCCAACGGGATTCGAACCCGTGCTACCGCCGTGAAAGGGCGGCGTCCTAGGCCGCTAGACGATGAGGGCGCCGTCTGACGCCCGTACGTCCGAGCGTCAAGGACCCGCCTATCGTACGGGTCGCGACGGCCGTTCTCCAACTCCCGGCCCGTCCGAGACAATGGTCCGCATGGTCGAGATGACGCGCGCGGAGTTCGAGGAGGCCGTCGACGACGCCATCGACTCGATCCCCGAGGAGCTGCTCGCGGTGGTCGACAACGTGGTGATCCTCATCGAGGACGACTCGCCGTCCGGCGACCCGGAGCTCCTGGGGCTCTATGACGGCGTGGCGCTCACCGACCGCGGCTCGGACTGGGGGATGGGCGACCTGCCGGACCGCATCTTCATCTACATGAACCCCACGCTGCGCATGTGCGAGGACGCGGATCACGTGCGCGAGGAGGTCGCGGTCACCGTGGTGCACGAGATCGCGCACCACTTCGGGATCGACGACGACCGGCTCCACGAACTGGGGTGGGGCTGAGCCGCTAGTCGGCGACCTGCCAGCCCTGACGCTGGAGGTCGAAAACCCACTTCTGCAGAACGGCGCCGGCCTCGGACTCGTTCTCGCACTGCTCGTACCCCACGTGCGGGGGGCGCTCCGGGTGGGCGGTGTCAGACGTCGTGGTGACGAGCGTCGCGCCGTCATCCTCGGTGTGAAACACCTTGACCTGCGTCCCGTGAGTCATGCTGAACGGTTCCATCGGGCCAGGGTACGCGGCGCCGGCGCGCGCGAGCGCCGCGCGGCCCCCGGATCTAGGCTGAAGATGTCCCCCGCGAGCGAAGGAGCCAGCCATGAGCGAGCACACGCCGATGACCAGGTTCGGAGCCGTGCCTCCGGGGTGGATCTGGGGCACGGCCACGGCCGCCCATCAGATCGAGGGGGGCAACGTGAACAACGACTGGTGGCGTTTCGAGCACACGCCCGGCACGGGCACGGCCGAGTCCAGCGGCGATGCGTGCGACTCGTGGCATCGGTGGCTCGAGGACCTCCAGCTGGTGCAGCGCATGGGCCTCGACGCGTACCGCTTCTCGCTCGAGTGGAGCAGGATCGAGCCCGCCGAGGGCGAGTTCTCGCTGGCGGCGCTCGAGCACTATCGCGAGATCATGGTCGCGGCCCACGAGATGGGTCTCAAGACCTCGGTCACGCTGCACCACTTCACCACGCCGCTGTGGCTCGCGGATCAGGGCGGCGTCGCGGGCGCGACCTTCGTGGATCGCTTCGCGCGGTACGCGGACATCGTGGTCCAGCACCTGGGCGACCACATCGATATCGCGGCGACGTTCAACGAGCCCAACGTGGTCGCGGGTGCCGGCTACCTGGGCGGCATGTTCCCGCCGGGGCGCACGGACGATGCCGCCGGCTACGAGGCGGCGACGGCGAACTTCGTGGAGGCCCACTGGAAGGCGCGCGAGGCGTTGAAGGCGGGCCCGGGCGACTTTCCTGTGGGCCTGACGCTCGCGCTTCCCGATGTGGTGGTCCACCCCGACGGCGACATCACGTCCGAGGGCCTGCGGTGGGATGCGTGGACCGCCGAGGCCGCCGATCGCGCTCACGGCTTCCACGGCGTCTACCTGGAGATCGCGCGCGACGACGACTACATCGGCGTGCAGACCTACACGACCGAGCACATGGGCCCGGACGGCAAGCCGCTGGAGATCCCCGAGGACTGGCGCACCACGCAGAGGGGCTGGCTCTTCGAGCCCGAGGCGCTCGGGCGGTCCGTGCGGCACGCCGCGGCGGTGGCCCAGGTGCCGGTGATCGTGACCGAGAACGGCGTGGCGACCGAGGACGACGCCGAGCGCATCGAGTACTACTCGCGCTCCCTGGCGTCGCTGGGCGAGGCGATGGACGAAGGGGTGGACGTGCGCGGCTTCTACGCCTGGAGCCTGCTCGACAACTTCGAGTGGGCTGAGGGCTACCGACCCACGTTCGGCCTCCACGAGGTGGATCCGGTGACCTTCGCGCGCACCCCCAAGCCGTCTGTTCAGTGGTTCGCGGACCTGGTCGCGGACTCGAGGCGCTGAGGTGGCACGTCAGCTCTTCGGCTCGGGTGGGCCTTTCGAGGACATGTACGGCTACTCCCGCGCGGTGCGCGTGGGACAGCACGTGTGGGTGTCGGGCACGTGCGCCAGGGACGATGCGCTGGTGCAGGACGCGTACGCGCAGGCGGCCGATGCGCTGGGCACCATCGAGCGGGCGCTCGGTGAGGCGGGGGCGAGCATGGCGGACGTCGTCCGGACGGTCGCGTACGTCACGGACATCCGCGACCTCGAGAAGGTCGCCGCGGCGCACCGGAGCGCGTTCGGAGACGTCCGGCCTGCGGCGACGCTGGTCGAGGTGTCCAGGCTCGCCGATCCGCACTACCTGGTCGAGATCCAGGCAGACGCGTACATCGAAGAGAGGTAGCGCCTCAGATCTCGTCGGGTGCGGCGGACCAGGCGGAGGTGGCCATTTCCTCGATGGTGTGGGCCATCTTCCATTCGATGTCGTCAGCGGCGAGCTCGCCGGTCGCCACGATGCGCGCCGGGTCGCCCGGGCGGCGCTCCTTGACGATGGGCTGGAGGTCGGAGCCGGCGGCCTCGAGGAGGCTGCCGACGATCTCGCGCACGGAGGTGCCGTCGCCCGAGCCGAGGTTGTAGACCGGCGCGAGGGGCTTGTTGAAGTCGAGCATCCGCGCGGCGGCGACATGGCTGTGGGCGAGGTCCTGGACGTGGACGTAGTCCCGGACGCAGGTGCCGTCGGGGGTGTCGTAGTCGTCGCCGAAGATCAGCGGCGCCTGGCCACCCTTGATGGCGCGGATGACCTTGGGGAACAGGTTGTGCGGGGACGCGTCGTAGACGTCTGCGGTGCCGGAGCCCACAACGTTGAAGTACCGCAAGGAGGTGGCCCGCAGCGGACTGTCGGTGCCGGCCGTCGCGCGGACCTGGTCGCGGATCAGCCACTCGCCGATCAACTTGGACTCGCCATAGGGCGACTCGGGGGTGGTGGCGGTCTCCTCGGTGACGACGGACTCCTCCGGGGTGCCGTAGACCCCCGCGGAACTGGAGAAGACCAGCTGGGTGACCCCCGCATCGGCCATGGCCTCGAGCAGGCACGCGGTGCCTTCCACGTTCTGCCGGTAGGTGTGGATCGGGAACTTCACCGACTCGCCGGCGTACTTGTAGCCGGCGCAGTGGATGACGCCCGTCACGCCGTACTCACCCAACGCCGCCGCCACGCGCTCGGTCTCGAGGATCGACGCGTTGATGAAGGGCACGCCGTCCGGGATGAAGGCCTCGAAGCCGCTCGACAGGTCGTCGAGGACGACGGCGGGGATGCCCGCCTCCTCCAGTGCGCGCACGACGTGCGATCCGATGTAGCCGGCGCCGCCGGTCACCATCCAGCTCATTGCATTCCCCCTAGTAGTCGCGCCGTGCGCCCTGCGAGGGCGTCACGGTGAAGATCGTAGGCTCCCGCAGCCCGGCGTTCGCCAGTGCAGTGGTGACGGCCGATGCGATGGTCTCGACCGCATCGGCTGGCACCAGGGCGATGGCGGAGCCCCCGAAGCCACCGCCGGTCATGCGGGCGCCGATGGCGCCCGCGACCACCGCGGTGTTGCACGCGAGGTCGATCTCGGGCACGGTGATCTCGAAGTCGTCCCGCATGGACGCCTGCGAGGCGTTCAGCAGCTCGCCGATCGCGCGCGGGCCCTCCGCCTCCAGGGTGGCGACGGTGTCGAGCACGCGCTGATTCTCGGTGACCACGTGGCGGATGCGGCGGTAGGTCTCCTCGTCGAGCGCCTCCTGCGCGCGGGGGAGGTCGCTCTCGCCGATCTCGCGCAGCGTGGTCACGCCCAGAGCCGCGGCGCCCTTGGCGCACGAGGCGAAGCGGTCGCCGTAGCCGCCGGTGGCGTGCTCGTGCTCGACGTTGGAGTTCATCACGAGGATCGTCAGGTTCTCGTCGCGCAGGTGCAGCGAGACCGGGCGGGCGTCCTCGGTGTCGCAGTCGAGGAACACGACGTGATCGTCCTCGGCGAGCATGGAGGCGGCCTGGTCCAGCAGTCCCGTGGGTGCGCCGACGGCCTTGTTCTCCGCGACGCGGCCCACGCGAGCGAGGGCCAGCTTGTCCAGGCCCAGGTTCCACAGCTCGTCGAACGCGACTCCGACCGCGCACTCGAGCGCGGCGGACGACGACAGCCCGGCGCCGACGGGAACGTCGGAGTCGATGAGTATGTCCAGACCGGATGCCGCGCTCAGGTCGATGCCGGCGTCCTGCATCGCCCACGCGACGCCCAGCACGTAGGCGCTCCAACCGTCCATCGTGGCCGGGTCGAGCGTATCCAGTGAGGCGACTACCTCATAGGTCGAGAAGGTGGACCGGAGCCGCAGCTGACGGTCGTCGCGGACGCCCACGGCAGCCCAGGTGCGCCGGTCGATCGCGAAGGGCAGGACGTAGCCGTTGTTGTAGTCGGTGTGCTCGCCGATGAGGTTCACCCGCCCTGGTGCGGACCAGACCCCGGTGGGGGCGTGCCCGTAGGCGGCCTCGAACGCGGCCGCCGCGGCTTCGCGATGGTCAGTCATCGGTGACTCCAGTTCTTGTGCATCCGTGGGCCTGATCACGCGTGGCGGCGTGTGCACCCCAGGGTCGACATTGTCTCAGGTCGTCGCGTCACACTGCACGGAGAACAGCGACTGTGACCGGTCCCAGGCTATCACCCGGATGAGGTCGGTACCCGCGGGTGCCAGCCGCTCCCGCCCCAGGTGAGAGCAACTTTCGCTGAATATCCTGTCATACGTTCACATTGAGTTAGAGTGTCGCCCGAGGAGGCACTGTGGCCAAGACATCCCGCGGACCGAGCATGCATGACGTCGCCGCGCGTGCGGGCGTCTCGCATCAGACCGTGTCTCGCGTCCTCAACGACTTCCCGGGGATTCGCCCGGAGACCCGTGCACGCGTCATCGATGCGATCGAGGAGCTGGGCTACCGTCGCAACCTTGCGGCCAGGGCGCTCGTTACGGGCCGGACCCAGACCATCGGGATGATCGGCCCCGTGGTTCCCGACATCGGTCCGCTCAGCACTCTGCACGCGATCGAGCGCGCGGCGCGCGAAGCGGATCTCCACACGCTCATGACGAGTGCCGAGGATACGGCGGAGAGCCTCGGTGACGCGCTCGACTTCCTTGTGGGACGCGGCGTCGACGCGATCGCTTTCGCCGCGGAACGCGAGGTGATGGTCGAGGCGCTCGAGGCAGCAGGTGTGGGTGTCCCCGTGGTCTACCTGCTCTCCGGCGGTGAGGTCGCCGGGCTGTCTGCGTCGATCGACCAGCGTGCCGGCGTCCGTCAGGCGATGGGCCACCTCATGGGGCTGGGCCACACGCGGATCCAGCACGTCTCCGGTCCCGCCGAGGTCACGGAGGCGCGTATCCGCCGCGAGGAGTATCTGGCCGTCGTGGGGGAGGCCGGTCTCGAGCCGTTCGACATCGTCGAGGGTGACTGGTCGCCCGATTCGGGCTTCGCCGCCGGTCAGGCGATCGCGGCCGATGCGACGGCCGTGTTCTGCGCGAACGACGAGATGGCGTACGGCGTCCTTCACGCCCTCGCGGAACAGGGACGCCGGGTGCCCGAGGACGTCTCGATCGTGGGCTTCGACGACCACTCGGCCGCGTGTCACACGCTGCCGCCGCTCACCACCGTGCGGCAGGACTTCGAGGCTGTCGGGCGGCTCGCCGTCGACGTCATGGTCGCCGCGGTCGACGGTGAAGCGCCGGAGGAGCCCAGGTACGTCTCCCCGGAGCTGATCGTGCGCGAGAGCGCGGCGCCCCTCGAGTCCCGCTAGCCCCGCCCTCCACCGCGCTGCGCACACTCTGCCCCCTCCCCTCCCTCTCGTCCCGAGCGAAATGGGCCCACTTCGCTCGCCCAAGCGCTTAGACGAGCGAAGTGGGCCCATTTCGCCAGAGGGGGAGGGTGCATGGGCTGGCGTGGCACGTTCGAGAACTCGTGTTAATGTGAACGTGAACAATCTTCACGGGACCCCGGCGACGTCGCCGGAAAGGAGACCACGCATGACCCGCAGCATCGTCCCTGACCTCTCTGAGTACGAGGTCTGGTTCCTCACCGGCAGCCAGTCGCTGTACGGCGACGAGGTCCTCCAGCAGGTCGCCGAGCAGTCGCAGGGCGTCGCCGCTCACCTCGACGGTGCGGACGCCCTCCCGGTGAAGGTGGTCTGGAAGCCCGTCCTCATCTCGCGCGAGTCCATCGAGCAGGCGATGCTCGAGGCTAACGCCGCGCCGAACGTCATCGGCGTCATCACCTGGATGCACACATTCAGCCCCGCCAAGATGTGGATCGCGGGCCTCCAGGCGCTCACCAAGCCGCTGCTGCACCTCCACACGCAGGCGAACATCGAGCTGCCGTGGGGCGAGATTGACTTCGACTTCATGAACCTCAACCAGGCCGCTCACGGTGACCGCGAGTACGCCTACATCGAGACGCGCCTGGACATCCCCCGCACCACGGTCGTGGGCCACGCGTCGCACGCGTCCGTGCAGGAGCGCGTGGGCGAGTGGTCACGCGCCGCGGCCGGCCGGCACGCCTCGCGCGGCATCAAGGTCGCGCGCTTTGGCGACAACATGCGCTACGTCGCGGTCACCGAGGGCGACAAGACTGAGGCCGAGGCCGTGTTCGGCGCCCAGATCAACACCTGGGGCGTGAACGAGCTCGCCGAGCGCGTCGGGGCGGTCTCCGACGCCGACGTCGACGCCCTGGTCGCCGAGTACCTCGACCTGTACGAGGTCGTGCCCGAGCTGCTGCCGGGCGGCGACCGGCACGAGTCGCTGCGCGAGGGCGCCGCGATCGAGATCGGCCTGCGCTCCTTCCTCGAGGAGGGCGGCTTCGACGCCTTCACGGACACGTTCGAGGACCTGGGCGGGCTCAAGCAGCTGCCGGGCCTTGCGGTGCAGCGCCTCATGGCGGACGGCTACGGCTTTGGCGCCGAGGGCGACTGGAAGACGGCCATCCTCGTGCGTGTGGCGGCTGTGATGGGCGCGGGCCGTCCTGGCGGCGCGAGCCTGATGGAGGAC
>NZ_CAJXJX010000065.1 GCF_913055775.1 uncultured Demequina sp. | reverse complement strand
GGCCGATGCGCGGGTCCAGTCGCGCTCAGACGGGCCAGGCGGGGTCCACTCCCGTGGGCAAGGGCGCCGACGCCGCGTAGCGGCGCAGCGCATCGGCGTCAATGCGATCGCCGGCCACCACCACGACGTTCCCGCGCCGGCGCCCCTTGAGCACCGCGGGCTCACCCACCGCGAGCACGTCGCGGAACGCGGCGCGCGCCGCCGCGACGTCGGGCCGATGCGTGGCGAGGTCGGGTGCGGCCTTCACGTTGGCGACCACCAGGCCCCCGGGGCGCACGACCCTGCGCGCGTGTCCCCACCACTCGCTTCCCGCGAGCGCGTGCGGCGTCGAATCGCCCGCGAACGCGTCGCGCAGGATCATATCCAGCGAGTCGTCGTGCCGCGCCGCGAGCGCCTCGAGACCGTCCTGCGCGCGCACGCGCAGCTGCGGGGATCGCGGGAGGTCCCACCAGTCGCGCGCGAGCGTCGGCAGATCGGCATCGACGTCGACCGCGATATGGCGTGAGTCCGGGTACGTGTGAGCGAGGTGCCGGGCCATCGTGCACACGCCCGCACCGACATGCAGGGCCAGCATCCGCTCGGGCCGATCCCACGCCGAGATCGCCGCCGAGAAGTGGCGCATGTACTCGAAGTCGAGCACCGCCGGGTCCTCCCGCATGCTCGAACTGGGAACACCATTGACCCATACAGTCGTTACACCGTCAGGATCATCAGTCAGCATCACGGATCCCGTGGAGATGGGGATTTCCCGGTCCCGCGGCACGCCGTCCGCGATGGACGGGGACGAGCGCCGACGAGGCATGAGAAATCTCCCACGAAGTCCGGTAGTGCTGAACGGTGACGAGCAACTAGACTACGTACAATCGCCGGTAGTCACGGAGGAGGGCGACATGCCGCTGTCGGAGTATGAGCAGCGCGTGCTGGAGCAGCTCGAGCAGGACCTCGGGCAGGATCCCTCACTGCATCGCGCCATGAACCGTGGCCCGCGCACGCCCACGCGCGTGATCGCAGCCGTCGCCGGCGTCGTCGTCGGCCTGGGCATCGTGGTCATCGGCCTGGTCACTCAGCTGCCGCTGCTGGGCGTCGCCGGCTTCGTCATCATGGTGGGCGTCGCGCTGTGGGCTCTGCTCGCGCCGCGCAAGACGACCGTCCCCGACTCCCCGGAGGCCGCGGCCGGATCCGCCGGCAAGGCCTCGGGTCGCCAGCAGGGTGGTCCCGCCGCCAAGCAGCGTCCCGCCAAGGAGCACAAGGACTTCATGAAGCGCATGGAAGAGCGCTGGGAGCGCCGTCGCGAGACCGGCGACTTCTGAGCGGCTCTCCCGCCCTCTCCCGCTCTGCTCAGTTGCGCGCTGCCGCGCGGCTTCCCTCGTCGGCCCGCTGGGCCTCGTCGAGCACCGTCGTCGACCACGATCGCAGCTCGTCGATGGTGACCTCTGATCCCGCGGGGGCGTAGCGCTCGTCGGCGACAGCGTTGGCGAGGCGCGTCAGCGCCTCGCGCGCCACGCCCGACAGGCCCGCATCGGCCGTCCTCACCGCGGCCTCGACGTGCTCCGCCGCCTCGTGAGGCGTGAGCGTGTCCTGCCACCGCATCGGCTCCGGCAGCGACTCGCGCAGGCGCTCCCAGACGCCCTCGGCGTCGGTGGGAGCTCGTCGGCGGCGCACGTGGCCCCGCAGCTTCCACCACGCCGCCAGGGCTGCGATCGCCAACGCGGCTGCCAGGGCGACGATCACCCACACCGGCACCACGGGAGCGCTCTCGACCTCGCTCGACGTCGTGTCCTCCTCCTGAGTCGCCTGGTTGCCCGCCTGGGCCGTGATCTCGGGCGACGGCACCTCCTCGCCGCTGAGGATCTCCTCACGGATGGGCGTGCCGTTCGCGAACGGGTCAGCGTACGCGGGCGGGAGGCCCGTCTGGATGGACGGCGTGGGCTCGAAGCGCACCCAGCCGGCACCCGGGAACCACAGTTCCGGCCACGCGTGAGCGTCGCCGCCCTGGACCACGAAGGTGTCGGCGTCGGTCGCCGAACCCGAAAGGAACCCCACGGCCATGCGCGCGGGAATGTCGAGCGAGCGCGCCATGATCACCATCGTGGTCGCGAACTGCACGCAGTAGCCGGCGCGGTCGTCGAGGAACGTGGAGACGGCGTCGCCCCCCGACGGGCTCACCGAGGTGTCATACGTGAACTCCGACACGCTGCGCAGGAACTGCTGGATCGCGAGCGCCTGGTCGTAGCGGGTCTCGGCGTCGCGCGTCAGGGTGACCGACAGGTCCCGGACGCGGGTCTCGTCGATCGCGGGGGAGATCTCGAGGTAGCGAGGATCGTCGGGGTCGCCGCCCATCTCGATCGCGGGCTGGGTCTCGCGCAGGCTCCGCGGAGTGACGTAGTCGGGGTCGGTCACGTAGGAGTAGCTGCTCTCGCGGGACGTCACGCCGTCGCCGATCACCTCGTCCTGCGTGGCGTCGTACCGCCACGGGCCCTCGATGTCGAGGGTGCGCGGCGACGGCGGCAGCGGCAGGTTCGGCTCGACCAGGTTGAGGACCTGGACGTCGACCCGCTGACGATCGCGCTCGCTCCAGTCGTCGACCGGCTCCGGCCACAGGACCCCGGAGTCGGCGGGCCGCGCCGGCGGCGACGCGTCGTCGCGCGCCCACTGCACGCCGTTGAAGTTGGTGAGGGAGTAGAGCTTGAGCGCATCCGGTCGCGGCCCCTCGGTCGAATACACGATGACCGGCGTGGTCGAGTTCGTGGTGAGGGACGTCCGCAGGTCCAGGGCGAGGTTCAGCCGGGTCGCCGTCTCGAGGCCCTCGGGCGCGTCGATGCGGGGGATCGACCCCCACCCCAGCCCGCCCAGGGCGGTGGGGGCCACGAGCAGGACTCCGGCCATGGTTGCGGCGGTCGCGGTGAGCGCGCCGGCGACGGCGGGTCGCCGCTCCGCGCCGGCGGTGTGGCGCGCGAACGCGATCGCGATGAGCCATGCGACGATCGCGCAGAGAAGTGCGACTGCGGAGACGCGGTGCTGGAAGATGACCGCAGGCAGCCAGGGGATGAGCAGCAGCAGCCCCGCGGACGCCGCTGCCCGCCACGACACCGCGACGTGCTCGGCGACCAGGAACAGCGCGACGGTTCCGGCGGTGATGAGCGCGGTGAGTTCGAGCGACTCGGGGGCCGGCGCGACGGTCACCGCCGCGTAGTCGACGCCGCCCCGCAACGCCGCGCCCAGGTCCGCGAGCGCGCCGGGCGTGGGAAGCAGGTGCGCGCTGCCATCCTCGCGCCGCGCGAAGAGCGGCACCATAACGGCTGCGGCCGCGAGCGCGGCCAGCAGCGTGGGCAGGACGCGCGAGCGCGACAGCAGTCGCGTGACGACCAGCACCGCAGTGGCGATGAGCATGACCGTCCCGACCGTGCGCATCCACGGGCCCATGACGAGCATCGTGGACAGCCCGAAGAGCCCCAGGAACGTCGCCACCGCGATGAACGGCGTAGCCGCCCAGGCGCTGCGCGGGGCGCCGGCGCTCATTCGAGGTCTCCCGCCGTGAGCATGCGCGTCCACAGCTCCTCGAGGTCATCGGCGGCGGTCGCGGTGGTCGCCCGCCAGCCGGCGCGTCGGAGCGCAGTGACCGTGCGCTCGGCGTCGTCGGCGAGGTGGCCGTCCGCGCGCACGATCGCCCACGCGCGACCCGTGTCGCCCATCGGCACCAACGCGTCGATGGCGGGCTTCTCCAGCGGCTCGACGACGGCGACCGTCACCTCGCCGAGCGTGGCGTCCTCGCCCGCCAGGGTCGCTGAGCGCACCACGTCCCGCGTCGCCGCCGCGCGCGACACAGGAGACGTCAGGTCCACGGTCTGATTGAGCAGTTCGATGCGGGCCACCGCGGAACCGCGGTCGCCGAGGTGGCGCACCGACTCGGGGTCGAGGCCGCCGCCGATCAGCCGCACGGGGTGGCCGGAGTCGAGCACCGAGAGCGCGATCGAGGCCGCGGCGGAGATCGCCCACTCGAGCGCCACGGGGTCGCGCGGCGGGTCGAGGATGACGCTTGCGGGCCGCCTGCCGGCGCGCTCGTCCGAGCGCACGACCATCGTGCCCCGACGCGCCGAACTGGGCCAGTGGACGCGGCGCAGGTCGTCGCCCTCGCGATAGTCGCGGAGGGAGGCGTCGTCGGCCGAGGGCGTCCGCGCGCCGAGCACGATGCGATCCGCGTGGCCCATCAGCGCCCCGGCGGTCGCGGACAGGTCCACCACCGCGGGCCACACCGGGACGAGCTGGGCCTCGCCCACCGGCGTGTCGGCCAGGAACATCGCGAACGGGTCGGTGCTGTGGATCAGCGACGGCCCCAGCGGCCAGCGCCCGCGCCTGCTCGGGTGCAGCCCGTAGGTGAGCAAGAGTCGCCCGGGCTCGCGTGTGACCGTGGCCTTGGTGGACAGGCCGCCCGTGAGCTCGGCCGCGGCCTGCTCGCGGATGTCGAGGTGGTCGGCGAGAGCCCGACCCACCCGGCTTGCGCTGCGGCCCGGGCGGTGGCCCGCCTCGATCGCGACGGTCACCGTTCCGGTCCGGCCCGCGGTGAGCGGGTGGGGCGTGACGTCGCGGCGGGCTCGGGGGAAGACCCGCAGGAACGAGTCGACAGCGAGCGTCACCCAGATGTAGCCGACCGCCACGGCGCACGTCATCGCGACGCCGATGTACACGAGGATCGGCGTCGACAGCCCCACGCCCAGCGCCGCGACCACGACGCCGCACGCGAGCATCCCGACGCCTCGCGCCGTCATCTCGGTGCGCGACCGCGCGCGGCGGGGTGTGTCGGGCCGCGCGCGGCGGTCGGTGCGCGCGTCGCCCCTGCCGCTGTCGCGCGCGAGCGCGGCGACGGGATCCGAGGCTGCGGGAGCGGCCATGGGGCTCAGGTGGCTCGCACCACGGCCGCCTCGCGGGCTGGAGCCGCATCGCGCGCCGCGCTGGGAACCGGCGTGGCGGCGACCACGTCCCTGGTGATCTGCTGAGCGGTCCGGCCGGCCAGCCGGGCCTCGGTCGAGACGATGAGCCGGTGCGCGAGCACGGCCACGGCGAGCGCCTTGACGTCGTCGGGGAGCACGTGGTTGCGCGACGCCATGGCGGCACGGGCCTTGGCGGCGGCCAGCAGCTGCAGCGATGCGCGCGGCGATGCGCCCAGGCGCAGGCTGCCATCCTCGCGCGTCGCGCCCACCAGGTCGACGATGTACTGCTTGATGGCCGGCGCCGCGTAGATGCGCCGCGCGACGTCGATCGCCTTCTCGAGCGCGGCGGCGTCCGCGACCGGGGTCAGTTCTGCGAGTGGGTCGTGGCCGTCGTGCGAGTCCAGCATCGCCATCTCTGCGCGGGCCTCGGGGTAGCCCACGGACACCTGAGCCATGAAGCGGTCACGCTGCGCCTCGGGGAGGGGATAGGTGCCCTCCATCTCGACGGGGTTCTGGGTCGCCACGACCAGGAAGGGGCGGGGGAGCGGACGGGTCGCGCCGTCCACCGTGACCGAGCGCTCCTGCATCGACTCGAGCAGCGCGGCCTGCGTCTTGGGCGAGGCGCGGTTGATCTCATCCGCGATCACCACGTTCGCGAAGATGGGGCCCTTGCGGAACTCGAAGCGGTGATCGTCCGCGCGGAAGATGCTCACGCCCGTGACGTCCGACGGCAGCAGGTCCGGCGTGAACTGGATGCGGCCCACGGTGCAGTCGACGCTCGCCGCGAACGCCCGGGCCAGCGTGGTCTTGCCGACGCCGGGCACGTCCTCCATGAGCAGGTGGCCCTGCGCCAGAGCGGTCGCGAGCGTGGCTGAGATGGCCTGATCGAGCCCAGACAGCACCGTGGAGATCGACGTGCGGATCCTCGAGGTGACCTCCGCGACGTCGCTCAGCTCGTCGTCGGTGGGCAGCGATTCGGTCATGGACTCTCCTTTGCGGCCGTGCCTTAGAGCCTATGCGAAGAACGCTCACCAGGGGCAATGCGTTGCGTGGGAGCGCACACGCCGGTGCACGGCAATTCCCTCCACCATCCTCCACGGCTACTTAGCAGGCATGATGATGGTCTGATGTGAGATTTCTGCGCCTTTCTTGAGATTGGTGGAGTGAAGTGGAGTAAAGTGGGGCGCACTGGCGAGTCGTGGCGTTGGGAGGTGAGGTCGCGTGTCCGATGTGGCTGCGCACGGCCTCGGCCCCACAGGGGTCTTCCTCGGCACGTTCACGCCTCGGCTCGATGACAAGGGGCGACTGATCCTTCCGGCGAAGTTCCGGGGACGGCTCGCGTCTGGTCTCGTGGCCACCCGGGGTCTGGACCGCTGCGTGTTCCTGTTCCCGCTGGACGAGTTCGCCGCCATCCACGACCGGCTGCGACGCGCCCCGCTCGAGAACAAGCGCGCCCGCGACTACCTGCGCAACTTCCTGGGGCACGCCCAGGACGACATCCCGGACAAGCAGGGACGCATCCTGCTGGGCGCGCCGCTGCGGCGGTACGCGTCGCTCGACCGCGACGTCGCCGTAGTGGGCATGGGGTCGCGGGTCGAGATCTGGGATGCCGCGACCTGGGAGACGTATCTGGAGGACGGCGAAGAGGACTATGCGGCGACCGCCGCCGAGGTGTTCGACGACATGTGAGCGCACCGTGGCTCGCGGCCTCCTCCCGCGCACCTCTGACGGACTTCCCCCCGTCAGAGAGCCGGAGGGAGACCACGGGTCACGGAGCACGAGAGGGGAGAGCGCATGACCGATGCGGCATCGCGTCACCAGCCGGTGATGCTGCAGCGCTGCGTCGACCTCCTCGCGCCCGCGCTCGACCGCGACGGTGCGGTGGCGATCGACGGGACCCTCGGCATGGGCGGCCACACCGAGGCGATCCTCGAGCAGTGCCCCCGCGCGACCGTGGTGGGCATCGACCGCGACACGGACGCGATCGCGCTCGCGAGCGAGCGGCTTGCGCGCTTCGGCGACCGGTTCGTCGCCCACCACGCCGAGTACGACGACATCGCCGGGGCCCTCGCTCTCGCGGGCGTGGACGCCGCGGACGGGATCCTCCTGGACCTGGGCGTCTCGTCGCTCCAGATCGACGAGGCCGAGCGCGGATTCTCGTACGCCCAGGACGCCCCGCTCGACATGCGCATGAACCGCGAGGACCCGGTCACCGCCGCCGACCTTCTGCGCGACGCCGACGAGCGCGAGCTCGCGAGGATCCTGCGCGAGTACGGCGAGGAGCGCTTCGCCGGCCGCATCGCCGAGTCGATCGTCAAGCGCCGCGCCGAGGCGCCCCTCACGCGGACCGCGGAGCTGACGGACCTGGTGCGCGCGTGCATCCCCGCGGCCTCGCGACAGCCGGGCTCCAATCCCGCCAAGCGCACGTTCCAGGCGCTGCGCATCGCGGTCAACCGCGAGCTCGACGTCCTCGAGGCGGCGATCCCCGCCGCGATCGAGGGCACCCGCGTGGGCGGGCGCATCGTCGTGATGGCCTACCAGTCCCTCGAGGACCGGATCGTCAAGACCGCGTTCGCCGCAGGCGCCACCGCATCGGCGCCCCCCGGGCTGCCCGTGGTGCCCGAGGACGACCAGCCCTACCTGCGGCTGCTCACCCGCGGCGCTGAGAAGGCGAGTGCCGAGGAGGCCGAGTCGAACCCCCGCTCGAAGCCGGTGCGCCTGCGCGCCGCCGAGCGCATCCGCCTCACGCCGGCGTCGCGGCTGAGGAGGGCCGCATGAGCGCAGCCCCTCTGCGGCGTCCCCGGACCGCCGCCGCCCCGAGCACACCGCAGCGCTCGTCGTCCCGCCAGCGCACCGCGCAGCCGCGCGCCCATCTGCGTGCGGTCGCGGCTCCCGAGCAGGCGCGGTCGCTCGCGCCGTTCGCGTGGACGTGCGTCCTGCTGATCCTCGGCGCCCTGGCGGCGGTGCTGCTCATCAACACTGCGATGTCCGAGGGCGCGTACGAGCGCCGCGACCTCAAGATCGAGATCGCCCAGCTGCACCAGCAGCGGGCGTCCCTGGTGAGCGAGCTCGAGGCGAACTCGTCGCCCACGTTCCTCGCCGATGCGGCGCGCGGGCTGGGCATGGAGCCCGCGGAGAGCCTCGGCTTCGTGTCGATCGACGGCGCCGCCGTTCTCGAGCAGGGAGCGAACCGATGAGCGACGGCCGCCGCGACCCGCGACGCGGCGGTGCGCCGACGGGGCGCACCCCGCGCGCGTCGCAGGGTCAGCAGCGGCGCGCCCCCCAGGGCCAGCAGCGGCGTGCCCCGCAGGGCCAGCAGCGGCGCTCGCGCAGCTCCTCGACGACCCGCGCTCGTCAGGGCTCCGGACGCACCCCCGTGACGCCCACGCGCGTGCGGGTCAACGGCGCCCGCCCCGGCGCCGCCCGCGTGGGCGACCCGCGCATCCGCCAGCGGCTGGTCACGCTCGGCTCGATCGCCCTCCTGCTTGCGTTCGCGGTGAAGCTCGTATGGATCCAGGGCGTCAACGCCGCCGAGCTGTCCGCCGCCGCGCTCGAGAACCGGCTCGCGACCTCCACCAGCGAGCCGCTCCGCGCGGACATCGTGGATCGCAACGGCGTGGTGCTGGCCACCTCGGCCCAGCGGTATCACGTGTTCGTCAATCAGGTGAAGCTCAAAGAGTGGGTGCGCGCCGACGACGGCCAGGTCCTCGCTCAGGGCCCGCTCGACGCCGCCGAGATCCTCGCGCCCATCCTCGACGTCAGCGAGTCCGAGCTCGCCGCCGATCTCGTGGGCGACGCGTCGTTCCAGTACATCGCGAAGTACGTCACGCCCGAGACCTGGGACCTCATCGAGGACGAGGGCATCTACGGCATCGACTACGAGCCGGTGACGGAGCGCATCTATCCCAACGGCGACATCGCCGGCAACATCGTGGGCTTCGTGGGAGGCCGTGAGGACCAGCAGGGCCTCGACTGGGGCCTGGCGGGGGTCGAGCTCGAGTTCGAGGACGAGCTGCTCGGCTCCCCGGGCTCGATCACCTACGAGCGCGGCGGTCAGGGGACGGTCATCCCCACCGGCGTGCTCGAGGAGGAGCCGGCCGTTCCGGGCTCGGACGTGGTGCTCACGATCGACCGCGACATCCAGTACTTCGCTCAGGAGGCGCTCGCGGACGCGCTGCGCACCAACGGCGGCTCGCAGGGCATCGTGACGGTCCAGAACGTCAAGACCGGCGAGTTCCTCGCGCTTGCGGACTCGGGCTCGGTTGACCCCAACGACCCCGGAGCGACGAGCGCCTCGAGCCGCACCTCGCGCGCCGTCGAGGACGTCTTCGAGCCCGGCTCCACGGCCAAGGTCATCACGGTCGCGGCGGCGCTCGAGGAGGGGCTCGCGACGCCCACGTCACGGTTCGTCGCCCCCTACCAGTACACGACGGACAACAACCAGACGTTCAAGGACTCCCACGACTTCGGGGACCAGAAGCTCACGCTGTCCGGCATCCTGGTCAACTCCTCGAACACGGGAACCGTCCAGGTGGGCGAGGGCCTCACGGAGGCGGAGCGCTACCAGTACCTGTACGACTTCGGCTTCGGCCAGCGCACCGGCGTGGGCCTCCCGACCGAGTCGGGCGGCATCCTCCACCCCTGGCAGGCCTGGGACGGCCGCACCGAGTGGGCCGTGCTCTACGGCCAGGGCGTGTCCGTCACCGCGCTGCAGACCTCGCAGGTGTACCAGACCATCGCCAACGGCGGCGTGAAGCTGCAGCCGTCGGTCGTGAAGGGCTACCAGACGGCGGACGGCGAGTTCGTGGAGCGCGAGACCGCCGAGCCCGAGCGCGTGGTGTCGGAGGAGACCGCCGCTCAGGTGATGCTGATGCTCGAGGACGTGACGGAGTCCGGCACGGGCCGGCTCGCGAAGATCGACGGGTACCGCGTCGCCGGCAAGACGGGCACCGCGGAGGCCGTGGGCCCCAGCGGCAAGCTCGACCGGATCGTCGCGTCCTTCGTGGGCGTGGCGCCCGCGGACGACCCCGAGATCGTGGTCTCGGTCATCATCTTCGACCCCAAGACGTCGATCTGGGGCGGCGAGGTGGCCGCCCCGGTGTTCTCCGACGTGGCAACCTTTGCATTGCAGGCTCTGCGCGTTCCGCCGTCCGGGCCTGCCGAGGAGATGTACCCGACCACCTGGGAGTGAGCGTGCAGGAGATGGAGCTGCGTCCGTCGAGCGTTGCCGCTCTCCCGATCGGGGAGGTCGCCGCCCGGTGCGGCGCCAGCGTGCAGAGCGCCGATGCGGTGGCGGCTGATGCGGCGCGCGTCACCGGGGCGACGGTGGACTCGCGCGACGTGCGGCCGGGTGACCTGTTCGGAGCGTTCCCCGGCTTCAAGGTCCACGGCGCGCGTTTCGCGGCCGATGCGGTGGCGGCCGGGGCGGCCGCCATCCTCACCGACGCCGAGGGAGAGGCGCTGGTGCGCGAGGCCGGGATCGAGGTGCCGGTCCTGGTGGCGGCCGATGCGCGGGTCGCCATGGGCGAGGCCGCTGCGGCGATCTACGGGGACCCCAGCAAGGACCTCGTCTTCGTGGGCGTCACCGGCACCAACGGCAAGACCACGACGGCGTACTTCATCGACAACGCGCTCGCGCAGGCGCACGAGCGGCGCGGCATCATGGGCACGGTCGAGCTGCGGATCGGCGACCAGGCGATCGAGTCGCCACGGACCACCGTCGAGTCGCCCGTGCTGCACGGGCTGCTGGGCCGGATGCGCGACGAGGGCGTGACCGCCGCCGTCACCGAGGTGAGCTCTCACGCTGCCGCGCTCGAGCGCATCAGCGGCGTCGACTTCGCGGTCGCGGTCTTCACCAACCTGCAATGGGACCACCTCGACTTCCACGGCACCATGGAGGAGTACCTGGCCGCCAAGGCGAAGCTGTTTGCGCCCGGCCGCGCGCGCCGCGGCGTGATCAACGTGGACGACGAGTGGGGCAGGAGCCTCGCGTCCACGGTCGAGATCCCCGCCTGGACGGTGTCGACGCATCCCGACGACCCTCACCCCGCCGACTGGACCGTGACGTGGGCGGACGTGGGGCTCGACGGCGTGGGCTCCCGGTTCACGTTCCGCGATCCCGATGGAGCGGAGCATCGCGCCGAGTCGCCGCTGCCGGGACTGGTGAACGTGTCGAACGCGATGGTCGCGATCGCGGCCTCGCACGCCGCCGGGCTGACGCTCGAGCAGGCGATCCACGGCGTCGCGACCGCGCACAGCGTGCCGGGCCGCATGGAGCGGGTCATCGAACGCTCCGACGCGGACCCGCTCGCGATCGTCGACTACGCGCACACGCCCGATGCGCTCACGCTCGCTCTCGAGGGAGTGCGCCCCATCACCCCGGGCCGGCTCATCCTGATCTTCGGCTCGGACGGCGACCGCGACCAGGGCAAGCGCCCGGTCATGGGCGGGATCGCCGCCCGGCTCGCGGACGTGATCGTGCTGACTGACGAGAACCCCCGCTCGGAGGAGCCCGCGGCGATCCGCGCCGCGATCCGGGCCGGCATCGAAGGCGAGCGCCCTGACCTTCACGATGTCCACGAGGTCGAGCCGCGCGTCGCGGCGGTCGAGTACGGACTGCGCCTGGGCCGGCCGGGCGACACCGTCATCGTGACGGGCAAGGGCCACGAGCCGACCCAGGAGATCGCCGGCGTGTTCCATCGCTACAACGACCGCGACGCGTACCTGCAGGCCCACGCGCGCATCGTCGCGGAGCGGGAGGGGCGCGCATGAGGGCGCTGACCGCTCAGTGGGTCGCGAATGCCGTGGGCGGCGAGCTCGCGGCCGAGGTCGAGACCCTCGTCACCTCGGTGGTCAAGGACTCGCGCGACGCGTCCGACGGTGCGCTCTACGCGGCCTTTGTGGGGGAGCGCGTCGACGGCCACGACTACGCGCCGCAGGCCTTCGAGGCCGGGGCGGCCCTCGCGCTCGTGTCGCAGCCCGTCGTGGGCCCGCACATCCTCGTCGAGGACGTCACCGCCGCGCTGGGCCGGCTGGCCCGCGCGTATCTCGCGCTGCTGCGCACCGAGGGCGACATCGCCGTGGTGGGCATCACGGGATCCAACGGCAAGACCACCACCAAGGACCTGCTGGCGCAGGTGCTGCCCGCCGCGATCGCTCCCGAGGGCAGCTTCAACAACGAGATCGGGCTGCCGCTCACGGTCCTGCGAGCCGGACCCGAGACGCGCCACCTGGTGCTCGAGATGGGGGCCTCCGCCCCGGGCGACCTCGCCTACCTGACCGGCATCGCGCCGCTTGACGTCGCGGTGGTTCTCACCGTCGGCACGGCTCACTTGGGCGGCTACGGCTCGCCTGATGCGCTCGCGGAGGAGAAGGCGTCGCTCCTCGACGGGCTGGTGCCCGGCGGCACCGCGCTCCTCAATGCCGACGACCCACGGGTGAGCGCCATGGCGACGCGGGAGGTGCTCGCGCAGGAGGGGCGGCGGACGGTGACGTTCGGCGTCGGCGGCCAGCGGGACGTCACCGCGACCGCGGTGCGCAATGACCGCGGCCGCCCGCGCTTCACCGTGGCTCACGCTGGCCACGAGGCCGAGGTCGCACTGCGCCTCGTGGGCGAGCACCACGTGACGAACGCGCTCGCGGCCCTGACCGTCGCCCTGGTGACGGGGCAGGACCTGGCGACCGCCGCATCGGCCGTCGGCACCGCCGTGCCGCTGTCAGCCCACCGCATGGCGCTGACGGAGCGAGCGGACGGCGTGTGGATCCTCGACGACAGCTACAACGCGTCGCCGGAGTCCATGCGGGCCGCGCTGCGCGCGCTCAAGGACGTGGCGACCACCGGCAGGTCCTTCGCGGTGATCGGCGAGATGAGGGAGATGGGAGACGCCTCGATCGCGGCCCACACCGAGATCGGGCTCGACGTCGTGAGGCTCCGCATCGACCACACGCTCGTGGTGGGCGCGGGCGCCCGCGTGGCGTACATCGCGGCCGTCAACGAGGGCTCGTGGGGCGATGAGGCCGCGTACGTCGCTACGATTGACGAGGCCCGGGAGCACCTCGACGGGCGCCTCCGGCCCGGTGACACCGTGCTGATCAAGGCGTCGCACGGCTCCGGGCTGTGGAAGCTGGCCGACGAACTTCTGGGAGTGGATGCATGAGAGCGGTGGTCTTCGCGGGAGGCATCTCGCTGTTCATCGCGCTGGCGGGCACGCCCCTGTTCATCCGCTTCCTCACGCGCCACCAGTACGGCCAGTTCATCCGGCACGACGGTCCGGCGACCCACCTGGTCAAGCGCGGCACCCCCACGATGGGCGGCGTCGTCATCATCCTCGCGACCGTGATCGGATGGCTGGGCGCGAACCTGCTGACCGGTCGCGCGCCGTACGCCTCGTCGATGCTCGTGGTGCTGCTGATCGTGGGCCTGGGCTTCGTGGGCTTCCTCGACGACTACATCAAGATCCGCCAGGAGCGGTCGCTGGGACTGCGGGCCCGGTACAAGATCCTGGGACAGGCGGTCGTGGGCATCGCCTTCGCGGTGCTCGTGCTGCAGTTCCCCAACCAGCACGGCGACACGCCCGCGTCGACATCGATCTCGTTCCTGCGCGACACCGCGCTCGATCTGGCGTACTGGGGACCGGCGATCGGGATCATCCTGTTCGTCATCTGGGCGAACTTCCTCATCACCGCCTGGTCCAACGCGGTGAACCTCACGGACGGTCTCGACGGCCTCGCCACGGGCGCCTCGCTGATCTTCTTCGGCGCGTACACGATCATCGGGATCTGGCAGTACAACCAGTGGTGCAGCCTCGATTCCGCCACCAACCAGTGCTACGAGGTGCGCGACCCGCGCGACCTGGCGATTCTGTGCGCCGCGATCGCCGGAGCGTGCTTCGGCTTCCTGTGGTGGAACGCCTCCCCGGCGAAGATCTTCATGGGGGACACGGGCTCGCTGGCCCTCGGCGGCGCGATCGCGGGCGTGACGATCATGTCCCGCACCGAGCTGCTGGGCGTCATCATCGGCGGCCTGTTCGTCATCATCGTCGCCAGCTCGGTCATCCAGATCGGGTGGTTCAAGATCTCCGGCGGCAGACGCGTGTTCAAGATGGCGCCCCTGCATCATCACTTCGAGCTGATGGGCTGGGGTGAGGTGACCATCGTGATTCGCTTCTGGATCATCGCCGGTCTCGCGGCCGCCGCTGGCACCGGCATCTTCTACGCCGAGTGGATCGCGGCGCTGCCGCCGGGCGAGTGACGACCGTGACGCGTGATCCCTCCGCGATCGCGGGCCGCACGGTCCTGATTCTGGGCCTGGGAGTCGCCGGCCGCTCCGCTCTCGACGCGTGCCGCGAGCTGGGTGCGCACGCGGTGACGGTCGATCCCGGGCAGGTCGATGCCGACCATGCCGACCTGGACGCCGTGGACCTTGCGGCGTTCGACGTGTGCATGGCCTCTCCCGGCTTCTCGCCGCTGTCCCCGTGGATGCGCGCCGTCGAGGCAGCGGGTCTCGAGGTGTGGTCGGAGATGGAGTTCGCGTGGCGCGTGCGCGAGCCGGGAATCCCGTGGGTGCTGGTCACCGGCACCAACGGCAAGACCACGACCACGCAGCTGGTGGGCGCGATCGCCGCCGCCGGGGGCCTGGATGTGGCCGTGTGCGGCAACATGGGCGTGCCCGTCATCGCCGCCGCGCGCGAGCGGCGCGACCTGGTCGCCGTCGAGATCGCGAGCCTCCAGCTGCACTACTCGAGCACCATCTCGCCGCACGCGGCGGTGTGTCTCAACGCGGACGAGGACCACCTCGACTGGCACGGCTCGGTCGAGGCCTACCGCGCGGACAAGGCGCGGGTCTACCGTCACACGCAGGTCGCGTGCGTGTACGGCGCACAGGACCCCGTGGTCGAGGCGATGGTCGCCGACGCCGACGTGGTCGAGGGCTGCCGCGCCGTGGGCGTCACGACCGGCGCGCCCGACGTCTCCCAGCTGGGCGTGGTCGACGGCCTGCTCGCCGACCGCGCGTTCCACGCCGCGCGCCGCACCGAGGCGATCGAACTGGGCCATGTCGACGACCTCTCGCACCTGGTTGCGGGAGCAGTGCCGCCGTACCTGGTCTTCAACGCCCTCGCCGCGGCGGCCCTGTGCCGAGCCGTGGGCGTCGAGCCCGGCGCCGTCGCGCGCGGGCTCGCGGGATTCGCGCTCGACGCGCACCGCACCGCGCACGTGGCGACCATCGACGGCGTGGCGTACGTGGACGACTCGAAGGCGACCAATGCGCACGCCGCGATCGCCGCGTTCGGTGGCCGGGCATCCTCCTCCGTGGTCTGGATCGCCGGCGGCCAGGCGAAGGGGCAGGAGTTCGACGACCTGGTCCAGACCGTCCGCGAGCGGGTCCGCGCCGTGGTTCTGATCGGCGCCGATCCCGCTCCGCTCGCGAGCGCGCTCGAGGGACACGCGGCCGATATCCCCGTGACCCGCATCGAGCCGGGCGACACTGTGATGCAGCAGGCGGTGACCGCGGCCCGTGACCTGGCGATGCCAGGCGACACGGTCCTGCTCTCCCCGGCCTGTGCATCGTTCGATCAGTTCCGCAGCTACGCGGACAGAGGGGACGCCTTCGCGGCAGCGGTGGGGGCGCTGAAGTCGTAAGGGAGGCGTGATGACGGCCACCGTCCCGAAGCGCACCCCGAGCGAGACTCCTCACGGGTCGCCGGTCCTCACGTACTACCTGCTCGCCACGGCGAGCGTGCTGCTGGTCGTGGTGGGCCTCGCGGTCGTGCTGTCGAGCACGTCCCTGGACGCGCTCCGGCGCACCGGCGACAACCCGTACTCGCTGTTCCTCATCCAGGCCGCGGCGCTCGGCATCGGCGTGGCGGCGATGGCCTTCGGCTCGCG
>NZ_CAJXJX010000064.1 GCF_913055775.1 uncultured Demequina sp. | reverse complement strand
CCGCCGGCCTCGATCATCAGCCGGCGCACGGTCGCACCTTCGGCGGTCTCGGGGTTGATGCGCAGGCCCTCGACCACGATGCCGCCGTGAGCCCCTGCGTCCACGTTCGTTCGCACGTAGTCGGTCTCCGTGTAGAACGTCAGCTCCTCGCGCGGCACCGCCACCCGCACCCAGCCGTCCGTGAACTCCAGGGGGTCCACCGCGACAATGGCCCCGGCATTGATGGTCTGCGCACCGGCGGCCGTGCCGTCGCCGAAGAGCGTGAGCTCCAGGTTGATCTCCTGGGTGTCGAGCGCGGCGAGCTGGTCCCCGGCCAGCAGCGCGCCGTACGCCTCTTCGAGGTCGGCAGCGGTGGGAATCGCGGTCCGGTCCGCATCCACGCGCAGCTCCAGCACGATGTCCTGCACGTCGCCAAAGACCAGACCCGCGGTGCGGAACGTCGCCTCGATGCCGTTCGCGTGCTGCCGGTCCCAGTCGTAGGTCTTCTTCACGAGCACGGTCTCGAGCGCGCGCTGGCCCCCGCAGTCGGGTTGCTCGAGGTAGTTCTCCGCGGTGATCGCGTAGTCGGTGGGCGCCAGCGCCGCGCCCGCGAAGGACCCGACCCCGGTGATGTGATTCCAGCCGCCCACGCGCCACTCGCCGGGCCCCAGCACGGTGACTGCGTCAGCGCGCGCGTGGTCGGCGGGGTCGCACTCGATCGCGTACACGCCAGCATCCACCGGCGCCGATGTGGTGGCCGGGTCAGGTGCGTCGGTGACGGTGACAGCAGGGTCGGGGAGAGCCGACGCCGTCAGGCCCACGCCCGTGCCGCCATCGCCCGAGCAGCCGGCCAGGACGATGGCTGTCGCCACCACGAGAGCTCCCTTGCGCATGGGCCGATCCAAGCGCATCGGGCCTGAAGCGGCAACGGCTCGGGCGCGCTACACGGGCACGCGCGACGACTCGCTTGGCTCAGCCGAGAACGAACCGGTCGCGACATCGGTGGCCAGCCCAGCCCGCGCATCGGCGCGGCCCACGGCCACCACGTGGCCGGGTGCGTGCTCGATCGGGACTACCGCGGGAGCCTCCTCGAACGAGGGGCGTGACCGGATGAAGCGCCACGCCGAGGCCACCACCAGCAGCCCCGCGAGGCCAGCGGCCGCCGTCACCGCGAAGCCGGCTCCGGCACCGCGCGCGTCGATGGCGGCGCCCGCCGTCCATGCGCCGATCGCCATGCCGAGGTCGATGCCCGTGCGGGTCCACGTCATGCCCTCGGTCATGCGGGCGCGCGGGATCGAGTGGTGCACCAGACCGTCGCCGATCACCATGTTGGGAGCGATGAACAGGCCCATGCCGAACAGGAGCCCGCCCAGCACGAACAGGGACGGTGCGAACACGAGCGCAACCGCGAACAGTCCGGTCGCGGTGACGCCCCAGAACAGTCGCGTCGCGAGCGTGCGGCGCCACGCGATCACCCCGTACGCGAGCCCGCCCACGAGCGATCCGGCCGCCCACAGTCCCAGGATGAGCCCTGCGGCACCCTTCGCGCCGAGGTCCTCGGCGAACGCGACCACGGACGCGTCGATCGCCGCGAACATCGCGCCCTGGGTGAGGAAGATGAGGGCGGCGATCGCCAGCGCGGGGGCCGTCACCAGGAGGTGCCCCGACAAGGGCCTGCGCCGTCGGATCGGGCGCGCGGCGGCACCCGTGACGGGAGGCAGGGCGATGGCGGCTGCCGCGGTCGCCGGGGCGACGGCGAGCGCGGCCTCGGCCAGGCCCGCGTCGGCTGTGTGTCGGCGAGCGGGGGGCTCGGTGTCCTTGAGCGACAGGAAGACGTAGCCGCCCACGGCGAGCGAGAGCATCGCGATCACCGACGGCACCCACGGCGCCACGGACACGGCGAGCACGGTCGCCACGGCGGGTCCCAGGATCCAGATGATCTCCTCGAGCGAGGACTCCAGGGCGAAGGCGCTGTCGAGCCGGGTGCGGTCCTTGAGGACGTGCGCCCACCGCGCGCGGGTCAGGGTGGACTGCGAGCCGCCCGCCGCGAAGGTGGGCGCGATCGCGATGAGCGCCCACAGTGGCAGTTCCATCGCCACGGCGACCAGCATGGCCGCACGGCCGGCGAGAGCGATCGCGAAGCCCCAGCGCAGGACCGTGGCCTGCCCGTGCGCATCGATCAGCCGGGCGACCTGCGGAGCGATGATCGCGTAGGAGACGGCGATCGCGGCGAGCACGATGCCCGCCCACGCGTACGAGCCGTACTGCATCTGCACGAGAAGGAACGTGGCCAGGCCGGTCAGGCCCATCTGGAGGCGGGCGAGGAGGCCCCACCCTGCGAAGGCGCGGGCGCCAGGGGTGGCGAGAATGTCGAGGTAGCGGGAGAGCACTGCGAAGTCCTTGTGTTGCTCAGGACGCCCCCTCGCGTGGCACAGCTCTGCTGTGGGAATCCAGCTCGGAGGGCTGGCGCCCGAGTCTGCCTCGGGCGCTTGCCACCTCACCTGCGCGACGTGGCCGGCGCGCCGCCCGCTCAGATGGGGCGGCTCACCAATGTTCACATGCCGGCGGGGGTGCTGGAGACCGTTTCGGAGGCGAAATTCCGACGGATCTCGCGCCGGGTCAAGGGCGCGAAAAGGTCCGGTCCGGTGTGGGGATTCGTGCCGGTCGCGTGGGTCAAGACATTGCCCGACGCACGCCGCCGCCGACCGTCAGAGCATCGGACGCTGGAGAGGTGGCTTCGCGGGCGGGATGGGCTTCCACGAGCTCTGGCCGCTGAGCTTGAACGGCGGCGGGATCTTGTCCGCGAAGCGCATCAGCAGCGAGCCGCCCACCGCGAGGATCAGCACGTACGCCGCAGTGAAGGGCCCCAGTTGCGACTGCGCGCCCGCGGCGACGCCGAGCCCGGCGATGACGATCGAGAACTCGCCGCGCGGGACCAGCGACAGGCCGGTGCGCCATTGGCCCTTGGGGCCAATCCCGTTGCGTCGCGCCGCGAAGATGCCGGTGTAGATCTTGGTGATCGCGGTGACGACGGCGAGCCCCAGCGCGGGCAGCAGCACCGGCAGCAGGTCGCGCGGATCAATCGTGAGGCCAAAGAAAACGAAGAACAGCCCGCCGAACACGTCGCGCAGCGGCGGCAGCAGGCCGCGCACGTCGTCCGCGACCTGACCCGAGAGGGTCAGCCCCAACAGGAATGCCCCCACGGCC
Organism: uncultured Demequina sp.; assembly: GCF_913055775.1. Taxonomy (GTDB): domain Bacteria; phylum Actinomycetota; class Actinomycetes; order Actinomycetales; family Demequinaceae; genus Demequina. Next base: position 12,685 of record NZ_CAJXJX010000064.1, on the reverse strand, counting down.
GCGGAGACCTGCACCGCATCGGCCAGCCCGGCGACCAGGAACGTCAGTCCCAGCACTGTGAGCAGCAGCAGCTCGCGGGAGTGCGAGTGCACCAGCCGCGAGACGTTCTCGGAGAACCGCATCGACACCACGAAGGCGACCGCGACCACTCCCAGCGCGATGCCCGCGGCGATCGCTCCCTGGATCAGGGTCGCGCCCACCAGCAGCACGGCCATGATGGGCAGGAACACCGCCATGACGATGTCCTCCATGACCAGCAGGCTCAGCAGCACTGGCGTCTCGCGGTTCGCGACACGGTCGAAGTCATCGAGTAGCCGCGCGATGATGCCGGAGCTCGAGATGTAGGTGACGCCCGCGAGCAGCAGCGAGGCGGTGAGCGACCAGCCCATCATGAGGCCCACGGCAAAGCCGGGCACCGCGTTCGCCAGTCCATCGACCAGTCCCGCGACCCAGTTCGACTTCAGTCCGTTGCGCAGATCCTGAGGCGAGTACTCCAGACCCAGCAGCAGGAGCAGTAGCACCACGCCGATCTCGGCGCCCACCTCGAGGAACTCCTCGCCGGCGCTCACGGGGATGAAGCCGCCGTCTCCCATGACGACGCCGGCGAGCAGGTACAGCGGAATCGAAGGGATGCCGATGCGCACCGCGATGCGCCCCAGCAGCGCCAGCACCAGGAGGATGATCCCGAGCTCGATCAGCACCTCTCCCGCGTGACTGGCGTCGGGCTCGGGGAGGACCTCGAGTGGCAGGGGCAGGGGCGGCATGGGTCAGCCCGTGAGGATCGCGGTCGCGTGGCGCACTGCCTCCGTGGAACCCATGACGAGCACGGTGTCGCTCGCCCTCAGGACGAAGTCGGGCTCGGGGCCCGGCAACCCTGTCTCGCCGCGGATCACCGCCACCACCGAGGCCGAGGTCTCGGTGCGGATGCGGCCGTCCGCGATCGTGCGGTCGGTGAGCCCGCCGCTCGCCGGCATCGTGACCCATTCGATCGCGAGACCCTCGACGGTGTGCCGCAGGGTGTCGAGCCGTGCGGTGATGTTGGTGCCGCCCAGGAGCTCGGCGACCTTGGACGCATCGCCCTCGGACAGCTCGACTGTGCCCTTGCACGAATCGGGGTCCTCGCGGTCGTACAGCGCGATGTCGCGCTTGCCGTCGCGGCGGACGACCACGCCCACGTGGTCGCCTCCCTCGGCCTGGAACTCGTACCGGACGCCGATGCCGGGAAGCGGAGTCTCATAGATGTCCATGGCGCCCAGTCTGCCACCCCCGCTCGGCGTCCCTCCTCGTGGCGCCCGACGGGACGCGCCGGATAACCTGCGGAACATGAGCTCTCGTGACTCCGCGATCCTGGTCGACCTCGACGGCACCCTCGCCCACATGGGCAACCGCCACCCCTTCGCCACGACGGGCTACGACCTCGACACTCCCAACAACCCGGTGATCGAGGTGGTGCGCGCTCTCCACCAGGCTGGCCACACGGTCGTGATCATCTCCGGCCGCAAGGAGGTCTCGCGCACCGAGACCGAGTGGTGGCTCGGCACCCACCTCCCGGTGCCCTACGAGGGCCTGCACCTGCGCCCGGACGACGACGACCGCTCGGACGGCATCGTCAAGCGGGAGATCTACGAGCGCGAGATCGAGCCACGCTTCGAGGTGCTGTGCGTGCTCGACGATCGCAACCACGTGGTGGACATGTGGCGCGACGAGCTCGGGCTCACGTGCCTGCAGGTCGCACCTGGCGACTTCTGAGCGTCACCCGGCCACCGCATCGGCCCCGTCCGCAGGTCAGTCCTGCTCGCGGCGCGCCTTCCACTCGCGCGCGAGCAGCCCGTACATCGAGTCGTCCGACACCTCGTCCTCGACCCAGTAGCGCTCGCGGCGAATCCCCTCGGGAATGAAGCCGATGCGCTCGAGCACCTTGATCGAGTCGACGTTGTGCGGGTGCGTGGAGGCTTCGACGCGGTGGACGTCGAGGTCGAAGACCACGTAGTCGACCAGCCTCGCCGTGGCCTCGGTCGCGTAGTAGTGGCCGCGCGCCCACGGGTGCAGCGTGAAGCCCACCTCGGCCGTCTTTCCGTTCTCCGACAGCCACAGAGCGACATCGCCGAGCACCTTGTCGTCCCGGCGGCGCACCACGGCCATCTGGTACCAGTGGCCGGGCATCGGGCCAGGGCGTGACGTGACGTCCTCGATGAGCTCGCGCGCGCGCTCGACCGGATAGGGCGCGCGCCATGCCTGGTATTGGGCCGTTGTGGTGTCCGAGCGGCGCTCCGCGAGATCTTCGGCGTCGTCCAGCGTCATCGCCCGCAGCAGCAGGCGGTCGGTCTCGAGGGGCGCGAACATCTCCATGTGCCGAGCGTATCCCGAGGGCTGGGGCGTCGCCCGGTGTCCGATTCTCAGTTCCACGCGAGGCCGGCGATCGCGTCGAGCCCGGTCGATCGGTACGGCTCCTCGGCGATCGATGCGAGCGTCACGCCATACGCGGCGGCCCGGGCCATCACTCTGGCCCGGCCCTCGCTGCCGGCTCCCACGCGCATGGGCCCCTCGGCCGTGCCGTACGCCTCGAGGAGAGCGTCGGCGTGCACGAGGCCCACGAGCGTGCAGGCCTGGCCCAGGTCCGTCGCAGGATCCGCGAGCGCAGCGTCTCCCCAGTCCACGATCCCGGCGAGGCGGCCGCCGCGGACGATCACGTTCGCGCCGTGCAGGTCGAGGTGCGCCCACCGCCGCTCGGGCTCGTCGATCGCGGCCCCCGCTTCGACCAGGCCGCGCAGGACGTCGGCGGCATCCATCGCGACCACGCCGGCGTCGACCAGCGCGCGCAGGCGCGTGTCGAACAGCTCCGCGACCTCGGGCAGGGTCCCGCTGCGGTAGGGATTGTGGGGCGCGCCCGCGGTGGGCGACTGCTGGATCTGTGCGATCGCGACGCCCAGGTCGCGCGCACCCAGGTCCGTCAGTGGGTCGTCGAAGGCGATGTCCCCGTCGATCCACGGCACCACCGACCACTCCCAGGGGAATCCCTCGGCAGGGGCTCCGAGGCGCAGCGGGACGGGGGCGGGAAAGGTCCATCGCTGGCTGATGACGGGGAGGTGCTCGTGCTCGGCGGCCGAGATCTCCGCGCCGAGCGCGCGTCGCGGCAGCCGCACCGCGAGGTCGTGACCCAGCCGGAACATGGCGTTGTCCCACCCGTCGATCCGCCGTCCCAGCGGCCGCGAGGCGAGGTCGGGGTGCTGATCCGCGAGCAGCCGGCGCACGAGGTCGTCGGAGATCTCCACCTCCGCGACGGGCGTGCGCATCATCGTCACACCTCCAGCCTGGCACGGAGGACAGCGTTTCCCTAGGGCCCTCGCCCAGGGCTCCTATGCTCGGACGCTGCGGGTGATGTCCTCGGGGACCGCGTTCGCGGCCGCGAGGACGCCCTCGTAGTACTCGAGCTTGCGATCTAGGTGCTCGAGGTGGTCCCGGTCCTGCGCCATGCGGGTCACGAGCGCTTCGCGATAGTGCGTGAGTACCGCCACGCGGTCCGCGACGGTGTGCTCGCCCGCGTGTGCGAGGTCGACGAACTCCTTCATCTCGCGGATGGGCATCCCCGTCGCGCGCAGAAGCTGGAGGAAGCGGATCCAGCCCAGATCGTCATCGGTGTAGCGCCGGTGCCCGTTCGCGGCCTTCGCCACCGGCGGCAGGAGCCCTTCGCGCTCGTAGTACCTCAGGGTGTGCTTGGACACGCCCATCTGAACCGCGACGTCGTCGATCCCCATGCCGTCCATGCGTCCACCGTAGGACTTCGAGTGCACTCGAAGTCAAGGGGTTCGGCCACCTGTTGACTTCGAGCGCGCTCGAACTCCTAGCGTCGATGACGAGCGGCGCCGCCAGGCCCGCCTGACACCACTGGAGGAGTCATGACCACCACCGCCGCCACGCAGGCTGCGCGCCAGCTCGGACGCAGCGATACCCACGTGGTCCCCGTCGCCCTGGGCGCCATGCTCATGGGCACCCGCACCCCCGAGGATGAGTCGCGCCGCATCCTCGATCACTACCTGGGCGAGGTCGCGCCGCGCTTCCACGCCCCCGACGGCTCGCCCGCGAAGGCGATGATCGACACCGCCGACTGCTACTGCTGGTGGGAGGCGCCCGGAGACGAGGGCGGGCACAGCGAGGCCGTGCTCGGCCGCTGGATGGCCGATGCGGGGGTCAGGGACCGCGTCCATCTCGCCACCAAGGGCTCGGCGCGGATCGCCGGGTTCGAGCAGGCGTGGGGAGACGACGGCGCCGATTGGGAGTATGCGCGCAACCACTTCGTGGGAGCCTCCGCGGACGTGCTCGAGGAGAGCCTCGCGACCTCGCTCAAGCGCCTCGGCGCCGAGTCGATCGACCTCTACTACGTGCACGTCGACGACCGCTCGACCCCGCTCGAGGAGACCCTCGCCTTCTTGGCGTCGGCGGTTGCCGACGGCCGCATCGGCGCCTACGGATACTCCAACGTGCGAACGTGGCGCCTGTCGCGCATCCGCGCGCTGTGCGAGGCGAACGGCTGGCCGCAGCCGGTGGCGCTGCAGCAGCAGCACTCGTACCTGCGGCGCCGGGCGGGAGCGGCCACGGCGTCGATCGTGGACGACGAGCAACTCGACTACCTGGGCGAACACCCCGATCTGCAGCTGGTGGCCTACTCACCCGTGTTGAAGGGCCTGTACTCGGACGCCGCCAAGCGCGGCGACGACTTCTGGGCCATGGGGCCGTATGCGGGGCCGGACGCTGCGGCCCGACTGGACGCCGTGGACCAGGTCGCCCGCGAGACCGGCGCTACCGGCAACCAAGTCGTGCTCCAGTGGCTGCTCGCTCAGGGTTCGCCGCGCGTGCTGCCGCTGATCGGGCCGCGGACGCTCGACCAGTACGTGGAGTGCATCGAGGCGCTGGATGTGGAGCTGACTCCGGACCAGGTCGCGCTGCTCGAGGCCGCCGGCGCCTGAACCGCGTCCTGGCAGGTCCTCAGTGCCCAAGTCGCGCTCGTTTGGGCACTGAGGACCTGCTGGCGCGCAGCGGCACTCGAGCCGGTCAGGCCAGCAGCGTGTCCCCGATGAATCCGCCGGGCTCGCACCCTGGCGGGATCGCGAACACTGCGGACCCGATGGGAGTGGTCCACGTGTTGAGCAGGTCCGCCTCGGCGAGCCGGCTCTGGATCGGCTCGAACTGCCGGGCCACATCCGCCTGGTATGACGTGAAGATCAGGCCGGACTCGGACACCGAGTCCCCGGTCGGCGCCAGGTCGTAGTTGTACGAGCGCCGGAAGATCACCTCGTGGTCCTCGACGGGCCGTGCCCGCGCGATGTGCGACACGGGCGAGATCACAGACAGCCCCGCAGCATTCACCGCCTCGAAGTCCGGCTCGTCCGCCTCCCGCGAGCCCGTCAGCGGCGCACCGTCGTGGAAGCGCCGCCCCACCGCGAACCCGCGCGCGACGGGATCGACCTCGTCCCACACGTCGAGGTCCAGCCGGGTCCGGCGCAGCACCAGTGAGGTGCCACCGGTGAGCCACCGGTCTGCGCTCCACACGGCACGGTCAAACGCAGCCGTCCCGGGCTCAGGGTTCGTCGTCCCGTCGACCTGGCCAAAGAGGTTGCGCATCGTCGTGCCCGACACCTCGGAGCCGTACGCGCGCCGGAACCCGTCCTGGCGCCACCGCACGGTCGCGAAGGCTCGCGAGTCCTTGAGCAGCATCCGCACGGCGTGGGCGACGGTGACCGCATCGTCGGAGGACACCACGAGCAGCAGGTCGCCGCCGCTCCACTGGTCCTCGAGAGCGTCAATGGAGAACGGTGGCAGCGGCGCGAGCCACGACGGCACGGCGGAAGCTCCGCCCGCCCGGCGCACGAGCTCCGGCCCGAATCCGAACGTGACGGTCAGTGCCGCGGGGACCGCGGCGAGCTCCGGCTCGGTGTCCGCCAGCGCTCCCTCGCCCGCGCTCAACCGAGCCGCATCGTCACTGAGCAGGCGCATCATCCTGCCCAGCGCATCGGCCCGCGTGTCCGGAAGCAGGTCGAGCGCGACGAACGACGCCTGCGCCGCGATCGGGGTGTCGATGCCCGCCTGGTGCACGCCATGGAACGGCACCGTGCGGGATCCGTTGAGGCCGGCGGCATCGAGCTCCGCCTGCCGGGAGGCCGGCAGCACGCCGGTGCGGTCGGCGGCGAGCGCGACGGCCGCGCCCGCGCCGGCGGCCACCCCTCCGAAGAGGAGCGACCGCCGGCTGAGGCGGGACGGGCCAGCCGAGGGCTGTGCGTCAGTCATCGCGGATCAGTGGTCGTGACCTTCGTGGTCATCGTCCTCGTCGCCGTGGTCGTGCTCGTGGTCGCTGTGATCCTCATCGCCGCTGTACTCCTCGTTGGCGCCCGCGAACTCCTTGGCGACCGCGGTGAACTCGAACGTCGAGCCGTCCTCGAAGGCGAGGCTGAGCTCAACCTCGGCACCCACCTCGATGGGCTCGTCGACGCCCATGAGCATGATGTGGTTGCCGCCCGGCTCCATGACGAGCGACTCCCCGGGCTCGATCGTGAAACCGTCCTCCTTGTGCATCATCATCGCGGCGCCGTCGTCGCCGGTGACAGTCTCATGCAACTCGACCATGGGCGAGGCGTCGGTCGCGGCGGAGACCAGCACGATCGCCTGGTCGGTGCCGTTGGTGAGCTCGCCGAACGCTGCGGTCATGCCATCGTCGACAGCCTTGACCCAGGGGTCGGTGATAGTGATCTCGCCGCCGTCGGAGCCGTCGGAGCCGGGCGAGCAGGCCGCCAGCGCGGCGACGGTCAGGAACGTGAGCGCGCTGAGGCGCGCGGTGGTGCGAAGCATGGTGTCTCTCTCTGTCTGCGTGGGGCGTGAGGCGCCCCGTTCCGGGGAAGGCATCGGACACGGCCGATGCGCCCAGCGGCATCCGTACGGACGGCCGGGCTCGGGTCAGGCAGACAGAACGGGAGGGCCGCGCAGCGAGCGCACACCGCGCGCGACGTCGCGGACAGACACAGGGGCCGATGCGCGGGCCGGCATGCGCACGGAGGTGACAACGGGCGAAGCGGTCGGGAGAGCCTGGGGCAGCAGACGTGCCGCGAGCCAGGCGAGCCCCCGCGACGCGCGCTCGAGGAGCCACTCGGCGCGGTGGAGGGCCGCGGTGGTGAGGATCGCGGCGGCGATGTGCGCCGCGGTCATGAGGCCTCCGCCGTGCGCGCCGTGGGCGGCGGTGTCCATCGCCGTGACGGTCAGGTCACCGCCGTGGTGGCTGTGACCGCCGCCGGAGACGACCGTGCCCCCGGAACCGAGCACGAACAGCGTGTGGAACAGCGCCTGGCTCGCGGTCACGGCGATGCCGAGCCGCCATAGCGACAGGGCCTTGCCGGCGAGCTGCATGCAGATCGCGAAGGACAGCACCAGCGGGACCACGACGCCAGCCGCGGAGGGAGACGAGCCGCCGCCCAACACGTGGGACGCCAGCGCGACGAAGGTCGACACGGCGGCCGCGAGGGCGGCGCGCGTCAGGCGCTGGCTGGTGGACACGGCGACATTCTCCCACGCGGCCGCGGGGGAGCCGCGTGCTCAGCCCTGGTGCGTCGAGGCCCCCATGCGCCGCACGGCCTCCGTGATGATCTCGGGATGCGTGGCGATGTTGAGGCGCACATGCCCCTCGCCGCCGGTGCCGAACGTGGGCCCGGAGTTGAGCACCACTCGGGCGTGCTGCAGGAAGTGCGCCGAGGGGTCGCGGTCGATCTCGAGCCCGCGGCAGTCGATCCACGTGAGGTACGTGGCCTCGGGAAGTCGGTAGACGGCACCCGCAAGGTGCTCGTCGATGAGGGTTCCCAGGAGGCGCCGGTTGTGATCGAGGCCCACGAGCAGAGCGTCGAGCCACGGCTCACCCTCGCGGTACGCGGCGGTCTGCGCGAGCACCCCGAAGTGGGTGGGACCGTGGTGGGTCGATCCCGCGTAGGCCGCCAGTTCCTTCTGGACGGCCGCGCCGCCAATGACGATTGCGGCTGGAATGCCCGCAAGATTCCACGTCTTGGAGGCGGCGTGGAGCACGAAGCCGTTCTCGCCGCCGTCGACCGAGAGGTACGGCACGAACTCGTGGCCCTCGTAGACGAGCGGCGCGTGGATCTCGTCGACCACCACGCGCACGCCGTACTGATCCGCCAGCGCCGCGACTCGCTCGAGCTCCGTACGCGTGTGGGCCACGCCGGTGGGGTTGTGCGGGCTGCACAGCAGGTAGCCAGCGGAGCGGCCGCCCGTGGTCGCGGACGCGAAGGCCTCCTCAAGCGCCGCGAAGTCGATGCGCAGGTCCTCGCCCAGGGGCGCTTCGGTGATCTCGCGACCCGCGACGCGCAGGTACGAGTAGAACGGCGGGTACACGGGCGAATTGACGATGATGTGCTCGCCGGGCTCGGTCAGCATGCACAGCACGTCCACGTACCCGGTGATGACATCGGTGACGGTCGTCATCTGGCCGGGCGACACGTCCCAGCCCCAGCGGCGCGCGGCAAAGTCCGCCAGCGCCTCCGTGTAGGCCGCGCCGGCGGCGTAGCCCATGTCGCCATCCGCGATGGCGCGCTCGAGTTCGGCGCGGATGGGTGCCGCCAGCGGCACGTCCATCTCCGCGACCCACAGCGGCAGCACGTCGGGGTCGTACTTGCGCCACTTGGCGCTGGTCCGACGGCGCAGGTCCGCGAGTGTCAATTCGGTCAGCGGATTGGGGTGGATCGCGTCGAGGGCAGGAACGGCCATCGTCACACTGTGGCAACCGCGACCCGGCGACGCAAGTGCGTGAGACCAGGTCGACGGCGCGCGCACTTGGGCCGGGGCCCGCGCTGACCTATCCTGCCGCCCATGGAGCGCATGCGCGGAGACGACGGCAGGTTCCCCATCGGTGCGCTCATCACGCTGCTCGTGATCGCCGCCGCTGGCTACGGCGCGTACTGGTTCCTGGGCGAGCAGGGCTTCCTGGGCGAGCCGAGCAACGAGCCGACCGCTGCGGCCGAGGCCGCCGGTGAGGGCGAGGAGGACCTGCGCCCGGAGTGGCTGCAGGGCACCGACCACCAGCTGCCGGCGGTGATCCCTCCCGAGGACGACCGCATGCCCAGCTACTACCAGCTGCAGCCCTGGGTCTGGGATCTCGTCGACGACGACTGGAACGTCACCGTGGTCCGCGTGGGCGAGGGTGATCAGTACACCTGGTTCTCAGACGTCCAGGAGCTCTACCTGGTCTCCCCGACCGAGGAGCTGTTCCGCATCGCCGAGTTCGACACCACCATCAACCGCGACGTGGTCCACTGGGATCCGGAACTCGAGGTCGCGTGGATCGTGCGCGCCGATGGCGCCCAGTACGAGCAGGTGATCGAGTTCGATCTGCGCCAGCTCGAGAACGACTACACCTTCACCGGCGGCGCGATCAGCACCGCGAACCGCATCGACAACGGCGTCGCGAACCTGGGTTTCGTGGGAGACCAGCCCGACGGCCTCGAGCTGTGGATCACCTGGGACGCCAACGGCGACGCGACGGGCGTGCTGTGGCGCGACGGCGAGGAGTGGATCGACAGCCTGGTCCAGGACGAGATCGGACGCATGGTCCGCGAGGGGTTCAGCCAGGATCGCGGCGTCGACGCCTGGGTGGATGCGGAGACGGGGCGAGCGGTGTACCACGGCGTGTACATCGACCCGAGCCTGGGCACGGTGGCGGACGAGCGCTGGATCGTCCACGACCTGCAGGTGGACTCGTTCGATGACGAGGTGGTGGTGGCGACGCCGTCCGACGACTGTGTCCCCGCCGGCGGTGAGTACGCGGGTGCCTTCGAGGGCGACCGAATCGTCGCTGACTGCGGCGGCACCGAGTGGCTGCTCGACCCCTACGGTCTTTCCGAGCCCAAGAAGCGCTAGGCGGCCGCCAGGTCCCAGCCGCGCTCCCGGACGCGTGACAGCAGCGTCGCGCGGAACCGGTCCACGTCGCCGCCCACGGTGTCGAGGTCCTGTGCCGTGAGCGCGATCTGCCACGCGCCGTCCACCCGCGCGGCGATCAGCGCGAGCGGCTCGCCTTGGAGGGCCGATGCGAGGGCTGAGTCCCGCTCCGGGTGCAGCTCGTTGCGGTGCAGCAGGCGCACGGGGACTCCCAGGCTGGCGACCATCTCGTCCCACGCTGGTTTGCGGCGCACCGGCGAGTGGGTGATGTCGCACAGCGCGCAGTGCGCGCGTCCGAGCATGTGCCCGATGACATAGGTGACCTCGCCGCGGACGCCGCCGTCCGCGTCGTAGACCCCCACGAACTCGGTCACCGTCGCCATGCGAGCCTCAACCCCTGCGCGCACCCGGAGATTCCGTCACGCGCTCTGCCGCTTGAACACGCGGGTGCCGATCGCAAGACCCATCAGCACCAGCGCGATCGTGATGGCGACGCCCCAGAGCGCCACGGGATCGGTGAGGTCCCCGCGGAACATCGCGCGCACCCCGTCCACCACGTGCTTGAGCGGGTTGAGGTCGCTGAGCAACTCGAGCCAACGCGGCGCGAGCGACATGGGCAGCAGGATTCCGGACAGCAGGAGCAGCGGCAGTGCGACGCCGTTGAGCAGCGGCGCAAACGAGTCCTCGTCCTTCACCGTCAGCGCGGTCGCATAGGACAGCGACGCGAAGCATGCGCCCAGCAGTGCCACCGTCGCGACGCCAGCCACCAGCGCCCACCACGGAGCCCGCAGCCCGAACAGCAGTGCCGTGAGCACGAGGATGACGCCCTGGACGAGCAGCACGACCACGTCGCGCATGACGCGCCCCAGCAGCAGCGAGGCCCGAGACGCGGGCGTGACGCGCATGCGCTCGATCACGCCGGCACGCCACTCGGAGATGAGCCCGAAGCCCACGAAGCTCGCGCCGAACAGTCCCAGCTGCACCAGCAGGCCGGGCACGAAGATCTGCCAGGCGTCGACGTCCTCGCCGAAGGCCCGGGTGTCAGCGATCGTCTCGAGCAACGGCCCGAACAGCGCCAGATACAGGATGGGCTGGAGTAGCCCAAACACCACCCACACGGGCTGGCGCAGGCTCAGCCGCATGGCGCGGGAGAACACGATCCAGGTGTCGCGTGCGATCGTCATGTCAGACCTCCACCTCGTCACGCAATGAGCGTCCTGTCATGGTGAGGAACACGTCATCCAAGGTCGGGCGGCGCACCTCCACGCCGACGACATCGTGGTCGTCGCCTAGGCCGCGCAGGAGCTGCGGCAGCGTGGACGCGCCGTGCGGCACCGTCAGCCGCACCACGTCGCCGTCCACCTCGGCGGGTGCGCCGTCGAGAATCCTGCTCGCCGCATCGGCGAGAGCGGGCGCGGTATCGGTGTTGGATGCCGTCAGGAGCACCTGGTCGCCGCCCACCTGCCGCTTGAGCTCTTCCGACGTGCCGGCGCCCACGATCTCGCCGTGGTCGATGACCAGCAGGCGGTCGCTGAGCGCGTCGGCCTCGTCCATGTAGTGAGTGGTGATGAAGACCGTCGTGTCGAAGTCGTCGCGCACGCGCCGGATGTGCTCCCACAGGTTGGCGCGCGACTGCGGGTCCAGGCCGGTGGAGGGCTCGTCGAGGAACACCATGCGGGGCTCGTGGATGAGGCCCATCGCGATGTCGAGGCGGCGCCGCTGGCCGCCCGACAGGGTGCCGCACTTGCGCTCCCAGATCCCGTCCAGGTCGAGCCCGCTGAGCAGCGCCTTGCCGCGCTCGGCCGCGACGCCACGGTCGATGCCGTACAGCCGCGCCTGGTCCACCAGCTCCTCGCCGGCGACAGCCGACGAGTCCGTGGTGCCCATCTGCGCGACGTAGCCAATCGACCGCCGCACGCCCACCGGGTCCTTGGCGAGGTCGTAGCCATTGACGGTCGCTGTCCCGCCGCTGGGGTCCAGCAGCGTCGTCAGCATGCGCAGCGTGGTGGTCTTGCCTGCGCCATTCGGGCCCAGGAAGCCGACGATCTCTCCGGGGTCGACGGTGATGTCGACGCCCTTGACGGCCTCAACCGTGCGAGGGGCCTCCTTGCCGCGGCCGCGGACCTTGTAGGTCTTGCGCAGTCCGCGCGCGTCGAGAATGGGCGTGCTCATGCAGGTCCCTCCGGGGCTGGGTTCACCTTCGCCCGTCGGCGGGCGCTGGTCTCAGGCTAACGGCGTGCTCCGACAGCCACGCTTGAGTGGCGTCGAGTGCTAGGTTGCCATCGATGCTGAGGACGTCCTGGACTACGAACTTGCTGGCTGGAGCTGTGGGCTGTCTTGCGCTCGCGACCGCGGGCTGCTCGCAGTCTGGCGTGTACGTCGAGGTTCTGAACAGCTGTGAAGAGAACTACTACTTCGCCATCACTGAAGTGTCGGCAACCAGTTCGGGGCGTCTGACCGAGATCGAGCCGGACACCTCCGAGGTCCTGAAGTTCACTGATGCCCTGCCCCTTGATGTGGAACTGTGGGTAGGAGCGACAGATGGTTCGGTAGTAAACGGTGACCATGTCGACCTTGCGGACACGGGAGCGGGCACAGAGGACGATCCATACAGGGTCGCTCCGTCGGAGCGGCTGTGTCAGGACCTCGCAGACGGCATCCCTGGGGAGCTCTGAGTTCGGTCGTCCCGACCGTCATCCCAACAGTCCCCGGAACGCCTCCGCCGCACGCTCCGGCGCACCCTCGCCCAGCCCCAGGAACA
>NZ_CAJXJX010000063.1 GCF_913055775.1 uncultured Demequina sp. | reverse complement strand
GAGATCAGCACCACGTCGGACTTGCACTTCGCGACGCCGGCCGCGATGGTGCCGACGCCCACCTCCGACACCAGCTTGGTGTGGATGCGCGCCTGCGGGTTGGCGTTCTTGAGATCGTGGATGAGCTGCTTGAGGTCCTCGATCGAGTAGATGTCGTGGTGCGGCGGCGGCGAGATCAGGCCCACGCCCGGCGTCGAGTGCCGCGTCTCCGCGACCCACGGGTAGACCTTGTTGCCAGGAAGCTGGCCGCCCTCGCCAGGCTTGGCGCCCTGCGCGAGCTTGATCTGGATGTCATCCGCGTTGACGAGGTACTCGCTCGTGACGCCGAAGCGACCGGAGGCGACCTGCTTGATCGCGCTGCGCCGCTCGGGGTCGTACAGGCGCTCGACGGACTCGCCGCCCTCGCCCGTGTTCGAGCGCCCGCCCAGGCGGTTCATGGCGATCGCTAGGGTCTCGTGCGCCTCCGCGGAGATCGAGCCATACGACATGGCGCCGGTGTTGAAGCGCTTGACGATCTCGCTCACCGGCTCGACCTCGTCGATCGGCACCGGGTGGCGGTCGGAGCGGTACTCGAGCAGTCCGCGCAGCGTCATCAGGCGCTTGGCCTGGCCGTCCACGCGGTCGGTGTACTCGCGGAACACGTCGTACTGACGGGTGCGCGTCGCGTGCTGGAGCTTGAAGACCGTCTTCGGGTCGAACAGGTGCTCCTCGCCGTCGCGACGCCACTGGTACTCGCCACCGGTGTTGAGCCGCTGGTGGGCGGGAAGCTCTCCGGACGCCGGGTACGCATCGGCGTGCCGGCGCGCGACCTCTTCCGCGATCACGTCGATGCCCACGCCGTCGATCTGGCTGGGGGTGCCCACGAAGTGACGGTTGACGAACTCGCGCGACAGGCCGATGGCCTCGAAGACCTGCGCCCCGCGATACGACGCGATGGTCGAGATGCCCATCTTCGACATGATCTTGAGCACGCCCTTGCCGAGCGCCTTGATGAGATTCGCCACGGCCTTCTCCGCCGTCACGTCCCCCAGGTAGCCCCGGACGGCGAGATCTTCGACGGTCTCCATGGCGAGGTAGGGGTTCACCGCGGCGCAGCCGTAGCCCACGAGGAGTGCCACGTGGTGCACCTCGCGCACGTCGCCCGCCTCGACGATCAGCGACGCGCGCGTGCGGGTGTGGTTGCGCACCAGGTGGTGATGCACGGCCGAGGTGAGCAGCAGCGAAGGGATGGGCGCGAAGTCCTGGTTGGAGTCGCGATCCGACAGCACGATGAAGGACACGCCCTGCGAGATGGCGTGGTCGACCTCATCGAAGATGTCCGCCAGCCGGCGCTCGAGGCCCTGGTGCCCGTCGCGCACCCGGTACAGGCCGCGGATGCGGCGCGCGGAGAAGATGTCCTTGAGGCGAGGGTCCGCGTCGATGTGAGTGATCTTCGCGAGCTCGTCGTTGTCGATCACGGGGAACTCGAGCAGGATCTTGCGCGCGTGCTCCGGGGTCGCCTCGAGGAGGTTCGGCTCAGGACCGATGGCGCCGCCGATCGCGGTGACGACCTCCTCGCGGATCGAGTCCAGCGGCGGGTTCGTCACCTGCGCGAACATCTGAGTGAAGTAGTCGAACAGCAGTCGCGGGCGGCTCGACAGCACGGCGATCGGCGTGTCCGAGCCCATGGCTCCGAGCGGCTCGAGACCTTCGCGGGCCATCGGCGCGAGCAGCCGCTTGAGCTCCTCCTCCGTGTACCCGAACGCGCGCTGGCGGCGCTTGACCGAGGCCTGCGAGTGGACCACGTGCTCGCGGTCCGGGACGTCGGCCAGTCGCACGGCGTTGTCGCGCACCCACTCCTCGTAGGGGTGCTCGGCGGCGAGCTGGGACTTGATCTCCTCGTCCTCGACGATGCGGCCCGCCGCCGTGTCGACCAGCAGCATCCGCCCCGGCTGCAGGCGGCCCTTGCGCACCACCTTCGCGGGATCGATGTCGAGCAGTCCGGCCTCGGATCCGGCGACCACCAGGCCGTCGTCCGTGAGCCAGAAGCGGCCAGGACGCAGACCGTTGCGGTCCAGGGTCGCTCCGATCAGCGTGCCGTCCGTGAAGTGCAGCGCGGCGGGGCCGTCCCACGCCTCCATGAGCGCGGAGTGGTACTCGTAGAACGCGCGCCGCGCGGGGTCCATCTCGTCGTTGTTCTGCCACGCCTCGGGCATCATCATCAGCACGGCGTGCGGCAGCGGCCGTCCCGCGAGGTGCAGCAGCTCGAGCACCTCGTCGAAGGACGCGGTGTCGGACGCCGAGGGCGTGCAGATGGGCATGAGGTCTGCCATGTCGCCCAGCAGCGCGGACTCCATGGTGCCCTCGCGCGCGGTGATCCAGTTGCGGTTGCCCTGCACGGTGTTGATCTCGCCGTTGTGCGCGATGCCGCGCAGCGGCTGCGCGAGCGGCCACGACGGGAAGGTGTTGGTCGAGAAGCGCGAGTGCACCAGCGCGAGCTCGGACTCGTACAGCTCGTGCGTGACGTCCGGGAAGACCTGCTCCAGCTGGTACGTGGTCAGCATGCCCTTGTAGGTCAGCGTGCGGCTCGATAGCGACGCGAAGAACGGGCCGCCGGCCTTCTCCGCGCGCTTGCGCACGCGGTAGATGCGGCGGTCGAGTTCGACGCCGCTGAGGTTGTCGACCACGACGAAGACCTGGCGGAACATGGGCATCGCGGCGCGTGCAGACGGGCCCAGCGGCTCGGGGTTGACCGGCACGTCGCGCCAGCCCAGCACCCACGCGCTCTCTGCGGCCGCGGCCTCCTCGAACGCGCGGACCTGGGCGTCCTCCTCCCCCGGCGTGAGGAACGCGACGCCGACGGCGTAGGAGCCCGCCTCGGGCAGCTCGAAGTCGACGACCGAACGCAGGAAGCGGTCCGGGACCTGGGTGAGGATGCCAGCGCCGTCGCCGGTCTCCGTCTCGGCGCCCACGGCGCCGCGGTGCTCGAGGTTCTTGAGGGCGGTGAGGCCGGCGTCGACGATGTCGCGCCCAGCGGTGCCGCGCAGGGTCGCCACGAAGGCGACGCCGCACGCGTCGTGCTCGAACGCGGGGTCGTAGAGCCCGATTCCGGGCTGTGGAGCGCCAGTCTGCGCGGCCATCACACCGTCCTTAGCCGTCCACGGCACATGCCGAGAACTTGTTGGTTTCGGGGCGCCGTCGCCCGGGGTCACACACGGGTTCCCAGCCTACCGCGAACGTCCTGCGGGTAAAGAACGGCCTATGACTTGCCCTGGCTTGTGGCCTGGTCGTCATCGGGCGACGCCGCGGCGTCGCCGCTGTCGCGGTCGGGAGATTCCTCGATAGGCAGGGTAGCGCCTTCGTCGGTGGCCGATGCGCGCCCTGAGTCGGGCGCGTCAGCGGCCGATGCGGCCTCGGCTTCCGCACCGCTGTCGCCCGCGCGAGCGGCGAGCAGGTGACGCGGCACCGGGTTCTCGATGCGGCGCTGGCGGCGCCCCAGGATCACGAACATCGCGATTGCGAGAGCCAGCACCGCCATGGACACCCACACGTTGATGCGCAGGCCGCCAACCGTGACGGCCGTGTCGATGCGCACCGTCTCGATCCACAGGCGTCCGGAGACGTAGACGATCACGTACAGCCAGAACACGCGACCGCCGCGCAGGTCCAGGCGCTTGTCGAGCCACACGATCAGGACCACGCCCGCGAGGCTCCAGAGCATCTCGTACAGGAACGTCGGGTGGAACGTCGCGTACTGCTCGTAGCCGTCGGGGCGGAACGCGGGGTCGATCTCCAGGCCCCATGGCAGTTCCGTAGGACGGCCAAAGAGCTCTTGGTTGAAGTAGTTGCCCAAGCGACCGATCGCCTGCGCGACGAGTACGGCGGGCGCGGCCGCATCGGCGAACGCGGTGAACGAGGCGCCCTGCCTCCGGCACCCGATGTACGCGCCCAGCGCGCCGAGCGCGATGGCGCCCCAGATGCCCAGTCCACCGTTCCAGATCGCGAACGCGGCCCAGGGGTCGCCGCCCTCGCCAAAGTAGGGACCGGGCGTCGAGATGACGTGATAGATCCGGCCGCCGATGATGCCGAACGGGATGGCCCACAGGCCGATCTCGCTGACCGTCTCGGGGCTGCCGCCGCGCTCGACCCAGCGCCGCGTGGTCCACCACAGCGCGAAGAAGATGCCCGCGAGGATGAACAGCGCGTAGGCGTGGATCGTGAGCGGGCCCAGGCTGAAGGTCGACCATTCGGCCGGCGGGCTCGGGATGAAGGTCCTCATGCGCGTCCCTCCCGGACTCCGGCAGCAAGGTCGGCGGCGAGTGACCGCAGCGCGGCGAGGCCCGATTCGGCGTCCTCCGCGTCAGCCAGGCAGCGCACGAGCGCCGTGCCGACGATCACGCCGTCGACGTAGCCGGCGAGCTCGGCGGCCTGCTCGCGGGTCGAGACGCCCACGCCCACGCACACGTGATCCGCTCCGGCCTCGCGTGCCTCGCGGACCACACGCTCGGCCGCGTCGCCGACCGAGGCGCGTTCTCCGGTGACACCCATGAGGGGCGTGGCGTAGACGAAGCCCCGCGACGCTCCGACCGTGAGGTGCATGCGCTCGGGAGTGGTCGACGGCGCGACAAGGAAGATCGTGTCGAGGTCGGCGGCGCGCGCGGCCTCGACCCATGCCTCGCCCGCATCGGGCGTGAGGTCCGGCGTGATGACGCCCGATCCTCCCGCCTCCTTGACGTCCCGCGCGAAGTCAGCGAGACCATGCTGCAGCATCGGGTTGAAGTAGGACATCACCACGGCGCCGGCGCCCGCATCGGCGATCGCCTTGACCGCCGCGAACGTGTCGGACAGCCGCACGCCGCCCTCCAGCGCATCGGCCACCGCCTTCTGGATGACGGGGCCGTCCAGCACCGGATCCGAGTACGGCGGCCCCACCTCGACGATGTCCACGCCGGCTTCGACCATCGCGACCATGGCGCGAATGGACGTGTCGACGTCCGGGAACCCGACGGGCAGGTAGCCGATCAGCGCGGCGCGGCCTTCAGCGCGGATCGCGTCGAGGCGATCGGTCAGAGCGCTCACTCGCCCTCCCCGGGCAGCATGTCGAACCAGCGCGCGGCCTGCTCGACGTCCTTGTCGCCGCGGCCGGACAGCGTCACTAGCAGCGTGGCGTCGGACCCCAGCTCGCGGCCCAGGCGGATCGCGCCGGCGAGCGCGTGGCTCGACTCGATAGCGGGCAGGATGCCCTCGGTGCGGCTCAGGAGGCGGAAGGCCTCCATCGCCTCGGCGTCAGTCACGGGCCAGTACTCGGCGCGGCCGATCTCGGCGAGGTACGCGTGCTGCGGGCCCACGCCGGGATAGTCCAGGCCCGCGGAGATCGAGTGCGACGGCAGGGTCTGGCCCTCGTCGTCCTGCAGGATGTACGACCGCGAACCGTGCAGGACTCCCGAGCGCCCGCCCGTGAGCGTCGCGGCGTGGCGATCGGTGTCGACGCCGTCGCCGGCGGCCTCGCAGCCGATGAGGCGCACGCCCTCGTCGTCGAGGAACGCGTCGAAGCTGCCGATCGCGTTCGATCCGCCGCCCACGCACGCGAGCACGGCGTCGGGGAGCCCCCCGCGCTCGAGCATCTGCTCACGAGCCTCGACCGAGATCACCCGCTGGAAGTCGCGGACCATCGCGGGGAACGGATGCGGACCTGCGGCGGTGCCGAAGATGTAGTTGGTGGTCTCCACCGAGGCGACCCAGTCGCGGAAGGCCTCGTTGATCGCGTCGCGCAGGGTGCGCGTGCCCGTGGTGACCGGGATGACCTCCGCACCCAGGAGGCGCATGCGGGCGACGTTCAGCGCCTGGCGCTCGGTGTCCTCCTCGCCCATGTAGACCACGCACTCGAGGCCCATGAGGGCGGCGGCGGTCGCGGTGGCGACGCCGTGCTGTCCGGCACCGGTCTCCGCGATGACGCGCGTCTTGCCGATCCGCTTGGTCAGGAGGGCCTGGCCCAGCACGTTGTTGATCTTGTGCGAGCCCGAGTGGTTGAGGTCCTCGCGCTTGAGCCACACGGAGGCGCCGCCGGCGTGCTCGGCGAAGCGGGGCACCTCGGTGACGATCGACGGGCGGCCCGTGTAGTCGCGGGCCAGGCGCGCCAGCTCGTCGCCGAACGCGGGGTCCACGCGCGCCTTGTCATACGCGTCCGTGAGCTCGTCGAGCGCCGCCATGAGCGCCTCGGGGACGAACCTGCCGCCGAAGTCGCCGAAGAACGGCCCGGGGGCCTGCTGGAGCGAATCCGTCACGGACGCACCGCTCGCAGCGCGGGGTGGGCGCCGGCGGCGACCATCTCCGCCACGGCCGTGCGGGGGTCCTTGTCCTTGACGAGCGCCTCGCCCACGAGCACCGCGTCCGCACCCATGCGGGCGTACTCGACCACGTCGTGGCCGTCGCGAATGCCGGACTCTGCGACGCGCACGATCCCGGCGGGGATGATGGGCGCGACGCGCGCGAACGTGTGGCGGTCGACCTCGAGGGTCTTGAGGTTGCGGGCGTTGACGCCGATGACCCGGGCGCCGGCGTCGACGGCGCGGGAGACTTCTTCCTCGTCGTGCACCTCGACCAGCGCGGTCATGCCGAGCGAGTGGGTGCGCTCGACGAGGCTCTCGAGGGCCATCTGGTCCAGAGCGGCGACGATCAGCAGCACCACGTCCGCGCCGTGCGCGCGGGCCTCCCACACCTGGTACGGCGTGACGACGAAGTCCTTGCGCAGGATCGGGATGTCGACCTTCGAGCGGACGGCGTCGAGGTCCGCGAGCGAGCCTCCGAAGCGCCGCTCCTCCGTCAGGACGGAGATGACGGTCGCGCCGCCGGCCTCGTACTCGGTCGCCAGCAGCGCCGGGTCGGAGATGGCGGCGAGGTCGCCCTTCGACGGGCTCGAGCGCTTGACCTCCGCGATCACGGAGACCTCGTCGGACGCGAGCATGGCGCGCGCATCGATCGCGTTGGGGAGGCGGGACGCGCGCTCCTTCAGGGCGTCCATGGACGTCCCTGACTGGCGCACCGCGAGGTCCTCACGGACTCCGGCCACGATGCTCTCGAGCACGCTGGTCATTCCCTGCCCCCGTTCATGGCCCCCATCGTACCGCCGGGCGGGGGTCGGCATGACCGCCGCGAGAGGACCGATGCGGACGCCCGGCTCAGGGCGCCAGATACGGCTCGAGCACGGGGATGTTGCGCACGATCCAGAAGACGAACAGCAGCCCGGGGACGCCCACGGCCAGCCACAGCGGGATGCGGGGCGAGGTGCCGCCGCGCCACGCCTGGGCGAGCCACGCAACGAGCAGCGCGATCCCCAGCGGCAGGACGATCAGGACGACCACCGGGTTCATCCCCAGCGCCGCAGCGACGTCTCCGTGCGCGAGCTCGTGGACCGCGCGCAGGCCGCCGCACCCGGGGCACCAATGGCCCGTGAGCGACAGCCACATGCAGGACGGGAAGAAGCCCTCGCGGTACGGATCCGCGAGGGCGGTGTAGGCCGTGGCGGCACCGACGACGGCCGATGCGGCGAGAGGCAGGGCGAGCCGCCTCCCCCGGGACGCGGAGCGCGTCCCGGCCGCCGCATCGGCCGTGGTCGTCACGATGTGCCGTGGATCCTAGAAGTAGTCCCAGCTGCCGGTGGCAAGCAGGATGCCGTTGAGGATGATCGCGACGATCGAGAGGGCTACGCCGATCCATCCGAGGATGACGCCGATCTTGCCCAGGTTGCCGTTGGTGGCGAGGCCCTGCGCCTCGGCCTCCTGCGACTTCTTGCCGACGATGATCGCGGGGATGGCCGTGAAGATTCCACAGCACACGAGGCCGAGGATTCCCAGGACCAGAGCGATGGTGCCGAGGTTGTTCTTCTCCTCGCTTGCGCCGGCGCCGGGCATGCCGGGCATTCCGGGAGGCGGCGGCGATGCCGGGGGCGGCGGAGGGGGCGGGGGCACGTCACTCATGCGTATCTCCTTTGATGGTGGTGAGCGACCGGAGACTCCGGGCCGCTACTTCAATGGCTGACCGTGGCCCAGCGCGCGGAGGGTTGCTCCGGCGGCCAGGGCCACGACCGCGAGACCGACGCCCACCCACACCACGGGCCACACCGGGAACGCGATCCCGATGGAGGCGACCAGCGCCGCGATGACGAGTCCCGCGTTGGTGACCCAGGCCGCAGTGGTCTTGCCGTGGTTGGCGTGCGCCTCATCCGGAAGGTTCTCCGGGGCGATCTCGATGCTCGACATTCCTTCTCCTTGCGTGTCGTGTGGTCAGTCTAGCCACGCTCGACCGGCCGGAGCCGGGAGGCGAGCGCGATGGCGCGCATCATCGCTGCGGCCTTGTCCTTGGTCTCCTGGTCCTCCGTGGCGGGAACCGAGTCGGCGACGATCCCCGCACCCGCCTGCACGTGCGCGATGCCGTTCTCGACCAGAGCCGTGCGGATCGTGATGGCGAGATCCATGTCGCCGGCGAAGTCGAAGTAGCCCACGGCGCCTCCGTAGAACGCTCGCCGTGCGGGCTCGATCTCGTCGATCAGCTGGATCGCCCGCGGCTTGGGCGCACCCGAGAGCGTGCCGGCCGGGAAGGTCGCCGCGAGCACGTCGACGGCGCTGTAGCCCGCCTCGAGCTGCCCCACGACCGTCGAGCAGATGTGCATGATGTGGCTGTACCGGTTCACGCGCATGAACTCGAGCACCTCGACCGAGGTGGGCTCGCAGACCTTCACGAGGTCGTTGCGGGACAGGTCGACGAGCATGACGTGCTCGGCGCGCTCCTTGGGATCCGCGAGCAGCTCCTCCTCGAGGCGCTTGTCCTCCTCCGGAGTGCCGCCGCGCGGCCGCGAGCCGGCGATCGGGAAGGTCGAGACTCGGCCGCGGTGCACTGCTGCGAGCGACTCGGGGCTCGCGCCCACCACGGAGAACTCGCGTCCCCGATCGTCCTCGAGCCGGAAGCAGTACATGTAGGGGCTGGGGTTGAGCGTGCGGAGGACCCGATACACGTCGAGCGGGCTCGCCTCGCAATCGACGTCGAAGCGCTGCGCGGGCACCATCTGGAAGACCTCGCCGTCGCGGATGGCCTCCTTCGCGAAGCGCACCGCGGCCTCGTACTCCCCCGGCGCCGACCGCTGCCGCACGGCGGGCTCCGCCGCATCGGCGTCCAGTTCGGACACGGCTCCCGCCGGCGCCGCCACAAGCGCCCGCTCCATCGCGTCGATCCTGGCCACGGCATCCGCGTGAGCGGCCTCGATACCGGTCGCCTGCGCATCGGCGTTGACGGCGTTGGCGATCAGCCAGACCGAGCCGTCGTGGTGGTCGATCGCCGCGATGTCCGTGGCCAGCAGCAGGTGCGCGTCGGGCACGTCGATCTCGCGCGGCGCCTTCTGGGGCATGGTGGGCTCCCACTGGCGCACGATGTCCCAGCCCAGCACACCGACAAGGCCGCCGGTGAGCGGCGGCAGGCCGGCGATGGGCTCGGAGCGCAGCTCGGCGAGCGTCGCGCGCATCACGTCGAGCGGGGCGCCATCGGCGAGTCCCACGGGCACGTCGCCCGACCACCGGGCCTCGTCACCATCGACCGTGAGCGCCGCACGCGAGTGCACCCCCACGAACGAGTAGCGACCGCGGGTGCCGTCGGGCTCAGCGGACTCCAGGATGAACGTGCCGGTGCGGTCGCCGGCGAGCGCGCGGTACACGGCGACGGGCGACATGCCGTCGGCGAGCACGCGCCGCACCACGGGAACCACCCGTCGCGTCGCGCCGATCTCGACGAACTCGTCGAGCGCCGGCCAGGTCTCGCCCCACTGGACTGTGACGGTCATGCGTGACCCGCCCCCGCATCGGCGTCCACGGCCCCCAGGTCGCCCCCGGCGTCGAAGCACCGGCGCTCGCCGGTGTGGCACGCGGGACCGTGCTGGGTCACGGTGAGCAGCAGCGCGTCACCGTCGCAGTCGATCTCGACCGCGTGGACGTCCTGGGTGTGGCCGGAGGTGTCGCCCTTGCGCCACAGCTCGCCGCGCGACCGGCTCCAGTAGACCGCCCGCCCGGTGGTCAGCGTCAGGTGCAGCGCCTCGTCGTTCATCCACGCGACCATGAGCACGTCGCGCGTGTCCCGGTCCTGCACCACGGCGCACACCAGGCCGTCCTCCGTGCGCTTGAGGCGCGCGGCGATGTCTTCACTGAGCGGCATGCGCCCATCCTTCCAGATCACGCCTGCGCCCCCTCCCATTCCCTCGAAATGGATCCCTTTCGCTCGCCTCAGCCCCTAGACAAGCGAAATGGGTCCAACTCGCTCGCCTCAGGGCTTAGGGGAGCGAGAATCTACCGCCGGGGGTGGCGTGGGCCGATGCGGTGGCTCAGTCGCGTGTCTGCGACACCCAGGCGGCGTACAGGCCGGCATAGATGCCGCCCGCGTCCACGAGCTCGCGGTGGGGCCCGACCTCGACCAGCTCGCCGTGCTCCATCACGCCCACGAGGTCGGCGCGCTCGGCGGTCGACAGGCGGTGCGCGATCACCACGGCGGTGCGTCCCTGCATGAGTCCCTCGAGAGCACGGGAGATGCGAACCTCGGTCGCGGGGTCCACCGCGCTCGTCGCCTCGTCGAGGATCAGCAGGTCGGGATCGCGCAGGTACGCACGGGCGATCGACACGAGCTGGCGCTCCCCCGCGCTCAGCAGCTCGCCGCGCGGACCCACATGGGTGTCGATGCCCGCGGGCAGCGCGTCCACCCAGGCGTCAAGGCCCAGCGACTCGAACGCTGCGAGAGAGCGACGCTCGAGGTCCTCCGGGCTGGCGTCCGGGATCGCGTACGCGAGATTGGTCCGGATGGTGCCGTCGAACAGGAAGCCCTCCTGCGGCACCACCGCGATCGAGCGGCGCAGCGAGGACATCGGCACCTCGCGCACGTCGACCCCGCCCACGCGGACGGTGCCCGAAGTCGGATCGAAGAAGCGGGACATGAGGCGCGCGAGGGACGTCTTACCGGAGCCCGTCTGGCCCACGAGCGCGATGCGCTTGCCTGCCGGGACCGTGAGGTCGACGCCCTTGAGTACCTCGGGGCCGCCGGGGTACGTGAGCCGCACCTCCTCGATCGACAGCTCGCCGTGGCCGTGCGGAATGGGGGTGCCCGCCGCGCCCGGGTCCTCGACCGTGACCTCCTGGTCCACGAGCTCGAGCACCCGGCGCCAGCCCACGACCGCTCGCTGCATCTCGGCGAGCATCTCGATGATCCACATGAGCGGGCCGGCGAACATGTACACGAGGAACGCGTACGCCACGACGGTGCCGACCGACAGGCTGCCGTTGATCGCCATGACCGTGCCGCCGATGAGCGCGAGACCCGTGGCGAGCGACTGGCCCACGACCGTCGAGGAGAAGTTGAGGGACGCGAGGATGGACGCGCGACGCTCCGCGACCAGGATGTCGTCGATGTCCTCGTTCAGCTGGTCGCGCATGCGCTGCTGGACACCGTAGGACCGGATGGTCGCGACGCCCTCGAGCTGCTCGGAGGTCCGGCCCAGCAGGTCCGCCATCTTCGAGCGGACGCCCTGGAACGCACGGCGCACGCGTGGCTGGATCCACAGCAGCGAGCCCACCATGGGCAGGAACGCGACGAGCACGAGCAGCGACAGCTGCCACGAGTAGATCACCATCACCGCGAAGATGACGGTCGACTCGAGCGCAGAGATGATCATGGCCGCGCCGGTCCACTGCATGAGGTCCCGGATGGTCTCGACGTCGCCCGTGACGCGCGAGACGTAGCGGCCCCGCTGCTCCTCGTTCTGCGTCAGCACGGAGAGCTCGTGCACCTTGCCGAACGCCCGGGTGCGCAGGGTCGCGAGTCCGCTCTCGGCGGCGGTCCCCATCCGCACGCGGACCCGCCAGGCCATGACCGCCGCGAGGATCAGCACGACGGTGCCGGCGCTCGCGTACGCGAGCACCACGTCGACGTCGACGCCGCCCTCGGCCAGCAGCCCCTCGTCCGTCACGCGCTGCGTCAGGAACGGGACGGCGGCGCGGCCGCCCGCGGCGAAGGCCGCCAGGATCAGGGTCACCACGAGGCCCGCGCGGAACTCCGGGCTCACCTGCAGCCCGCGACGGAACATCTGCCGCACGGTCATCGTGTCCTCGGTGGGCCGGCTCATCCGACGTACCCCGCTTCCTCGTCCGCCTGGCGGCGCGAGTCCTCCTCGTACGCGAGCACCAGCTCGCGGTAGCCGCGGTCGCGGTCGAGCAGAGCCTCATGCGGTCCCGCGTCGACCACGCTTCCGGAGTCCACGTGCACCACGTGATCGGCGAGCAGGATCGACGCGAGGCGGTAGGCGATGATCAGGACGGTGGGGCCCTGGCCGTCCGCACTGAGCCCGCGGAGGATCTCCTGCTCGACGCGCGGGTCGACGGCGGACGTGGCGTCATCGAGCACCAGCACTCGCGGCCGGCGCACCAGCGCCCGGGCGAGTGCCAGTCGCTGGCGCTGGCCTCCGGAGAGGTTCATGCCGCGCTCGGCGAGGACGGCGTCCAGCCCGTCGCCGTGCGTGCCGGACAGGCCCTTGACCACGTCCACCACGTTGGCGCGCTCGAGGGCGTCCCACACCGCATCGTCCGAGTAGTCCTCGCCCAGCGTCACGTTCTCGCGCACGGTGCCCGCGAACACGAAGGCCGTCTGCGGCACGAGCGCGACGTGCTCGCCCAGTCCCGCGATGCTCTCGAGGTCCACCTCATCCAGCGTGATGGCGCCCTCGACGGGGTGCGCGAGCCTCGACGCGGCCAGCGCGACCGTGGTCTTCCCGGCTCCCGTGGCGCCCACGAGCGCCGTGACCGTTCCCGGCGTCAGGTCCAGCGACACGTCGCGCAGGATCACCGCCAGGCCACCGTCGCCGTCGTCGGTCGCGATGTCCGCACCCGCGAAGGAGACCGCTCCTGCGCCGTCGCGCGCGACCTCGCGGTGGCCGGGCTCGTCGACCTCGGTGGCGGCCTGGGCGATCTCCCCCACCCGGCGGAACGCGACCAGCGCCTGCGGCATCTGGCCCAGGACCCAGCCGAGCCCGCGGATCGGCACCGCCATGAGAGTGACCAGGTAGATGGCCGAGACGACGTTGCCGACCGTCACGGCGCCGGCCTCGGCCCGCAGCGCACCGACGACCATGAGGGCCACCGATCCGAGCGGCACGATGAGATCCATCAGCGGCTCGAACCACGCGCTCGTGCGGCCCACACGGATGTCCGCGTCGCGCAGCCCGTTGACGGCCGTGGTGAAGCGCTGGGTCTCGCGGGCCTCGGCACCCAGGGCCTTCACCACCGTGCCGCCCTCAAAGCTCTCGTGGGCGATCGTCGAGACGTCCGCGCGCAGCGACTGTCCCAGGTCCCACCGGGGCGTGATGACCTTCTCGTAGGCGAGGTTGATCGCGAAGATGATGGGCACCACGGCCAGTCCCGTGATCGCCAGCCACGGGTCCATGCGCCACATGGACCAGCCAGCGGCGAACATCATGACGAAGGACCCGACGGTGAAGGCGAACGGGTGCAGCGTGTTGGTCGCGCTCTCCGAGTCCGAGGACATCGCGGACAGGATGCGTCCTGACGGGTTCGCGCGGTGCCACCCGAGCGGGAGGCTCGCGATCGCATCGGCCACCACTCGGCGGTGGCGCGAGCCCACGCCGGCGACGGCGATGCCCTGGACGCCCCGGCGCACGCCCACGAGCACGGCGTTGACGACGCCGATCCCGAGGAACGCGCCTCCTGCGAGGAGGATGGCCTGGATCGGGTCCTGGGTGATCTCGCCCCACACGCCTTGGATCGGATCGCCCGCGACGCCGGGAATCACGACGTCGTCCGTGATCTGACCGAGCAGGGTGCCGAACGCGACGGTGAGGACCGAGAAGATCGCCGCGGCGAGGATCGCGATCGAGAACCGGGCGCGCTCGGTGCGCATGGCGTGCCGCAGCAGCTGCGCGGACTTGCGGTTGAAAGAACCGCTCAGTCGATAGTCCTCGGCCCGCTGGGAGCCACTCATCGGACCTCGATCCCTGCCGCGCGCATGGCGTCCTTGACCTCCGTGATGGACAGTGTGCCGAAGTGGAAGACGCTCGCGGCGAGCACCGCGTCCGCGCCCGCGAGCGCCGCGTCCACGAAGTGCTGGGGCGTGCCCGCGCCACCCGAGGCGATCAGGGGGATCGACACGACCGCGCGCACGTCGCGGATCATGTCGAGGTCGAAGCCCGCCGTGGTGCCGTCGGCGTCCATCGAGTTGAGCAGGATCTCACCCGCCCCCAGCTCGGCGCCTCGCCGCGCCCACTCGACGGCATCGATGCCGGTGCCCTGCCGGCCGCCGTGGGTCGTCACCTCGTAGCCCGACGGCGTCTCGGTGCCCTCCGCGCATCGGCGCGCATCGACAGACAGCACCAGCACCTGCGAACCGAAGCGCTCGGCGATCTCGGAGATCAGCTCGGGCCGAGCGATGGCGGCGGTGTTGACGCCCACCTTGTCAGCGCCGGCGCGCAGCAGCCGGTCGACGTCCTCCGGGGAGCGCACGCCGCCTCCCACCGTGAGGGGGACGAAGACCTCGTCCGCTGTGCGGCCCACCACGTCATACGTGGTCGCACGGTCGCCCGAGGATGCCGTGACGTCCAGGAAGGTCACCTCGTCGGCGCCCGCCAGGCCGTAGGCACGCGCCAGTTCGACGGGGTCGCCGGCGTCGCGCAGGTCAACGAAGTTGACGCCCTTGACCACGCGGCCCGCATCGACATCGAGGCAGGGAATGACGCGTACGGCGGTGCTCATCTACGCCTCCGGGTTCCACACGTCGAGGATGTCCACGACGAAGACGGTCGTGCCGATCGCCGGGTACCCCAGCGACGGCGGCACCACCATCATGACCCGAGAGCCCTCGGTCTGGTCGAGCAGACCCTGCTGAAGGCCCTGCACGGCCGAGACCTCGTCCATGTCGACGAGCAGCGGCTCGCGCTCCGCGGGCCACGACGAGTCGAAGACCTCGCCGGCCTTCCACTCCTCGCCGGCCTCGGTGCCGGCCTCCTCGTCCGCGGGGCTGTCCGAGAAGTACACGATCGAGTAGTTGGCGAGCACCTGCGAGTCCGCGGTGATCTGCCGGCCGGATCCGCGCACCAGCGTGGCGACCTGGAGGTCGGCCGGCGCGGTGGCGTCGTCCGGGATGGTCACCCGGGGCTGGCCCGAGGGCGACACCGCGACGGTGGGCATGCCTGCGGCAGGAGGAACCTCGTCGCCCACCGGGCCGGTGGGCAGGACGTCCACCACCATGGCGATGGGCTCGCTCTCGGCGACGCCCTCTCCCGGGGGCGTGACCACCAGGACGCGCGCGCCCACGCGCACGTCGGAAAGCGCCTCGTACATGGCGTCGCCCAGGATCTCGGGGGCGAGCAGGAAGGGGGTGGGCGAGCCGTCGAACGTGTTGATGATGACCGTGCCATCCACCAGGGACTCGCCGTAGATGTCGAGGAGCAGCGACTGCTCGTCCACGAGGAGGTCGCCCTCGCCCTCCCACAGCACGCGCGTCTGCTCCATCGAGTAGTCGGCGCCGGGCTCGAACTCGATCTCGGGCGCCAGCGTGTCCGACTGCCCCACGGTGATCGCGTCCACGCCGCTCGACGGGGACACCGTGGCCTCCGTGCCGTCGGGGTCGCTCGAGCACGCCGCGAGCACGAGGGCGGCGGCGAGCGCGGGCGCGACCAAGCGGCGCATGGGTGCCCCTTTCGAGACGGTGTGGGAGTGGGGTCAGTCTACCTGCGCGGACGACTGCTCCAGTGCCTCCAGCAGAACGTCGACGCGCTCGTCGGTGTTCCGGAAGGGGTCCTTCAGCAGGATGGTCCGCTTGGCTCCGCCGGCGATCTTGAGGTGCACCCAGTCGACCGTGAAGTCCTGGCCCGCGGCGACCGCGGCTGAGACGAAGCGCCCGCGCAGGGCGGCACGAGTCGTGGCGGGCG
>NZ_CAJXJX010000062.1 GCF_913055775.1 uncultured Demequina sp. | reverse complement strand
AATGTCGATATCGGCGGTGGTCTCGGCTCGCAGATTGCCGGCCAGGTCGCAGACGGCGAGCCGCATGCCGGTGGCGCCGGTGTCGGCGATCAGGGTGACACCGAAGTCGGGGTCAAGTTCGTAGCGGTCGGCGGGGCGCCCGCGGGCCTCCGCGCGGGGGGCCGCTCGGCGAAGCAGTCCGGCGTCCTCGAGGACATCGACCCGCTGGGCGACCGCGGTGCGCGACAGCAGGAGCAGTCCGGCGAGGTCGGTCTTGCTGAGCGGTTCATGGGCTTCTCGAATGGCGCCAAGCAGCGCACCTGGACTCTCGCGTAGCCACGGCGACGGCACCTTCACCACGTTCACATCAGCGATGCTACTGGCAGTCTGTGCAGGCAGACGGGAGTATCGGGTCACCATAAGCCCATTATGCCATCGAACTAGATGTAATTGACTTTCAAAGTTGGAACTGGCATCGTGGTGCCCAGCGCCGTTGCACCCCCGCAGCGGGCACTCACCAAAGGAGTTGAGATGGCATCACGACCCGCATGGAAGCGCTCGTGGACAATGTCGGCAGCGGCCGTCGCGTCACTGGGGCTCGCCGCGTGCTCGTCTGCGGATACGACCGCGGACACCTCGGACGGGGCCTCTGGAGAGGACACCTACGTCACCATCATTACCAAGGACCCGGACAACCATTTCTGGACGGCGATGGTCGAGGGTGCAGAGCAGGCGGCTGACGACGCACTCGTCGAGCTCACTGTCGAGGCAGGAGCTGACCAGTCTGATGCTGACGGACAGATCCAGGCGATCGAGAATGCGGTCGCACGAGGCGACAAGGCCATCCTCATCGCCAACAACGGCCCTGCAGTGAACGACGCCATCACGGCCGCCCGCGACGCCGGGCTGCTGGTCTTGGCGCTCGATACGCCCACGGATCCGATTGACCTCGTGGACGAGACCTTCGCGACTGACAACTTCGAGGCGGGCTCGCTGATCGGACAGTGGGTGGCGGAATCGCTTGAGGGCGAGCCGGCCACCATTGCGCTGATCGATCTGTTTGACGACAAGGTGGTCTCCGTCGACTATCAACGCGACCAGGGATTCCTGTCAGGCATGGGAATCGACCTGGCGGACCCCGAGGTCAATGGGGACGAGGCGTCGGTCGGGACCTACAGCGGTGGCGAGTACGAGATCGTCTGCAATGAGGCGTCGAATGGCGCCGAGGACGGCGGGCGCAGCGCGATGGAGAACTGCCTGTCGCTCAATCCCGACATCAACGTCGTGTACTCAGCCAACGAGACATCTGGCGTGGGAGCTGCTCAGGCGCTCCAGGCTGCGGGCATCACCGATGCGCTCGTGGTGTCACTCGATGGCAGCTGCAGCGGTGTCGAGTCTGTGGCGTCCGGCGAGTTCGGTGCGGTCGCTCAGCAGTACCCCAGCGAGATGGGGCGCCTCGGGATCGAGGCTGTGGTCCAGTGGCTCGATGATGGGACGCTGCCTGAGCCCGAGGCCGGCTCCGACTTCGTCAACACGGGCACGGCGCTCGTGACGGATGAGGCCGTCGAGGGACTGGAGAGCATCGACACCGACGAGGGCGCGGCTCTGTGCTGGTAGCACGCTAGCGCGAGAGGGAGGCAGGCAGTAGTGACTGAGACGATCGAGCAGACAGCGGCCGAGAGGTACCGCGCTCGCCCTCTGACACGAGTCCAACGATTGAGGAGACTCCTCCACCGGCACCCGGGCATCAGCCCCACGGTCGTGCTGCTCGGATCCGTGATCAGCTTCTGGTTGATCAACGATCGGTTCCTGCTGCCTGCCAACCTCTCGCTCATCCTGCAGCAGGTCGCCATCATCGGCGCGTTGGCTGTGGGACAGACAATGATCGTCCTCACGGCCGGCATCGATCTCTCCGTGGGCGCGATCATGATCTTCGTCACCATGGTGATGGGCACCCTCGCCGGTGAGCTGGGGGTTCCCGGAGTGCTGGCATTTGTCGTCGGTGCTGCCGTTGGCGCGGCCGCCGGCCTCGTCAACGGCATCCTCGTGGCCTACGTCAAGCTGCCCCCGTTCATCGTCACGTTGGGCACCTTGGGGGTCTTCACCGCGCTCGCACTCCTTATGAGCGGAGGGCGCTCCATCCGGGGTGACGTCCTCGGATCGTTTCTTACGTGGACGGCCACACCCGTGGGGCTGGGGCCATTCAACCTGACGGTCGGCGTGCTGCTCGTCCTCCTCATGTACGCGGGTGTGGCGTTCGCGCTGTCGCAGACCTCGTGGGGTCGCCACGTCTATGCGGTCGGCAACGACCCGGCCGCTGCGCGTCTGGCGGGCATTCGCGTGCGTGCCGTGCTGCTCAGCGTGTACGTGTCGGCGGGCGTCGTCTTCGCCTTCGCGGCTTGGGTCTTGATCGGTCGAGTGGGCGCGGCGACCACGAACTCCGCCGTCGATGCCAACCTCGACTCGATCACCGCGGTCGTGATCGGAGGCACAAGCCTCTTCGGCGGCCGCGGCCGAGTGCTCGGGACGCTTCTTGGCGCGTTGATCGTCGGAGTGTTCCGAAACGGACTGGCGCTTGCTCGTGTCGACGTGTTGTGGCAGACGTTCGCGATTGGCGTGCTCATCATCGCGGCCGTCAGCCTCGATCAGTGGATTCGGCGGACCGGGGCGCAGCGATGAACGACACCTCGATGGCAACGGACGCTCCACGGTTGAGCGCGCGCGGCCTCGTCAAGACGTACGGCCCTGTCGTTGCGATCGATGGCGTCGACCTCGACCTCTATCCCGGTGAGGTGCTTGCGGTCATCGGAGACAACGGCGCCGGCAAGTCGACCCTGATCAAGTGCCTCACCGGTGCCGAGATTCCCGACGTAGGAACGCTCAAGGTCGAAGGGCGCTCCGTGCACTTCCGGAATCCCCAGGACGCGCAGGCCGCTGGCATCGAGACTGTCTATCAACAGCTGGCACTCGCACCCGCGCTCGATATCGCGTCAAACATCTTCCTCGGTCGTGAACGGCGCCGTCCGGGCTTGGTCGGCAAGGTGACTCGGGGGCTTGACCATCGGGCGATGCGAGAGTTCGCGGAAGCGAAGATCTCTGAGCTTGGCATCCAGACGCTCCAGGACATCACGCAGCTCGTCGAGACACTGTCCGGCGGTCAGCGTCAGGCAGTAGCAGTCGCCCGCGCAATCGCTTTCGGTAGCCGTGTCGTGGTGCTCGATGAGCCGACTGCGGCGCTTGGAGTTCGCGAGACGGCGCAGGTCCTCGACGTCATTCGCCGCCTACGCGAACAGGACGTGAGCGTCATTCTCATCAGTCACAACATGCCGAACGTCTTCGACGTCGCAGACCGCATCCACGTGCAGCGACTCGGACGGCGCGCGGCGGTCGTCACCCCCGAAACCCACACACCCGCGGACGCCGTCGCCATCATGACGGGCGCGGCGCCGGGCGACTCCGGCGACGGCGGCGAGGAAGGTGCACTGCCATGAGCGGCCAGCGCAAGATCATTCTGGATACCGATCCGGGCGTCGGCATCCCCGGCACGGACGCCGACGACCCGATTGCGCTGCTGCTCGCGTTGTCAGATCCGAGGCTCGATCTCCTCGCGGTCACGACAACCTTCGGCAACTGCCCACCAGAGCTCGGCGCGCGCGGCGCCGGGGCAGTCCTTGCCGCTGCTGGGCGCGCAGATGTTCCAGTTGCGATAGGAGATTCGGTGCCCCTGTCGGGAGTATTGCCCGCGCTTCTTGTCGAGGCGTATGCAGGGGCGAGAGGTCGTCCGGGTCGAGTCGACCTGCCGATGGCGAGCGACGTTGTGGCGCACCAGAGCGCAGCCGAACTCATCGTCCAGCTCGTTCGAGACAACCCCAACGAGGTGACGATCGTCGCGATCGGCCCGCAGACCAACATCGCGCGCGCCTTGGAGCTAGACCCCGAGATTGCGGACCTGCTCGCCGGGATCGTGTTCATGGGTGGCGCCTTGGGGTTGGACCCTGTCTATGGGCGCGGCAACATCACGCCGGTCGCAGAGTGCAACATCTGGTTCGACCCTCTCGCCGCGAAGCGAGTCTTCGAGTCCGGAATCGATCTCACGATGGTGAGCCTCGACGTGACGAATCCCAACACGGGACTCGTGCTGCAGGACTCCGCGATACGCGCACTCGACCCGACGCGGTCTCCTGTCGCGGAGATACTCGCGCAAGTCTGCACCACCTATCTCGACGCTCCGATGTTCGACTGGGCGCCAGGGTGCGTGCTCTACGACCCGCTCGCCATCGCCGTGGCAGCGGATCCTGGCGTATGCGTCACGAAACACATGTCCCTCAGCGTCGAGACGTCCGGCAGCCTCACCCTTGGGCAGACAGTGCCGATCCGGGACGCGAAGCCCAACGTTCGCGTGTGTGTCGACGTCGACGGAGCGCGAGTCGTCGACGAACTCGTAGCCACCATCCTCACGTACGGCGACCATCGAAAGGACCGCTCATGACCGCGCCGACGACCAATGCCCTAGGGGTGCACGCTCTGGTGTGGGCCGGTAACACCTCGGATCAGGAGGTGCGGCACGCTGTCGATCAGACTGCTCGTGCCGGTTACGACATCCTCGAACTGTCACTGCACGATCTCGACAGCATGGATCTTGGCGTCGCACGGACGGCGCTCGACAGCGCGGGGATCCAGCCAGTGTGCTCGCGTGGGCTAGCGTTCGACGCCGACGTCTCGAGTGACGACGCGGCGGTGGTGGCACGTGGTGCTGAACTGCTCCAGAAGTCGTTGGCGGCGACTCATGAGCTCGGCGGCTCGTTCTTCACGGGTGCGCTATACAGCGCGCTTGGAAAGTACCCGGGGCCGCTCACGCGCGCCGGGCGAGCCAATGCGGTGTCAGTGATTCGTGAGCTCGCCGAACAGGCGTCGCTCTGGGACATGCGCCTGGGTCTTGAGGTGTGCAATCGCTACGAGACGAATGTCCTCAACACGGCCCGTGATGCGTTGCGCATGGCAGACGACATCGGAGCTGACAACGTCTACATACATCTCGACACGTACCACATGAATATCGAAGAGGATGATGTCGTGCGTCCTGTCGTCGAGGTGGGCGACCGACTCGGGTATGTGCACGTTGGCGAGAACCACCGCGGCTACTTGGGGTCGGGGCACTTCGACTTCGGTGCCTTCTTCCACGCCCTGGCGGACGTGGGCTATCTCGGGCCTGTGACATTCGAGTCCTTCTCCTCCGCCGTCGTCGCGCGGGGGCTCTCGAATGACCTGGCGGTGTGGCGTGACCTTTGGGAGGACGGGTTCGAGCTCGCGTGCAAGGCCCGTCAGTTCCTGGCGGCGCACATCGATGCCTCGCGTTCCCATGCGTGACGACCTTCTCCGGCGCGCACGAGACCTCGCGGGCTCCAGCCCTCGTGCTGTGTTGGGGATCGCCGGCGCACCCGGGGCGGGCAAGTCGACGTTGGTCCGGGCGCTCCTGAGGGACCTCTCGTCCGAGGGGGTGGCGACGGCATGGCTCCCGATGGATGGGTTCCACCTCTCGGATGCGCAACTACACCGCTTGGGGAGAGCCGGACGAAAGGGCGCGATCGACACGTTCGACGGCTGGGGCTACGTCAACGCGGTAGCCCGTGCGAGAAGCGAGCTGGACGCGCCCGTCTATGTGCCCGACTTCGAGCGAGACCTCGAGCAGCCCATCGCTGCCGGACTAGTGATCGATCCTGGGCCCGCGCTCGTCGTCACCGAGGGCAACTACCTGTTCGTTCCAGAAGCACCGTGGAATGCCCTCGACTCGTTGCTTGACGAGTCGTGGTTCGTGACGGTCGACGCCGATGTTCGCAGGGCGAGGCTCGTCGATCGACACGTGCTGTTCGGCAAGAGTCGGGTAGCCGCGGAGAGACACGTTGCGCTCGTCGATGAGCCGAACGCTCGGCTCGTGGAGCAATGGCGTGATCGGGCGGATGTCGTTGTGCAGGATTTCGAATCTCGCACGCCGTAGTGTGCGCGTCGACTGCACCCTCCCTTGCGATTCGTTGCAGAGTCTGCAAAAATGCAGACTATGCAACAGAACGAGTCCCTGCGCGATCGCAAGCGCCGCCTGGCCCGGACCGCCACGCAGCGAGCCGCGATCGAGCTGTGCCTCGAGCATGGCGTGGATGCGGTCAGCGTCGAGATGATCTGCGACGTGGTTGGGATCTCGCCCCGCACGTTCTACAACTACTTCGGCACCCGTGAGATCGCGCTGATCGGCGACGAGAAGCCGCTGCCCACGGAGGAGCAGATCGAGGCGTTCATCGCCCGCGAGGGGGTCTCGGACGTCGAGGCCTTCGCGGAGCTGATGTCCCAGGTCTGGGTGGACGCCCAGCCCGATCGCGACCTCTACCGACTGCGCCGCAGGCTGCTCGACGCGAACGCGGAGCTCGCCGGCGCGAATTGGGCGCGCATCACCCGCGCGCGCGAGCAGTACGCGGCGATCGTCCGCCGGCGCCTCGTCGTCACCGCCCCCGGCCGCGACGCGGCCGCGCTCGACTCCGACGCCGCCCTCGTGGTCCACATTGCCATGGGCATCCTGCAGGTCGCCGCTCGCGGATGGGCCTGCCACGAGGACGAGCCCGACCTCGACTCGCTCGTCACCGACCTTTTCCCGCAGCTGCGCCGCCTCACGCAGGCGACGCCCGCACTGAGCCCCACCGCATGACCGGCGGCTGCGCGCCCGCGGCCCCCTGACCACCCCGAGGAGTCCCCTTGTCTGACACGACTGCGCCCGCACGTTCTTCCCGCGCGCACGGCACTGACGCATCGGCGCCCGAGAAGCGCCGCATCGGCCTGATCTTCGTGGGCCTCATCACCGCGATGCTGCTCGCCGCGCTCGACCAGACCATCTTCTCCACCGCGCTGCCGACGGTCGTGGGCGAGCTCAACGGCGTGGACCACATGCTGTGGGTCACCACCGCCTACATCCTCGCGGCGACCATCATGATGCCGGTCTACGGCAAGCTGGGCGACCTGATCGGCCGCAAGCCGCTGTTCATGATCGCGATCTCACTGTTCATGCTCGGCTCCGTGGTGGGCGCGCTGTCGCAGGGAATGACCGAGCTCATCGTCGGCCGCGCGATCCAGGGCCTCGGAGGCGGCGGGCTGATGATCCTGTCGCAGGCGATCATCGCGGACGTGGTGCCGGCGCGTCAGCGCGGGCGCTACATGGGCGTCATGGGCGGAGTCTTCGCGCTCGCCTCGGTCGCCGGGCCGCTGCTCGGCGGCTGGTTCACCGAGTCGATCGGGTGGCAGTGGTGCCTGTGGATCAACATCCCGCTGGGCATCCTCGCGCTCGTGTCCGCGACGCTGTTCCTCAAGCTGCCGCGCCACGACCGTGGGGGAGCCAAGATCGACGTCGCGGGCATGGTGCTGCTCGCGATCGCCTCTGCCGCGCTGGTGCTGGCGAGCTCGTGGGGCGGCCACACGTACCCGTGGGCCTCGTGGCAGATCATCGGCCTGTTCTCGCTGGCGGTCCTGTCCGGCGTTGCGTTCGTGCTGGTCGAGCGCGCCGCGGACGAGCCCGTCATGCCGCTGCACCTGTTCCACCGCCGCAACTTCGTGCTCACCACGACGGCCGGACTGCTGACCGGAATCCTGATGTTCGGCACCCTCGCGTACATGCCCACCTACCTGCAGATGGTGGCGGGCGTGAGCGCGACGCAGGCGGGGCTGCTGATGATTCCGATGATGGGCGCGATGCTGCCGACGTCGATCATCGCGGGCAACCTCGTCAGCCGCACGGGCCGCTACAAGGCCTTCCCCGTCGTGGGCGCCGTCCTGCTGGGCGTCGCGATGGTCCTGCTGTCGACCATGAGCTGGACGCAGCCCATCTGGGTGACGTGCATCTATCTGGCGGTCATGGGCGTGGGCCTGGGCCTCACCATGCAGATCCTGGTGCTGATCGTCCAGAACACGTTCCCGCTGCGGATGGTGGGTACGGCGACGGCGGCCAACAACTACTTCCGGCAGATCGGCGCCTCGCTGGGCGCGGCCGTGGTGGGCTCGATGTTCACGGACCGCCTCATCGACCTGCTGGGGGAGCGCATGCCCGCCGACGCCGTGGTTGATCCCGGCGCCTTCAACTCCCTCACCCCCGAGGCCGTGGCCGACCTGCCGCAGCAGGCGCACGACATCGTGGTGAGCTCGTACAACGACGCGCTCACGCCGGTCTTCCTCCTGCTGCTGCCGCTCGCGATCATCAGCCTCGTGCTGCTGCTCTTTGTCAAGGAGGTGCCGCTCGCGACCACTCTCGACGAGGGCGCCCCGGGCGCCGGAGAGGCCGGTGGGGCAGCGGTGGGCGCGGTCGATGCTGAGGACGTACCCGACGGCGGGGTCGCTGACGGAGGGCCGATGCGCGAGCAGGATTCCGCACTCGCTCGCCGCACCTGACTCGGCCGCCCGGGACCTCTCCACACACGCAAAGGTTCCGTTGCAAAGAAACTCTTGCAAAGAAGTCTTTGCAAGAGTAGCGTGCGGGGCATGCACTCCAGCGACCGGCGCGTCGACGCCACTGCACTGAAGGCCCTCGCGCACCCGTTGCGCGTGGACATCATCGACAACCTGGCGATGGGCGGGCCCGCGACTGCGAGCCAGCTCGCGGACCGTCTGGGGGAGTCCTCCGGCGCCACCAGCTATCACCTGCGCCAGCTCGCGCGACACGGCTTCATCGAGGAGGACGCCGAGCGCGGCACCGCGCGCGAGCGCTGGTGGCGCATGGTGCCTGGAGGGCTCACCCTCAGTCCCACGGACCTGCGCGATGACCCCGGTGCGCACGAGGCGGCTCTGCTGGTGACGCGACAGCTGTCCGACCAGCGGGCGCGCCACGTCGACGCGTTCCTGCGCCGCGGCGAGGCCGAGTTCGGCGAGGCCTGGGTCAACGCGTCGCGCCTGATGACGGCGCGCACCCGCCTCACGCAGGAGGAGCTGCTCGAGATCGGCGATCGCATCGAGCAGGTGATCATGGACGTGGTGGGCCCCCTGCGCGATCGAGAGGACCCGGACGGCGCCCGCACCGTCGCGCTGCAGTTCAACATGTTCCCGGTCGTGGGGGTCGACGGCCCCGGTCCTGCTGCCGACCCTGCCTCGTCGCTCGGTGACGGAGGCGCGAAGTGACCGCCGCATCGGCTCCCCGGGCGGCTGGGCTGGGTGAGGGGTTCGGGCGCCTGTGGGCGGCCGCCATCGGGTCGAATCTCGCCGATGGCATCGCGCGCTTCGCGATTCCCCTGACCGCCGTGACGCTCACGCGCGATCCCATGGCGATCTCGATCCTCACGGCGCTCGCGTTCCTGCCGTGGCTGTTCTTCGGCATCCCCGCGGGCATGGTCGTCGACCGCATCGATCGGCGCGTCGCGATGGCCGTCGCGAATGCGATGCGGGTGCTGGCCGCCGCGGGAGTGGCGCTCGCGATCGCGACCGGCCACATCAGCATTGCTGTCCTCGCGATCGCGACCGTGATCTTCGGCATCGGCGAGACCCTGTTCGACAATGCGACCAACGCGGTGCTGCCCGCGCTCGTGCCGCGCGCGGGATTGGATCGCGCGAACGGTCGCATCCAGGCCACGCAGACCGGCGTCGACATGTTCGTCGCGACTCCCATCTCGGGAGTCCTCTTCGCGGCGGCCGTCGCGCTGCCCATGATCGTGGGCGGCCTGGGGTACCTGATCGCTGCGGGATTCGTGCTGGCGCTGCCGGTGGCGGCGGCGCGGGCGAGCGGACCGTCGCCGCAGGCAGCGGCGTCCCACGTGCCCTTGCGCGAGGCCATGCGCTTCCTGTGGGAGCACCACTACCTGCGGTCGATGGTGATCGTCACCTCGATCATGGGCTCGATGCTGATCATGGCCCAGGCAGTCACCGTGCTGCTGTTCGTCGATCGGTTCGGTGTGACGGCGCAGGTGGTGGGACTGGTGACCGCGGGCATCGGGCTCGGCGCCGTCGCGGGGTCTCTCACCTCGGGCCTCGTGGTGCGCGCCCTCGGGCGCGGGCGCACGATGCTCGCGTCGACCCTCATCGCGGGCCTGGGCCTGCTGGGCGTGGGCTTCGCGCCGAACGCCTGGCTCGCGACGGCGTCGTATGCCGTCGGCGCCTATGGCGTCTCGACGTGGAACGTGCCGTGGGGCTCGCTGCGCCAGTCCATCGTGCCCGGGCCGATGCTGGGGCGCGTGATCGGTGCTTCCCGCACGGTGTCGTGGGGGCTGTTCCCCATCGCCACGCTCGCGGGAGGGGCTCTCGCGCGCGTCGACCTGCAACTGCCGTACCTCGTCGGTGGCGCGGCCTCGGTCGTGATCGCCCTCATCTCTGCTCGGCTGCTGCTCTCGGACGATGCGCACATGCCCGACGACGACGCGCACCCCGACGACGACGCACGCCCCGATGACGCCCGGCCGCCCGAGGGCGACGTCGAGGCAGCCGCAGATGAGGTCGGCGCGCCGACGGCCGCGTGAGGTGAGTCGGCGGGCGTGCCGCGGCATGCGCTGACCGCGGCGCGGTGTCGCGCCGCCCCGTCCCCAGGCCGCCGCATCGGCCCGTGATCCCCTGAGGCGCCCGCATCGCCGTGCCGCCGCCCGTCCCCGTGCTCCAGTGTGGGCGCGGGAGGTGACCCATGGATGCACGGCAGGCGGTGGGCGCGCACGGCGAGCAGGTGGTGGCGCGTGCGCTCGAGGAACAGGGGTGGGAGGTGCTTGCGCGCAACTGGAGGTGCGCGCGCGGGGAGGTCGACATCATTGCGGCCGACGGTGACACCGCGGTCGCGGTCGAGGTCAAGACCCGTCGCTCCGGCGTGTGCGGCAGCGGTCTCGAGGCCGTGACACCCACCAAGGTCGCTCGGCTGCGCGTGCTGGTGGGGCAGTGGCTCGCGACGCAGCGGCGCACCTTCGCCGCCGTGCGGGTCGACGCCGTCGCGGTGGTGCTCCCGCCGTCCGGCCCCGCCGAGCTCGACCACGTCCGGGGCATCGAGTGATCGGCCGCACGAGGGCCGTGGCTCTCGCGGGTCTGGCCGGGCATCTGGTGGACGTCGAGGCTCACATCGGCTCGGCCCTGCCCGCATTCGCCATCGTCGGGCTGCCGGACGCGTCGCTGTCGGAGGCTCGCGACCGCGTGCGCGCTGCCATCGCGAGCTCGTCGCTCGCCTGGCCGCCGCGCCGCATCACGGTCAACCTGTCGCCGGCGTCGCTGCCCAAGCGCGGCGCATCCACGGATCTCGCGATCGCGATCGCCGTGCTCGCCGCAGCCGCGACCATCGATCCCGATCGCGCGGCCCGCGCCGTGCACCTCGGCGAGCTCGGGCTCGACGGCAGAGTACGCCCCGTGGCGGGCGTGCTGCCCGCGGTCGCGGCCGCAGCCCGGCACGGAGTCGCCACGGTGGTGGTGCCGGCGGGGAACGCCGAGGAGGCGCGGCTGGTGCCGAACATCGACGTGCTGCCGGTGGCGACGCTCGCGGAGCTGGCAGTCCACTACGGGGCGCGCGAAGCGGTGGCCATCGCAACCGACGCGGTGCGCGCCCCTGCCCAGGATCGAGCCGGGCCGTCGTCCGTCGACCTGTCCGATGTGCGCGGCCAGGAGGAAGCACGGTGGGCCCTCGAGGTCGCGGCGGCCGGGGGGCACCACGTGCTCATGTCCGGTCCACCTGGCGCCGGCAAGACCATGCTCGCGCGGCGGCTGCCCACGGTCCTGCCGCCGCTCGACGACGAGGACGCGATCGTCGCCACCAGCGTGCACTCGCTCGCCGGCACGCTCGACGCGAGCGGAGGCCTGCTGCGCACGCCGCCGTTCGAGGACCCCCACCACAGTGCCTCTGCGGCGGCGATCGTCGGTGGCGGCACTGGCCTCGCGCGACCCGGTGCGGTCTCACGCGCGCACGCGGGTGTGCTGTTTCTCGATGAGGCACCCGAGTTCCCGGCGCGGGTTCTCCAGACGCTCCGTCAACCGCTGGAGCACGGCGAGATCGTGCTTTACCGCGCCCACGGCGCGACGCGCTATCCGGCTCGGTTCCAGTTGGTGATGGCCGCCAACCCCTGCCCGTGCGGCAACTTCTATGGCACAGGGGAGAGGTGCGTGTGCAAGCCGATCGACCGTCGGCGCTACCTGGCCCGGCTGTCGGGGCCCCTCCTCGACCGTGTTGACCTCCAGGTGACCGTAGGGCCGGTTGCGGGCGCGAGCCCCGAGGCAGGAGAAGCCTCTGCGGCCGTCGCAGCTCGTGTCGCTCAGGCGCGCGAGCGCGCGGGGGCGAGGCTGGCGGCCCAGGGGTGGCGCACCAACGCGCACGTGTCGGGCCGATGGCTGCGGCGCCAGACGCCTGGAGAGAGCGCTGAGGCGGTCTGGCGTGCCCTCGATCGCGGGACGCTCACCGCCCGGGGCGCCGACCGTGCGCTGAGGGTGGCGTGGACCATCGCGGATCTGGCGGGACGGGACGCGCCGTCGCCCGACCACGTCGCCCAGGCGCTGACGCTTCGATCCCGGGGCGGCGCATCGTGAACGGGCCGGCGCATCGTGACCCGGGCGATCGCATGAGCGCCCGCACGGCGGAGCCGGCAGACGTCGACGCCCGCATGTCCTGGAGCGCGGTCGCCGAGCCGGCCGACGCGGTCGCCGGGTGGCTGGTGCAGACCCTCGGTGCAGCCGGAGCCTGGGAGTGGTTGCGTGGAGCGATCAGCGATCCGGTCGCCGCCACCATGCGCCTGGTCGAGCGGGCCGCACCGGCGGACGTGGATGCTGCGGTCGCCTCGGTCGCTCGCTGGGCGCCCCGCGTCGACGGTGCGGAGCCCGCCGACCTGCGGCGGAGGGCCGCCGCGTGCGGCGCCCGCGTCGTGGTGCCCGGCGACGGTGACTGGCCCACGTCGGTGGACGACCTCGGGCTCGTGGCACCCCACGCACTGTGGGTGAGGGGAGGGGGCGACCCGAAGGCCCTGGGCGCGGAGGGTGTCGCGATCGTGGGGGCGCGGGCCTCGACCTCGTACGGCGACCACGTCGCCGCAGCGATCGCCGCGGATGTGGTCGGGGCGGGACGAACGGTCGTCTCGGGAGGCGCCTTCGGGATCGACGTCACGGCCCATCGGGCAGCGCTCGCTGCGGACGGCAGGACCATCGCGGTCATGGCCGGCGGGGTCGACCGCCTGTACCCGGCGGGCAACGCGCACATCCTGGAGCGCGTCCTCGAACGCGGCGTGGTGGTGAGCGAGGTGCCACCCGGGTGGGCCCCGCACCGGTCGCGTTTCCTGACACGCAACCGGCTGATCGCGTGCGCCGGCGTCACGGTCGTGGTCGAGGCGGCCTGGCGCTCGGGCGCGTTGAGCACGGCTACCCACGCGCAGCGGCTGCTGAGGCCCGTGGCGGCGGTGCCCGGGCCCGTGACGAGTGCGTCGTCCGCGGGGTGCCATCGCCTCGTTCGCGACGGGCAGGCAGTCCTGGTCACGAACGGTCAGGAGGTGCTCGAGCTCGTCGAGCCACTCGACCCCTCCCGAGCGGACAGCGGTGATGGCGACCCAGGCCGGCTCGAGTTCGACAGGCCCGAGGACCGGGCGGTGTTCGACGCTCTCGGCCGTCGTACCGTCGAGCGCTCGGAACTCGTGGCGGCGGCGGGGGTCGACGCGGCGGCGGTGAGGGCGGCGCTGGGCCGCCTCGAGCTGGCAGGCCTGGTCGAGGCCCGGGGGCTCGGGTGGAGGCGGGTCCGTGGCGTTCCGCTGACATGAGGGCAGCACGAATCAGCACTCGTTGGGCGCCAAAACTATGACAAACCGGTACAAAAAGGGGGTTAACAGTGAGTTTGATGTGACAAATGTGACAGGAGGGGTTGATTTGACAGGTGTGACGGTGCCACAGTGGCACCATGCTCACGAGGGGTGATAGCGGCGCGATCGACCTGGTCGCGCAGTTCGAGGGGTACCTGCGCCATGAGCGCGGCCTCTCGGAGAACACCGTGCGCGCCTACCGCTGCGATCTCCTCCAGCTCGCCATCCACGCCTCCGGCGGGGCCGAGGTCGACTCACCGGTCGCGGACGCCGTGCTGGCCGACATCTCGCTCGCCGACCTTCGCTCGTGGCTCGCCGGGATGGCGCAGTCGGGGCTGTCGCGGACCACGCTCGCTCGCCGCGGCGCCGCGGCGCGGACGTTCTTCGCGTGGGCCTACGACGCCGGCCACATCGAGGCCAACCCTGCGCTGCGGCTGGCGTCGGCGCGGCCCGCGTCGACGCTGCCCGCGGCGATGAGCCCCGCAGACGTGGTGACGCTGCTCACCGTGGCGCGCGACCGCTGCGACGATGGTGACCCGCTCCACCTGCGCGACTGGGCGATCGCGGAGCTCCTGTACGCGACCGGCATGCGCGTCGGCGAGCTCGTGGGCGTCGACATCGCCGACGCGGACCTCGACGAGCGGCTCGTGCGCGTCACGGGCAAGGGCAGCAAGCAGCGAGTGGTGCCCTTCGGCGTGCCGGCAGCAGGCGCCGTCCGCGAGTGGCTCGAGGGCGGTCGACCCGCACTCATCTCGGAGGACACGGACGCCGCGCTTTTCCTCGGGCGCCGAGGCGCCCGCGTGGGGCAGCGCCAGGTGCGCGAGGCGATCCATCAGCTCTGCCGCGAGGCCGACGTTCCGGAGATCGCTCCCCACGCGCTCCGTCACACCGCCGCCACTCATCTTCTCACCGGGGGATCCGACCTCCGCTCCGTCCAGGAAGTGCTCGGTCACGCCAGCCTCAACACGACCCAGCGCTACACCCACGTGTCCGCAGAACGCCTGCGGGCGACCTACCAACTCGCGCACCCGCGCGCCTAGGGAGATCCCATGTCCAGCCTGAACCCCGTGCTGTCGCAGGACACCGAGGAGCCGATGCGCCTGGCCCCGCCGCGCGCCGCCGAGAACGTGGTCGCTGGATGGTGGAATGCCATGGAGCGGCTCGATGGCGACGAGCGACGTGCTGCCCGCGATGCCCTCATCACGCACTACGCGCCGCTCGTGACCCAGGTGGCGACCCGAATGATCGGCAGGCTCCCGGACACCGTGGAGCTCGCCGACCTGGTCTCCTACGGGACCTTCGGGCTCATCGACGCGGTCGAGAAGTTCGAGCCGGAGCGCGGCTACAAGTTCGAGACCTACGCCGGCCAGCGCGTGCGCGGCGCGATCATCGACGAGCTGCGCGCCGCCGACTGGGTGCCGCGCTCGGTCCGCTCCAAGGCGCGCACCGTCGAGCAGGCCTCGCGTACGCTCGAGCAGCGCCTCATGCGGCCGGTCGCGGATGAGGACGTCGCGGATCACCTCGACTGGGACGTCGCCGAAGTTCGCACCGTCCGTGCTCAGGTGGCGCTGTCCCACGTCGCCGCTCTCGATGGCATGGTCGCAGGAGGGGAGGCGCGGTCGATCGACGCGCTGCTGGGCGCGAGCGCGCCGGAGGCCTCCCGCGCCGTCGAGGCGCGCGAGACCAGCACCCTGCTCGCCGCTGCGATCCAGGGCGTCCGTGACCGCGAGCAGGAGGTGGTCCGGCTCTATTACTTCGAAGGGCTCACGCTCGCTCAGATCGGCGAGATCCTCGGCGTCACCGAATCACGCGTGTCGCAGATCCACTCCGGAGCCGTCAAGAAGCTGCGCGAGGCACTCGTCCGCACGGGCGCGTTCAGCTGATCGCGGCCTCGCTCATCGGGAGCAGCCTCACGGCACCGAAGCCCCGCAGCACATCCAGCGGGTCCACGTAGCCGTCGGCGTCCCTGACGCCCCAGTGGACGCACGCGGCGGTGCCGCAGTGCGCGACGGTCTCGGAGACGACCCCGATCCAGTCGCCCGTGGCGACAGGCGTGCCCGCCGCCAGGGAAGACTCGACGGGCTCCATGCTCGAGATCAGCCCGTTGTCATGGGTCACGGTGATCACCGGTCGGTCGACCACATGGCCGGCGAACGTCACGGTGCCGGCCCCCGGCGATCGCACCTGCTGGCCGGCCGACGCGGCCAGGTCGATGCCGCGATGGCCGGGCAGCCAATCGTCGCGCGGGATGCTGGCCGCCCGCAGCATGCGCGCCGGCGCGATGGGGCTGTCGAGAATGTGGTCCGGCGCCCAGATCC
>NZ_CAJXJX010000061.1 GCF_913055775.1 uncultured Demequina sp. | reverse complement strand
GGAGGTGAGGATGAGGCCCATGATGAGCGGCAGGTGGAGGTAGGTGTAGGCGTCGCGGGCAAGATCCGGCTTGCGCTCGGGCGGCGCCGCCTCGAGGGCGTGCTCGAGCGCCGGCCCGACGTCCTTGAAGTACGGCCACCACAGCGCGATCGCGACCAGCACGCCCAGCAGCGCGATGCCCAGCAGGTCCGCGCTGACGTCGAGGTCCGCGGCGGTGAT
This sequence comes from uncultured Demequina sp., assembly GCF_913055775.1. Classification (GTDB taxonomy): domain Bacteria; phylum Actinomycetota; class Actinomycetes; order Actinomycetales; family Demequinaceae; genus Demequina. The sequence continues at coordinate 15,919 of NZ_CAJXJX010000061.1, read as the reverse complement.
GCCCACGGCGAGCACGGACTCGCCCAGCGCGAGGATGACGATCAGATCGAAGCGCTCGGCGAAGTGGCTGCCGGAGTTCACGCGCCATCCGGGGCCGCGCACCGACAGCAGCCAGGTCGCGACGATGTCGAGCGCGACAGTGCCGGCCCACCAGTACAGGCGCTGCTCGGGCGGCAGCATCGCGCCCACGATGAGCAGCCCGGCGGCGGGGATCCAGGCGGCGGTGGTCAGCAGGATCTGGCGGCGCAGGCGCTCGTCGTCGCGGGCGCCCCAGAAGTAGACCGCCGCGTGCACCAGGCGCACGAGCGCGTAGAACGCGGCGAAGGCCATCGGGGCGAGTGCGCCGCCCTCGGCCTCCCAGATGCCTTGGATCGTGAGCGCGAGGCCGAACACGGCGACCATCGCCACGATGAATCCCGCCAGCGGCAGCCCGCGATCCGCACGCATGACGTTGCCCAGCCACGCCCACGCGACCCAGACCCACCACAGCACCGCGAGCATGACGAGGCCCTCAGCGGTCGAGCGCCACGAGAACTCCTCCGCGATCCACGTGGTGACCTGGATGAACGCATAGACGTAGACCACGTCGAACAGCAGCTCCATCGTGGTCACCCGGTGGTCCTCGCGGGTGATGTGGGCGCCCAAGGCCCAGCGTCGCCGGGTCACGGGTGGTCCGGGTGCACGGTCATGCGCTCAGACTACGAGTCCGAGTCCACGACTACGAGGCGCGCGCCGCCCTTCGCGCAGACAGGCCGGTCGCGTTGAGCAGGCCGATCATGGTGTCGAGCCGCTCGAAGGTGAGCCTGCCCTCGGACATCATGACGATCGCGCGCAGCGGCATGTTGACCATGAAGGCCTCCATGGTCTGGCGCACCTCGTCCGGCATGTCGTCGTCCGTGGGCAGGGCCTTGGACATCTGAGCGGCGAGCACGGACTTCAGCCGCCGTCCGAGCCAGGTCGCGTCCAGGTCGCCGATGGTCGAGTCCAGGTGGAAGGGGTAGGCCGGCTTTGCGGTGGGGATGGCGTGTCCCAGCATCGCCGCGAACTCGGTGTCCGTCGCGATGGCCGATGCGCTGGCGGGGTTGGGCGTGACGACGTCATCCGAGGAGATGCGCACCTTCTTGACATGGACGATGTCCGTCGAGGACAGGCCCACGCGGAGCTCGAAGTCGCCCGACTCGACCTTCCACGCCGCGTCCGCGACGTCGTAGACGGCGAAGGATCGCTCGTCGAGCTCGATGACGGCCTCTCCGGTCTCGCCGGGCTCGAGCGTGACCCTCGCGAAGCCCTTGAGCTCCTGCGCGGGCCGGTGCAGCGTCGAGACGGGGTCGTGCACGTAGAGCTGCACGATGGTCGAGCCGGCGCGGTCGCCGCTGTTGGTGACCGGGACGGTGACCTTGCGAGCGGTGCCGCGGCCGGTCACCTTCGGCTCGCCCACCTCGAAGGTCGTGTAGGACAGGCCGTGGCCGAACGCGAAGCGCGCGGGCACGCCGAAGGTGTCGTGGAAGCGGTATCCCACGTGCAGGCCCTCGCGGTACTGGACCTGGGTGGGGCCGTTCGCGAAGTCGCGATCGGCGGGGAGGTCGTGGCGCGTCACGGGGAAGGACTCGGCGAGCCGGCCGCCCGGCTCGGTGTCGCCGAACAGCACGTCGACCACGGCGCCGCCGGCCGCCTGGCCGCCCAGGTAGGACTCGAGGATCGCGTTGGGCGCCTCGGCCCACGGCATCTCGATGGGCGCGCCGTTGGACAGCGTGACCACCACGCGATCGTGGCTGGACGTGATCGCCTCGATGAGGCGCGTGTGCGACTCGGGGATGTCCAGGTGGTCGCGGTCGTAGCCCTCCGACTCGAAACTGGTGGGCAGGCCCACCATCAGGACCACCGCATCGGCTCCCCGTGCGGTCTCAACCGCCTCCGCCAGCTGAGCGTCGGTCGCCTGCCCGGTGGCGGCGTCGTAGCCCGGCGCGTACGCGAGCTCCGCGTCCTCGCCCAGGCGAGCGCGCATCGCCTCCAGAGCCGTGTCCATGCGCGCCGAGTTCACCAGCGAGCTGCCGCCGCCCTGGTGGCGCGGGTGCTCCGCGAATGCGCCGATCAAGGCAATGCGGCCCTGAGGCTGGAGCGGGAGGATGCCGTCGTTGGTGAGCAGCACGGTGGCCGCGGCGGCGACCCGGCGAGCGAGAGCGTGGTGCTCGTCGAGCAGCGCGTCGTGGTCGGCCGAAGGTGTGCGAGAGGCGCGCTCGGCGGCGACCTTGAGCGCGAGCGAGACGACGCGCCCGCACGCGGTGTCGAGGTCGTCCTCCGCGAGCTCGCCTGCGTCGATCGCGGCCAGCACCCGGGCATCCCAGGCGCCCGAGCTCGACGGCATCTCGAGGTCGAGGCCCGCGTGCACTCCCGCCGGGCGATCGGAGGTGGCGATCCAGTCGGTCATGACCAGGCCGTCGAAGCCCCACTCGTCGCGCAGCACCTTGGTGAGGAGCTTCCTGGACTCGCCGGCGTGCTCGCCGTTGACCAGGTTGTAGGCGCACATGACGGTCCACGGCTGAGCCTCGCGCACGGCGATCTCGAAGCCGGTGAGGTAGATCTCGCGCAAGGTGCGCTCGTCGACGATGGTGTCGATGCGCATGCGGTCGGACTCCTGGTTGTTGGCCGCGTAGTGCTTGAGGCACGCGCCCACGCCCTCGGCCTGGATGCCGCGCACCAGCGCTGCCGCCATGCGACCGGACAGCAGGGGGTCCTCGCTCAGGTACTCGAAGCTGCGCCCGCCAGCAGGGTGGCGCTTGATGTTGAGGCCAGGGCCGAGCAGCACGCCCACCTCCTCGTCGCGGGACTCGCGCCCCAGCGCGTGGCCCACCTCTTCGAGGAGGCTCGGATCCCAGGTCGACGCGAGGGCCGATGCGGTGGGGAAGCAGGTGGCCGGCACCGAGTCGTGCAGGCCGGCGTGATCTCCCTCGCCGGCCTGCTTGCGCAGCCCGTGGGGGCCGTCGGTGAGCATGAAGGAGGAGACGCCGTGAGCGTCGGCTGCCTCGGTGGTCCAGAAGTCGGCGCCCGAGGTGAGGCGCAGCTTCTCCTCGCGCGACAGCCGCGCGACGATCGCGGCGGCCTGGGCCGTCACGCCGCGGGGGAGTGAGCGTCCCGCCGCTCCGCCGCTCGCGGGGCTGTTCTCGGTGTCCTGGTACATCAGTGCTCCTTCTGCGGCGCCGTCGCCGTGCCATCGAATGCGGCTCGCATGCCATATTATCTAAGAGTCTTAGATAGTATGGCATGGCAGGCTGGTGCCGACAACCGCCCTGCGTCTCGCCCGTTCCCATGCCCCGGAGGTCGACCATGGCGCTCAGGCTCTCGCCCGAGGTGCGTCGAGCGCGCATTGTCGAGACCGCAATGGCGATCATCGACGCCGAGGGCCACCGCGGGCTCACGATGGCCGAGCTCGCGCGCCGCTGCGAGATGTCGACGCCCGGCCTCATGCACTACTTTCCCGACATCGCGACCCTGCTGGTCGCGGTGGTGCAGCACCGTGATGAACGTGACCGGGACACGCTCGAGCAGCGCCTCGGGGCGCGGCCGGGGGAGGGCGCGAGTGGCGAAAGCTCGGATGGTGCCGGCCCTCCGGCGCGCGCGGTGCTCGACGCGATCGTGGACAACATCGTGGAGCGGCCGTGGGCGGCACAGTTGTTCGCGATGGTCGAGGCCGACGCTCTCGATCCCGCCCATCCGGGACACGAGCACTTCCGCGAGAGGGCCGAGTCGCTCGCCGCGTGGCTCGTGGCGTCGCCGGGCGGCCCCGACGACCTCGCTGGCGCTCGGCGGGTGTTCGCGGCCATGGATGGTCTGCAGCTGCACTTCCTGCGCGACCCCGAGGGCTTCGACTTGCGCGCGCAGTGGGCGGCGGCGGCGGACGCGCTGCTGCCGGCCTGACTCGCAGGCCACCGCCTCTCGCCTTCGACCCAGCGTGTGCACAAGTGCCGGTCAATCCCGCCGGTGGCCCCACGGCTGCGCGGAAGCATCGCCGCGCAACGCAATCTGACCGGCCCCTGGGCGCGCGCGGATGCTTTGGCGCGCGGGCGATTTTCGCAACGCCGCGTGTGCTTAGTATGGGCGGGTGCCCGCACCGAATCGTCCCCCGCGCCCCGTCCGCACCGTCTCCGTGGTCCGCAAGGAGGAGCTCAGCCCGAGCATGATCCGCGTGATCGTCGGGGGCGAATCCATCGACGAGCTCCCGCCGCTGAGCTACACGGACCACTACATCAAGATCAAGTTCGGCGACGTGACCCGCACGTACACCATCCGCTGGCTCGATCACGAGGCCCGCGAGATGGCCCTTGACTTCGTCATTCACGGCGACGAGGGCCTCGCGGGTCCGTGGGCGCGCGACGCGCAGCCGGGCGACGAGCTCAGCTTCGTGGGCCCGGGCGGCGCGTGGGCGCCGCGAGGCGACGCCGAGGTGCACCTGCTCGTGGGCGACGACGCCGCGCTGCCGGCGATCGCGGCCGCGCTCGAGGCGCTGCCGCCTCACGCGCGCGCCGAGGTCTTCCTCGAGGTCCCGGACGCGGCGTCGCGCCAGGACCTGCCCGTGACGGCGAGCACCACCGTGCACTGGATCGAGCGCGACGCGCACGGCCTGGGCTACGGCGAGGCGCTGACCTACGCCGTCCAGACCGCAGAGCTTCCCGAGGGTGATCTCGAGGCCTTCGTCCACGGCAACGCGGACATGATCAAGCCCCTCCGGCACTACCTCTTCAACGAGCGCGGCGTCCCGCGCGAGAACGTCTCGATCTCCGGCTACTGGCGCACCGGGATGAACGAGGACGGCTGGCAGTCGTCGAAGCGCGAGTTCGTGGCCGCGATGGAGGCCGAGCAGGACAGGTAGCAGGGGTAACGCACCTCTCCCAAAATAAAACGAACGGTCGTGCTAATCTGACTTCCGTGTGGACGACGCACGTCCACGGGGGAGGAACCACCATGACCACGCTTCGCATCGCCACCACCGCCAGCGCCGTGACCAGTCGCGCGCTGCCCAGCCCCGCGCTGCCCAGCCCTGTCCGGGCCCAGGTGCCGTCGGCGCCAGCCGCTGACCGCATCGGCCCGGCGCCAGCCGCTTCCTCGCGGCCCGGCCCCGTCGCGCGCCTCATCGACGCCGCGACCCGGCGCTGGATGCGCGACCTGTACGACGTGGACCTGCAGCTCGAGAGCATCGACCTGGAGGCCGACCTGCGCCACGGCCGCGACTAGGCTCACCCGCATGGGCAAGGGGCAGGCGACGCGCGCGCTCGTGCTCGAGCACGGGCTCGAGGTCGCGAGCGAGCTGGGGCTCGAGGCGCTCACGATCGGCACTCTCGCCGAGCGCGCGCAACTGTCTAAGTCCGGCCTCTATGCGCACTTCTCCTCGAAGGAGGACCTCCAATGCCAGGTCCTCGACGCGGGCGCGGCGCGCTTCGAGCTCGAGGTGATGGCCCCGGCGATCGCGCAGCCGCGCGGGCTGCCGCGCGTCGAGGCGATCCAGCGCGGGTGGATGCGCTGGGAGACTGAGGTGCTCGCCGGCGGCTGCCCGTTCATCGCGGCCGCCGCGGAGTACGACGACCGCGAGGGGCCGGTTCGCGACCGCGCCGAGCACCACATCGGCCGGATGGTCGCGGCAGTCGAGCGGGCGGCGTCGATCGCCGTCGAGGAGGGTCACTTCCGGGCGGACCTGGACGTCCAGCAGTTCGCGTTCGAACTGTGGGGCATCGTGCTGGGCTATCAGCAGTTCGCGCGGCTGCTGCGCCACCCGGATGCGGCGACGATGACGCTGCGGGCCTTTGCCGACCTCAACGCGCGCGCGGCCGCCTGACTACATCTCCTCGTGGGTGTCCGGGTCGCCCCCGAACAGGCGCCCGTCCTCGCGGTGCAGAGCGCTGATCGCCGCCATCTGATCGCCGGTGAGCTCGAAGCCGAACACGTCCAGATTCTCCACCTGTCGTGCCGGTGTGGCAGACTTGGGCAGCGGCACGTTGCCCAACTGCACCTGCCACCGCAGGATGACCTGAGCCGACGTGACCTCGTGGGCCGTCGCCGCATCGGCGATCGCGGGCTCCTCGTACGGCGCCTGACGCTTGCCCAGCGGCGACCACGACTGCGTGACGATGCCGTGCTCCGCGTGGAACGCGCGCATCTGCTCCTGAGTGAAGTACGGGTGCAGCTCGATCTGGTTGATCGCGGGCATCACGCCGGTGTCCTCGATGATGTGCCCGAGGTGCTCGGCGGTGAAGTTCGAGACGCCGATGGTGCGTACGATGCCCCGCTTCTGGAGCTCGACGAGCCCGCGCCAGGCGTCGCGGTACTTGCCGGTCACGGGGTTGGGCCAGTGGATCAGCATGACATCGATGGTGTCGAGCTGCAGGCGGTCGTAGGACTCCATGCCGGAGTTGATCGCGGCCTCGTAGTCGTGGTGCCGACCGGGCAGCTTGGTCTGCACGGTGAGCTCGGCGCGGTCGGTGCCGGTGGCCTTGAGCCACTCGCGTGCGGCGCGTCCCACCTCGATCTCGTTGCCGTAGTTCACGGCCGAGTCCAGGAGCCGGTAGCCGTTGTCCAGAGCGGACGTGATGGCGGTGATGCCGTCCTCGTCCTTCAGGGGGTAGGTGCCGAATCCCAGCGCCGGGATCGCGTGGCCGTCGTTCAGGGTGCGGGTGGGAGTGCTCATGCTTCCAACCTACGCCTGTGGCAGGGGTGATGTCGTCAGGGCCGATGCGCGGGCCGGGATTCGGTCACACCTCGAGAGACGTGCTCGTCCCAGTGCTCGTGGTGTCGCTGTCCGGCCGGAAGGTTGAGGCATCCGCGGGCAGGGTGCCGGTCCAGGTCGCCGCGTGCGGCGCGGGCCCGTCCTCGTCGTCCTGCGCCGGCAGCGCCACGGCGAAGCTCGCGTGGCCATCGTGGGACTGGCCGGTCTCATATTGGTCGAGCCGCACCTCCCACACAGACTCCTGGTCGGGTTGCCCGGAGCCGATGCGCATGACGGCATCGTCGTAGGTCTGGCCGTCGATCGTGGCGGTCGTGGCGATCCAGATGCGCTCGCCGTACGCGTCGTACGCGGCGGCCACCTCCGCGCGATCGCGGGCGGAGTAGTCGAGCTCGAGGGTGGTCGGGGAGTCCTCGGCGGCGAAGGCGGGCGCCGCGGCCGAGGCGAGGAGGAGGCCGCCGGCGGCGGCTGCGAGGGGCTTCCATGCTCGAGTGATCTTCATGAGCCCCAGTCAAAGCGCCGATGCTGAGAGTGGGCTGGCAGTGGGCGCACATTTGGGCGAGAGGTGGGTGGCGGCCGTCAGATGCGCCGGCCCTCGCGCCACGCCTGTCGGAGCGTGGGAAGGCGCACGCCCTCGTCAGCGAGTTGGGCGCGCGTACGTCGGCGGGTCACGAGGATGCCCGTGACTCCCATGAGCCACGGGATGGCCATGGCGCTCAGGGCGATCCGGTAGTCGTCGAGCGCGTACTCCGAGGTGCCCGGGGCGACCACCTGCAGGACCGCGCCCACGAGCGCCACGGACATCACCGTCGCCGCGAATCCGCCGATGTTCGCGAAGCCCGTCGCGGTGCCCAGGCGGCCGCGGATCCCGAAGGTGCGCGCGTAGTCCATGCCGATCAGCGATGCCGGTCCGCCCGCGCCCAGGACGATGATGAGCGCCGCGAGCTGCCACAGCGGCCTCGGCCCGGAAGGGATCAGAACCGCGGCCCACGCGAGGGCCGTTCCAGTGGCCGCCCCCAGGCTGAGCCACGAGCGCCGCATGGGGGGACGGGCGGGGAGCGTGCCGATGATCGGGGCCGAGGCGATGTTGGTGAGGACCAGCAGTGTCAGCAGCCCGGACGCTGCCGCGGTCGTGAGCCCCTGGCCCTGGACGAAGAACGGCACGCCCCACAGCAGCGCCACGGTGTTCGCGGAGAACAGTCCGGTCCAGTGCGTCCAGAAGCCCAGCCTGACCCCCGGGGGACGGATGCCGTCGCCGATGGTGAGTGTCGCATCGGCCGCCTGTGATGCCGTGGGCGGCCCTGCCGGGGCCACCTCGCCCTGGGCGCCGGCCACGGACGGGACGGTGTGGTGGGCGTGGTCGTCGGGAGGCATGCGGATCTGCCACAGCGACATCGCGGCTGCCGCGAGGCCCAGCGCCGCGAGGATCGAGAACGCGGCGTTCCAGCCGGACACGTGGAGCAGCCACGCGACGGGGATCGCGCTCGCGATCTGGCCGATCTGACCGAGCATGCCGAGCGTCTGCACCATCACCGGCGCGCGGCGCGGCGGGAACCACTCGGAGACCAGGCGCGTCGCGGCGACGAAGATGGGGGCGTCGCCAGCGCCGATCAGGACGCGCGCGGCGAGCGCCAGCCAGATGGTGTCCGCGAACGCGAGGGTGAGCTGGCCCACGCCCATGATGAGCGAACCGATGACGAGCATGCGGCGCGGGCCCAGCCGGTCGAGCAGCGCGCCCGCAGGCAGCTGCAGCGAGGCATAGACGCTAATCTGCACGACGGACAGCATCGACAGGCCGATCGCCTCGACGCCGAAGCGTTCCAGCGCCTCGACGCCCGCGATGCCCAGCGACGTGCGCTGCACGATCGCAACGAAGTAGATGAACGCCGCGGCGCCCAGGATGGCCCACGCGGCGCGCGGAGTCGCGGTGCGCGTCGCGGGGGTGGCCATGCGCTCAGGCTAGTGCGCGCGGAGCGGGACCCAGCCCGCGCATCGTCCCAGCGAGGGACGGGACTCGTGCTCGGGGAGGACGACGCCGCGCCGCCCTGTTCCGTACGGTGGTGCCATGACCCCGAGCCGCGACGACGTGCTACCCGAGCCCACGCTGGCCGAGGATTTCCTGCTGCTGCTCTTCGATGCGCGACGGGGCTCGATGCGCGGCGAGGGCCGGCTGCGCCTCCCGTTGGGCGGTGCCGTGCTGTCGCAGCTGGCTCTCCAGGAGCACGTCGAGCTCGACGATCGGGGCGCGTGGAAGGGCACCACGGTCAGGGCGTTTGGCGCCGGCCCCGAGGACCCGCTGCTGCGCGAGGCCTGGACGCGGCTTGAGCGCAAGCCCATGAAGGCGCAGAGCTTCCTGGGGGCGATCGGGCCCAAACTGCGATCGCCCGTGCTCGACCGGCTCGTGGAGCGCGGCGACATCGATCGCACGCGCGGGCGCGTGCTCCGCATCTTCCCGACCACGAGGCTCAGCGACGGCGGCAGCGGGCGACGCGCCACCGTGCTCGCCCCCGTGCGAACGGCGCTGGTCGACGGCATCGAGCCTCAGCCCCGGGATGCCGTGCTGGCGGCGCTGCTGTCCGCCAGCAGCACGCTGCCGAACATGAAGGACGACATTCCGTGGTCGAAGGAGGTCCAGCGTCGCGGCAAGGCCTTCGAGGAGGGCGACTGGGGCGCCCAGGCGGTCACCCGGGCGGTGGCTGCGGCTGCTGCTGCAGTGACCGCAGCATTGGTTGCGACCACGGCCGCCGTCACATCGGCGACGTAGGCGCGGCGCACGACGACGGCCGCCGGCCCTGGAGAGGGGAGGCCGACGGCCGTTCGCGCGGGTGCTTACTCGCTCGGCGGCAGCAGCACCGTGTCGACCAGGTAGACGGTGGCGTTGGCGGTCTGCACGCCGCCGCACAGGACGGCGGATTCGCCGTTCACCGTCAGCTCGTCGCCGGATCCCGTGACCTCGACCTCAGCGCCGTTCACCGTGGTCCAGGTGCCGGCGATCTCCGCGGGCTCCACCTGGCCGGGAACCACGTGGTACGTCAGGATCGAGGTCAGCAGCTCCGCATCCTCCTGGAGCGCGGCGATGGTGTCCTCGTCGATCTTCGCGAACGCGTCGTCGACCGGGGCGAAGACGGTGAACTCGTCGCCGTTGAGGGTGTCGACCAGGTTCACGTCAGGGTTGAGCTGGCCGCTCACGGCGGAGACCAGCGTGGTGAGCATCGGGTTGTTCGAGGCCGCGACGGCGACCGGGTCCTGAGACATGCCCTGGATCGAGCCGGCGCCGTCGGGCACGGCCGCGTCGTAGTCCATGCAGGCCGGGCCCACGAGGTTGGCGTAGGGGTCCATCGCCATGGAGTCCTCCTCCATCGCCTCGTCCTCCATCGCGTCCTCGGTCTCCGCGGGGGCAGCCTCCTCGGTCATGGTGGGCTCGTCTGACATCGCGTCTTCTGTGGTCTCGTCGCCCGCGGAACAGGCGGCGAGGGCGAACGTTCCGGCAACCGCCAGCGCGAGTCCGGTCGTGTACTTCTTCTTGCTGCTGAGCATGGCTTCCTCCGTCTAGTCGGTGGCCCGGGGTGTGGGCCTCGTGCTGCGCTGACTCTCAGCGCCCGCCGCGACTGCAGCGACACCACCGGTTCGCCCGGTCGGCGGGGTCGGATTGGTGCAGTCTCGTCGCGTCTCGCTACCGGTTCTGCACACGGCTGTGACCGATGGGATCGGTGGGGCCACTGGGTCGTCACTGCAGGCTCATCAGTCACGTGCGTACCAGGTGTGTGCAGAACCGGTGCGAGTCCTCCACGCGAGCAGCCTGCCGGGCACGCCAGCCGGCCCTCGCGCCAATCTGCGGACCGCGCTCGCCCGAACCGGCCTCAACGACTACGGAGGCATTCATGGAACTTGCGATCATCGGGCTGCTGGGCGGCCTCATCACCGGCATCTCGCCGTGCATCCTGCCCGTCCTGCCCGTCATCTTCCTCACGGGCGGCGCGCAGTCAGCTCGGATCCCTCAGTACGACATGGCAGCGGGGGCCGCGGTGGGCGTCGGCACTGGCGTCGGCTCCAACGGAACGGGAGGCGGCGCCGCCGTCGCCACCCGCACGCCCGCCGCTCCCGCGCCCACCGCAACCGTCTCCCGCTGGCGCCCCTACCTGGTGATCGCCGGACTCGTCACCAGCTTCACCCTCGTGACCCTCGTCGGCTCCATCGCCCTCACCGCTCTGGGCCTGCCGCAGGACGTCATCCGCTGGGTAGCGATGGCGGTGCTGGTAGCGATCGGCATCGGGCTGATCGTGCCGCGCTTCGAGCACCTTCTCGAGCGCGCGTTCACCTGGGTGCCCACTCGGAAGGTGGACAACCAGAGAAACGGCTTCGGCGTGGGCCTCGCGTTGGGCGCGGTCTTCGTGCCCTGTGCGGGTCCGGTGTTGGCCGCGATCATCGTGGCCGGCTCGACGGGCCAGATCGGCTGGGACACCGTGCTGCTGACCGTCTCGTTCGCCGTGGGTGTCGCGATCCCGCTGCTGTTCTTCGCGCTTGCGGGTCGTGGCCTGACCGAGCGCGTGAAGGCGTTCCGCCGTCGCGAGCGTGGGCTGCGCATCGCCGCCGGCGTCGCCATGATCGCGCTCGCCGTGGGTCTCGCGTTCAACCTGCCTCAGACCCTCCAGCGCCTGGTCCCCGACTACACCGCCGGGATCCAGTCGGAACTGACGGACAACGAGGCCGCTCGCGAGGCGCTGGCCCTCGGCGGGTTGGTGAACGACGAGAACAAGGACCTCGACCAGTGCACCAACGGCGCGACGGAGCTCGAGAGCTGCGGCACCGCGCCGTCCATCCGGGGCATCGAGTCCTGGTTCAACACCCCCGGCGACGAGGCGATCGAGCTCGCGGACCTGCGCGGCGAGGTGGTGCTCGTCGACTTCTGGGCCTACTCCTGCATCAACTGCCAGCGGTCCATCCCCCACTCGGTCGCGTGGGACGAGACCTACGGTGACCTGGGCCTCAACGTCATCGGCATCCACTCCCCGGAGTACGCGTTCGAGAAGGATCGAGGGAACGTGATCGCCGGCGCGGACGACTTCGGCATCACCTACCCGGTCGCGCTCGACAACAACCTCGCGACGTGGACCAACTACCGCAACCGCTACTGGCCCGCGCACTACCTCATCGACGCCGAGGGCACGGTGCGCCACATCTCGTTCGGCGAGGGCAACTACGAGGCCACCGAGTCGATGATCCGCGAGCTGCTCGTCGACGCGGATCCGTCCGTGGACCTTCCCGGCGAGACCGGAGTCGAGGACGTCACCCCGGGCGTGGGCTCCACCACCCAGGAGACGTTCCTGGGCACGTCCAAGGACATGAACTTCGGCGGTGGGGTGCGCTACGCGCCGGGCGAGGGCTCGTACGGACTGCCCGAGAGCCAGCCCGCGGACTCCTTCGCTCTCGAGGGCACGTGGCAGCTTGAGACGCAGTACGCGACGCCCGCGGCGGCCGATGCGCGGATCCGGCTGGACTTCCACGCCACCGAGGTGCGGATGGTGCTGGCAGGCTCGGGCACGGTGACAGTGACGCTCGACGGCGGCGACAGCCGCACGATCGAGGTCGACGGCACGCCGCGTTCGTACCAGCTCGCCGAGGGCGTCGGCGAGGGTCAGCACGTGATCGACGTCGAGGTGAGCGAGGGCGCCGAGGCGTACTCGTTCACGTTCGGATGACACGGCTCAGACCGGGGGCCCGGAATACCAGGGGCCTTCTGAGCGTCTAGATGGCCATGAAGATCTTTCTGATCGTGGTCCTGGTTCTGGCGCTCGCGCTAGGCATCATCGGCTTCCTCATCGAGGCGCTGTTGTGGCTCGCGCTGCTCGGGATCGTGCTGTTCGTGGGCACGGTCGTGTTCTGGTGGGCTCGCGCGAAACTGAACCGCCGCCGCGACGCCGCCGGGCCGGCCTGACGCTCTCACCCGGCGGCGCGGCCCGTGTCTCTACATGTCGCAGGCGCACACCTGGTTGAAGGACACGACCTCGTCGCCGTCCTGCGGCCGGGCCCAGGCCTCCGCCTCCTCACGGTTCGCGAATGAGCGTGGCGCGAGGCGACCGTTGGCCATGAGCACGCTGAACTCGATCTCCTCGCGGGGATCCGTCCACGCCGCCTGAGTCTGCTCGGTCATGCCTCCAGCGTACGTCGGCACGTCACATCAGCCACCGCATCGGCGCCAACCCGGCCGCCGCATCGGCCCTCTGCGCTGACGGCTACTCGCCCACGTCCGTGACGCCCTCGTAGAGCCCGATCACGTTGCCATCGTGGTCCTGGATCGCCGCCCACCAGCTGGTCTCCGAGATCTCGGACTTCTCCATCAGGACGGTCGCGCCCTGGCTGCGCGCGACGCCGAGCGTGTGCTCGATCGAGTCGACCTCGACATAGCTGCGCGGCTGCGCGAAGCCGTCCGAGCGCGGCGCCAGTCCCCCGCCGCTGATCTTGTTGGGCGCCTGCCACATCGGGTAGTCCTCGAAGCCGGGCGGCGCCGCGATCTCCCACCCGAACAGCAGTCCGTAGAAGTGCTTGGCCTTGGCCATGTCGGACACGGGGATGTCGATGTGGGTGATGTCGCCGTGAGCCATGTCGGTCTCCTCCTGAGGTGGGTGGAGTTCCAGTCTGGCGTGTCAGGACGGCCGATGCGCAGTCGGGGTCGTCAGGCTGGCGGCGGTTGATCTGTGGTGCGGTCGGCTCGGCGTGACCGGTGCTCGGCGATGCCGCCCAGCGTCGCGCCCACGAGCCCGCCGAGCAGCGCGCCAGCACCGTTGAGGATGATGTCGTCGATGTCCGCGACCCGGCCGCCGGTGTACTGGGTGATCTCGATCGCGGTGCTGAGGACCAGGCCCGCGGCCAGGGCGCTGATGAGTCGGAACCAGAAGCCTCCGCGCACCAGGCCGGCGACCGCGAGTCCCAGCGGGATGAACAGGATCACGTTGCCCACCAGATTGGTCCACGCCACCGTGCCGCGGTGGTCGAGCCCGCGCTGGATCTCCTGGAACGGGACCAGGTTGACGCCCTGCGCGCCGGTGCCGTGGTCGGTCAGGACCGAGCCCAGTGTCACCGCGCCGATGACGAGCAGCGTCACTAGGAGCCCGGCCCAGAGTGCGTAGCGGACCCCGCGCCCACGCGCGAGGCCGAGCGCGAACGCGACGCCCACCGTGATGATCGTCAGCGCGACCAGCGCGGGCGTGACGTCGACGCCGTCGACCACGATGCGGGGGATGAGACCGGGGAGCACGTCCTCGCAACGCGCACGGCACCTGCGACGTTCCGGGAGTGGGCCCCGTGGGGCTCGAACCCACGACCTACGGATTAAAAGTCCGCTGCTCTACCAACTGAGCTAGAGGCCCGTCTGAGAATCCTACGCGTGCCTGGGGTGCCACCGATCTCGCGACCGGCAGCGCCCCAGGCACGCGCGGGAACGTCTCAGCCCTTCAGGCCGGTGTGGGCGAGCCCTTGGATGAACTGCTTCTGCGCGAGGATGAAGACGAGCAGCACCGGGATGACCGTCATGGTCGCCGCGGCGAGCTGGACGTTCCACATCTCGCCGCCGTAGGCATCCGTGAAGCGCGTGAGTGCCTGCGGCAGCGTGAACATCTCCGGCGACTGCAGGAACACCGTCGGCTCGAGGTAGAGGTTCCACACGTGCTGGAACGTGAAGATCCCCACCGCCGCGATCGCGGTGCGCGCCAATGGCATCGCGAAGCGCCACCACATCCCGAAGCGTCCCAGTCCGTCGAGCCGTGCGGCCTCATCGAGCTCCACCGGCAGCGTCAGGAAGAACTGCCTCATGATGAAAGTCGCGAGCACGCTGGGAGCGCCGAACGTCGTGGCGAGCAGGATCGGCCAGTGCGTGTTGACCATGCCCCAGGTGTTGAACATCTGGAACAGCGGCACGATCGTGACCTCTGCGGGGATCAGGAGGCCCACCAGCACCACCATGAAGATGATGTTGTTGCCGGGGAAGCGGATGCGCGCGAAGGCGTAGCCCGCGAGCGACGAGATCAGGATGGTGCCGATCGTCACGAACGCCGCGATGTACAGGCTGTTGAAGTACTGCCGCGCGAAGGGCTGCAACGCGAACGCATCCGCGTACGCCTGCAGCGTGGGAGCGTCGGGCCACAGCGTGGGCGGGTACGCGAAGATCTCCCCGATGGGCTTGAGAGAGCTCGTGATCATCCACCACGTCGGCATGAGGAACGGGATGGCCACGATCGCCAGGGCAAGGTATAGCGCGACCTTGCCGACGATGTCCCAGGTGCGGGCGACGCGAGCGTCTCGCTGCGCGTCTCTCTCGCTCTGCTGGTGGTCGGGGTCGGCCGATGCGGTGGCGACCGCTCGGGGACGGGTGTCAGTTCTCATAGAAGACCCACCTCTTGCGCATCTGCCACTGGATGACGGTCAGCACCAGCACGATCAGGAACAGCACGATCGCAAGGGTGGAGCCGTAGCCGAAAGCGTGGAAGTCGAACGACTGCTGGACCAGGTAGTACACGAGCACGGTGGTGGAGATGCCGGGGCCGCCCTGCGTGAGGACCGCGATCTGCGCGTACACCTGCAGGGACCCCACGATGGTGATGATCGAGGTCAGCAGGATGGTGGGCGAGATCAGCGGGAGGACGATGCGGAACAGCGCCGTGCGACCGGAGGCGCCGTCCATCTTGGCGGCCTCCATCACCTCGGCGGGCACACCCTGGAGCGCGGCGAGGAACAGGACCATGTTGAGGCCCACGTTCTTGAAGACCTGCACAACGATCACGGACGCCATGGCGCCCCACCCCTCGCGCAGCCAGTTGGGGCCCTCGATGCCGACGCTCGCGAGGGCCGCGTTGATGCCGCCGTTGTCCTGGAGCAGGAAGCCCCACACGATGGTCCAGGCGACGAGCGACACCACGACGGGTGAGAAGAAGATGGTGCGGAACACCGTCATGCCCCGCAGTTTCTGGTTGAGCACCAGGGCGAGGCTCAGCGCGAGCGTCAGGTTGAACACGACGAGTCCCACGGAGAAGATCGCGGTGTTGCGCAGCACGGTCGACAGCTGCGGGTCGTTCACCAGCTTGTCGAAGTTGTCGAGCCCCACGAACGAGAAGTCCCCGGCGAGGACGTTCCACTCGTGAAACGAGTAGTAGAAGATCAGGCCCAGCGGGATCAGAACGAAGAGCAGGATGCCGATGGCCTGGGGAGCGATGA
>NZ_CAJXJX010000060.1 GCF_913055775.1 uncultured Demequina sp. | reverse complement strand
CCCGCGGATTTGTCCGTCTACGACGGCGAGGTGGTCGGGATCGCCGGCCTCCTGGGCTCGGGGCGCACGGAGCTCGTGCGCCTGCTGTACGGCGCCGACCGCGCGGACTCGGGATCGATCGAGCTCGACGGCGACGCCGCCCGCATCCACAACCCGCGGCAGGCGATGGGACACGGCATGGCGTTCTCGTCCGAGGACCGCCGCGCGGAGGGGGTGGTCGCGGATCTCACCGTCGCCGAGAACATGATCCTGGGCGTCCAAGCCCAGCGCGGATGGCTCAAGCCCATCCCCAAGGCCGAGCGCGACGCGATCGTGGGCGAGTACATGACCGCGCTCGGCGTGAGGCCCGCGGACCCGACGATCCCGATCGGCAACCTGTCCGGCGGCAACCAGCAGAAGGTGCTGCTGGCGCGCTGGCTCGCCACCCAGCCCGAGCTGCTCATCCTCGACGAGCCCACCCGCGGCATCGATGTGGGCGCCAAAGCGGACATCCAGCGCAAGGTCGCCGAGCTCGCAGCCCAAGGTCTCTCCGTCATCTTCATCTCGTCGGAGCTCGAGGAGGTGCTGCGCATCGCGCAGCGCGTCGTCGTGATGCGCGACCGCCGTCACATCGGCGATCTCGACCCGAGCGACATCGACATCGATGGCCTCATCGACTACATCGCCAACACCGAGGAAGGGAGCGTGGCCCGATGAGGCTCGTGAAGCACCGGCTGTTCTGGCCGGCGGCGGCGCTCGTCACGCTGCTGATCGTCAACGTGGTCGCCAACCCGAACTTCGCGCGCATCACCGTGCGCGACGGCCAGCTCTACGGAGCCCTCATCGACATCCTGCGCCAGAGCGCGCCGCTGATGCTGGTGGCGCTGGGCATGACGCTCGTGATCGCCACGCGCGGCATCGACCTGTCGGTGGGAGCCGTCATGGCGGTGTCGGGAGCGGTGGCGCTCACCATCATCGACAGCCCGTCCTCCAACCCCAACAGCCTGGGCACCGTGCTCATCGCGATCGTGGTCGCCGTCCTGGTGGCCCTGGTCCTGGGCGCCTGGAACGGCTTCCTGGTCTCGGTGCTCGGGATCCAACCGATCATCGCGACACTCGTGCTGATGCTCGCCGGCCGCGGCGCCGCGCTGCTCATCACTGACGGATTCATCACCACAGTGAACTCGGACCCGCTGTCCTTCATCGCGAGCGGCTACCTGCTGATCCTGCCGTTCGCGTTCTTCGTGTGGCTCGCGTTCGTCATCATCGTCGGCGTGATCGAACGCAGGACCGCGCTGGGCATGCTCACCGAGGCGGTGGGCATCAACCCCGAGGCCAGCCGCCTGGCCGGTGTCAGGTCGCGAGGCATCATCTGGACGGCCTACATCGCCTCCGGGACCCTGGCGGGCATCGCCGGCGTCATCTACGCCGCCAACATCAAGGCCGCCGATGCCAACGCGGCCGGCTACCTCATCGAGCTGTACGCGATCCTCGCGGTCGTGCTCGGCGGCACGAGCCTCATGGGCGGCAAGTTCTCGATCGCTGGCACCGTGATCGGCGTGCTGACGGTGCAGGCGCTCGACTCGACCATCCTGTTCCTGGGCGTCCCGCCCGCGCAGAGCCCGGTGTTCTTCGCCGTCGTGGTGATCCTCGTGGTGCTCGTGCAGTCGCCCCGCGTGCACCGCTGGGGCCGGTCGGTGGGCGCTCGGTTCCGCCACAGCGACGGGGAGGCCGATGCGCCCAGCAGCCCCGAACGTCAGAAGGAGGTCGCGCGATGACCGCCATGGAGACCGCTGCACCCGCGAAGAAGGGGCTCGGCGAGCGCGTGGGCACCTTCACCAACCGCCACGCATCGGTGCTGCCGACGTTCGCGGCGATCGCGATCCTGATCCTGCTCCTCGTGGGCGCAGAGCTGTACTTCGGCAACTTCCTGACGCCGCGCAACATGTCCGCGCTGCTGCTCGACAACGCCTACCTGATGATCCTCGCGGTCGGCATGACGTTCGTGATCGTCACGGCGGGGATCGACCTGTCCGTCGGATCCGTCATGGCGTTCACCGGAATCTTCGGCGCGAGCCTGCTGTCGAGCGGCGTGCCGGCCGTCATCACGATTCCGGTCATGCTGGTGTCGGGGGCGCTGATCGGCCTGCTGATCGGCGTGCTGGTGCAGCACTTCAACGTCCAGCCGTTCATCGCCTCGCTCGCCGGACTGTTCCTGGGGCGAGGACTCGCGTTCGTGGTGAGCCTGTCCTCGATCCGGGTCGAGGACCCGGTCGTGCTGTGGCTGCAGTCGACCCGCATTCGCATAGGCGACTGGTACATCACGCCCACCGGCATCCTCGCGCTGCTCGCCGTCGCGGTGGGTGCAGTCGTGATGCACAAGACCCGATTCGGCCGCACGGTGTATGCGGTCGGTGGGTCGGAGCAGTCCGCGCGACTCATGGGCCTCAAGGTCCCCCGCACCAAGGTCATGGTCTACGTGATCTCGGGCCTGTGCGGCGGCCTCGCGGGTCTGGTGCTCACGGCGTACTCCGGCGCGGGCTACCCCCGCAACGGCATCGGCACGGAGCTCGATGTCATCGCCATCGTCGTGATCGGCGGCACGCTGCTGACGGGCGGACGCGGCTACGTGCTGGGCTCGATGATCGGCGTGTTCGTCTACGGCACCATCAAGACGATCATCTCGTTCATGGGAGCCGAGCAGTCGTGGACGCACATCATCGTCGGGCTCCTCCTGCTGCTGTTCATCGTCGTCCAGAGGGCGATCGTCGCCCGCTCCGAACGCGGAAGCTGACCTGAACCACCCGCGCAGGCTCTCCTCCGCCGCGCCTCGTCCGTGCCAAGATGACGGCGTGGACGAGGCGCGGCCGCTGGTGGAGCTGACTGGCACGACCGTGCGCTTTGGAGCCACGGTCGCGCTCGATCACGTCGACTTCCGGATGTTCCCCGGCGAGGTGCACTCGCTCATGGGCGAGAACGGCGCGGGCAAGTCGACCCTCATCAAGGCTCTGACCGGGGCTCTGACGCCCGACGCCGGAACCCTGATCCTCGACGGCGAGGCGCGCGCCTTCCACGGCCCGCACGACGCCCAGGAGGCGGGCATCAGCACGGTCTACCAGGAGATCGACCTGCTGCCGAACCTCTCCATTGCCGAGAACATCCTGCTGGGCCGCGAGCCGCGGCGGCTCGGCATGATCGACGGCCGGGCGATGCGGGAGCGGGCTCGGGTGATCCTGCACGACCTGGGCCTCGACCTCGATCCGGCGGCGCCGCTGGGAACCCATTCGCTTGCCGTCCAGCAGCTGGTGGCGATCGCGCGCGCCATCTCTCGCGACCTCAAGGTCCTGGTTCTGGACGAGCCGACATCGAGCCTCGACCTCGACGAGGTCGCGGAGCTCTTCCGCGTGATCCGCGACCTCAAGGAGCGCGGCGTCGCGATCCTGTTCGTCAGTCACTTCCTCGACCAGGTCTACGAGATCTGCGACCGCATCACGGTCCTGCGCGACGGCGCGCTCGTGGGCGAGTACCTCACCACCGAGCTGCTCCGCATCGACCTGGTGCAGAAGATGCTCGGCCGCGAGGCGTCGTTCTTCAAGGCGCGCGAGCGAGTGGAGGAGGCGATCGGCAGCGAGGTCGCCTTCCTGAGCGCTCGCGACCTCAGCTCCGGCGCCGGGATCGTGGGCGCCAACGTCGACGTGGCCGAGGGGGAGGTGCTGGGGCTGGCCGGGCTGCTCGGGTCCGGAAGGACCGAGCTGGCAAGGGCGCTCACCGGGGTCGACCGGCCCGATGCGGGCATCATCCGCATCGAGGGCGAGGCTCACGCGCTCGACACCCCCCGCCAGGCGCTGTCGCTGGGCGTCGTGTACTCGTCGGAGAACCGGCGCTCCGAGGGCCTCGTGGGGGACATGTCGATCGCCGAGAACATCGCGCTCGCCCTGCAGGCGCAGCGCGGCGCGCTGCGCCCGCTGAGCGCCACCAAGGTGCGCGAGCTCGCCACGAGCTGGGTCGAGGCTCTGGACATCCGTCCCGCGGACGTCGACGTCCCGGTGCGCAACCTCTCGGGAGGCAACCAGCAGAAGGTCATGCTGGCGCGCCTGCTCGCAATCTCGCCGCGTTTCATCGTCCTCGATGAGCCCACCCGAGGCATCGACGTGGGCGCCAAGGTCGAGATCCAGAACCTCGTGGGGGAGATGGCGGACAACGGCCTGTCGGTGGTGTTCATCTCCGCAGAGCTCGAAGAGGTGCTGCGCGTGGGTGACCGCGTCGCGATCCTGCGTGACGGTCACATCGTGGAGACGGTCGCCTCCGCAGACGTCGACGTCGACTCGCTCATGGCGCTCGTCGCCCGACCCGATCTGCCGGAAGCGTGACGGGCGACTGATGGCAGACGACAAGCAGCCGCGCGCCGCCAACATCTTCGACGTCGCCCGCCTCGCGGGGGTGTCGCACCAGACGGTCTCGCGTGTCATCAACGGCATGACGAACGTCCGGCCCGCCACGCGCGAGCGCGTGGAGAGCGCCATCGCGCAGCTGCGCTACAGCCCCTCGCCCGCGGCTCGCGCGCTGGTCACCCGCAGGACGCGCACGCTCGGCTTCGTGAACCCAGCGGTGTCGTCGCACGGCCCGACGTCGATCGCGATGCACTTCACCATGGCGGCTCACGCCGCGCGCTACTCGGTCGACACGATCTCGACCGCTCCCGGCGACCCGGGAGCCGTGCGGGCGGCAGTCGAGGCGCTGCTGCGCCAGCGCGTCGACGCGATCGTGGTGCTGGTCGCCGAGGCGAGCGTGCTCGAGCTCGTGGGAGGGCTCGACCTGGGCATTCCGCTGGTGATCGCCGGCTCGGCCGAGACCCGCAGCCCGCACCTCGTGTCGATCGACCAGTTCCGCGGAGCCCGATCCGCCGTCCAGCACCTCGTGGACCTGGGCCACGAGCGCATCCTCCACATCGCCGGGCCGGCGTCCGCGCCGGACGCCACCGAGCGCGTGCGCGGCTGGCGCCGCGAGCTGGCCACGCATCGGCTCGAGGTCGTCGACCCGTCGCACGGCGACTGGACGGCCGCGAGTGGCTACCGCATCGGCTCCGAGCTCGAGATCGCGCCCGACAGCGCGATCTTCGTCGGCAACGACCAGATGGCGATCGGTGTGCTCTCGGCGCTGCGCGAGCGTGGCCTCCTGGTCCCGGACGACGTCTCGATCGTGGGCTTCGACGACATCCCGGAGGCCGGATACCTGTACCCGCCGCTGACGACCGTGCGCCAGGACTTCGAGGCGCTCGGCCGCATGATGCTGCAGAAGGTCCTGGTATCGCTCGAGGAGCAGGGCGAGATGGCGTCGGACACGCCTCTGCCCACGGAGCTCATCGTGCGGCGCTCGACGCGCGCCCTCGACGCGGACTGAGCACGCGCTCCTCTTTCTCGCGCGACGCTCACGCTCCACCAGGATCCGCTTGCGTTCCGGAATCCACACTGACGCTCCACTGCAGAGCCCCATGAGCGGCTCCAGAACCTGAGCGCTGCAGTGGAGCGTCAGCGTGGAACTCGACCTGGTCCGGTACCCCAGTGGAGAACCAGTGTGGATGTCGGGCGCCCCCGGCAGGACTCGAACCTGCAACCTACGGCTTAGAAGGCCGTTGCTCTATCCATTGAGCTACGGGGGCCCGGCGCCCGAGCGCCTGCCACCAGGGTAGCCGCGAGCGGCCCACGCCCTGGCGCACGGGGACCGGGCGCCGCGCGTCGTGCCTCGCAGACGTGGGGACGCGGCGGCCCGGCGGCGGCGACGGTGGGCTCGAAGGCGGTAGCCTAGGCAGGGCGGAAGCCGCCTACGCCGTGCGATACAGGAGGGACCGCAGGGGATGACCATCCGGCCGATCAAGACCTGGTCGTACCCTGGTGCGCTTCTCGACGCCCTGGTGGACACGCGCTCCGTGGTCGCGGACCTGGAGTTCCCCATCCCACTGGGCGACGCCGAGGACACCGAGCGCCTGCGCGCGCACATGGTCGAGCAGCTCGATCACCACCTCATCCCGCGCGTGCGCGAGGAGGCGTCTCCTGCGATCGTGGTGGTCGCGGGATCCACCGGCGCGGGCAAGTCGACCGTGGTGAACGCCCTGCTGGGAGAGCAGCTGACCGCATCGGGCGTGCTGCGCCCCACCACCAAGATCCCGCACGTCTTCCACCACCCGCTCGATGCCGACGTGCTCAGCACGATCGCGCAGGAGGCGACGGTCATCGCGACCGAGGCCGTGCCGCGCGGACTCGCCCTGATCGACTCGCCGGACCTCGACTCGGTGCGCGGCGAGAACCGCGACATCGCCGAACGCCTCCTCGAGGCCGCCGACCTGTGGATCTTCGTCACGACCGCAGCCCGCTACGGCGACGCCGTGCCGTGGGACGCGCTGCGGCGGGGCTCCGAGCGCGGCGCGTCGATCGCGATGGTGCTGAACCGCGTGACCGTCGACGTCGCCGCGCAGGTGCGGCGCGAGCTGGTTGCCCGCCTCACCGACGAGAACCTCGAGTCGCTGCCGTTGTTCGTGATCCCCGAGGACACGGAGGGCGGCCTCAACCTGCCGCGCGACGTGGTGGGTGGCCTGGGCCGCTGGCTCGACGGCGTCGCCGCCGCGTCCGCGGAGACGATCGTGGAGCGCACCATGCATGGCGCGACCGAGACGCTCAAGGAGTGGCTCGAGAAGCTCGCGGAGCGCATGGACGATCAGGCGGCCGCCGCGAAGGAGGTGCGCGCCGAGGTCAGGCGCTGCGCCGCGCAGGCCGAGCACGCCGGAGGCGACGCCTGGTACGAGGAGATCAGCACGGGATCCCTGCGTGCGCGGTGGGAGGCCGCGCGCGGCGAGGGCGGGCCGCTGCACAAGATCCGTCACAGCGCGTGGGCGCGTCGGCGCTCGGCCCGAGAGCAGCGCGACGCCGTGCTCGCGGAGATCCGCGCGGACCTGCTCGAGGCGGTCGAGGCGACCCTCGCATCGGCCGCCGCCGACGCTTCCGACGCCATGGTGGCCGCCCTCACCCACGGCGACGAGTCCCCGGGCCGGTGGCTGGCCGCCCAGAGCGACCCCCGCGAGGCGCGCGCGGTGCGCGACAGGCGAGCGGCCGATGCGACGAGGGCCTGGCTCACCAAGGTCGCCGAGCAGGCGATGCGCATCCCGGGCGCGTCGAGGGGCGCCGAGGTGATCGGCGAGGAGGGCGTCGCGATCGCGCTCGCGAGCGCCGCTCTCGGGGTGCCCGAGGCACGCTCCCTCCTGGGCACGCTCGTGACGCCCGCGCTGGGCGACGCGGTCCACCTCGCGCAGGCCGAGCTCACCGGCGCCCGCCGCTACTGCATCAACCGCGAGGCGCTCGACATGATGAAGCCCACGGACGTGCCATCGCTGCTGCCCGAGACCTCGTCCGTGGTGCGGTTGCGGCGAGCCGAGCTCAGGGGCCTGATGTGACCGTCCAGTTCGAGCACGTCGCCCCGCGCGACGAGACCACGGCGCTGCGGGAGCGCGTGGACCGGCTGCGCTCCTCGATGGAGTGGGCCTCGGACGCGATCCCGAGCGACGTCCGCGAGCAGGTGGAGGCGACCATCCGCCGGTGCGACGAGCGCCTCGCGATGGGCGTCGACCACACGGTGATCGCGATCGCCGGCGGCACCGGTTCGGGCAAGTCGAGCCTGTTCAACGCGATCGCCGGGCGCGAGTTCGCGGTCCCGGGCGTCGCCCGCCCCACGACCTCCGATGTCAGCGCCGCCGTCTGGGGAGGGGGCGCATCGGCCCTGCTCGACTGGCTCGAGGTGCGCGCCGACCGGCGGCTCGAGCGCGACTTCGACCCCCTCGATGCCGAGGACGAGGCGAGTCTCGACGGGCTGGTGCTGCTGGACCTGCCCGACCACGACTCGATCAATCCCGACAACCGCGGCATCGTCGACCGCGTGGTCCCGATGGCGGACCTGCTGCTGTGGGTCGTGGACCCGCAGAAGTACGCGGACCACGCCCTGCACTCGGCGTACCTGGCCACGGCGTCCAAGCGCGACCGCCCGTCCCTCGTGGTGCTCAACCATGTGGACCGGCTGTCGACCGAGGACGCCTGGGCGGTGGCCCGCGACCTGCAGCGCCTCCTCGCCGTGGACGGGATGACGCAGGTGCCGGTGATGCCGGTGTCAGCGCGCACGGGCCATGGCCTCGAGATCCTGAGGGCGGAGCTGGGCGGCGCCGTGTCGGCGCGGACGGTGGCGGCGGAGGCGGTGAGGTCGGACCTCGTGGCCGCCGGCCGTGCTCTCGCCGGGGCGCTCGCGAAGGACGCGGATCCGACTCTGCCGGACCCCGACGAGCTCGTCGCCGCTCTCGCCCGCGTCGCCGGTGTCGACGCTCGGGCCGAGGCCGCGGCCGCGCGCGCCAAGGGTGCGGGGATCGACGATCCCGCGCAGTGGCAGGCGCCGGTCGCGGGCGTGGGGCGCGAGCGGCTGGACTGGATCGATGCCGCGACGGACGGGCTGCCGCCCACGTGGCGCCAGGTGGTCGATGAGGCCGTCGAGCCGGCCTCGGAGCTCGCCCGGCGCATCGAGGAGGCTCTCGAGGACGCGCCGTGGCCGACCATCGATCCGGCGCAGGGGGATCGTGGTGAGCGATATGGCGTACATGCTCCCCACTCTCCCGCGCGGGCCTGCCCCGTCAAGCGCCGGCGAACCGGGCGCGGGTCCGGTTGGCGAAGGCCACAAGCGACAACATCACCGGCACTTCTACAAGAACGCCCACCACGGTGGCGAGCGCGGCGCGCAAGCGTACGCTCGAGACAGGCCGGGCCGCGGTCTCGCAGGCCGTGACCCCCGGTCTCATCGAGCCCACGGAGACCATCCATCAGGCCTACCGGGCGCTCGACGAGCTGACCGAGCTGGAGTGAGCGGCGCCGGGCCCAGGAGTCCGCGGCGCCGGAGGGAGAGGCCCATGAGCACCGACGCCCCGCACGAGCGCGACCTGCCCTACACGGACCCGCACGGGCGCGCGACCGAGGTCGCGGTCATCGGCGCGGGCAACATGGCCGGCGCGATCGCCTGGGCACTGGCCGATGCGCCCGGCAGCCCGCACTTGAGACTCACCACTCGTACGAGCGCTCCGGCCTGGGCGGCCGTCGCGCCCGGGGTCTCGCACGTCGCGCTCGAGCACGATCCGGGGGGCAACGTGGCGGCCGTGCAAGGGGCCGATGCGGTCATCCTGGGCGTGAAGCCCAAGGACATCGTGGCGACGGCTCAGGAGATCGCCGATGCGGTCGAGCCCGGGACGCTGGTGATCTCGGTAGCCGCGGGCGTCACGGTGGCGGACATCGTGGCGGCTCTGCCCGAGCACGCGGTCGTGGTCCGGGCGATGCCCAACACGCCGGTCGCGATCGGGCGCGGCGTCACGGGCGTCGCCGTGGCGCCCGGTGCTCCCGCCGGGACCCTCGAGCGCGTCCGCGCGCTGCTGGCGCCCACGGGGGACATCGAGGAGGTGCCGGAGGAGGTCTTCGACGCCTTTGGTGCCCTCGTGGGAGCGGCGCCCGCCTACACGTACTACCTGATCGAGGCGCTGCGCTCGGCCGCGGCCGATCAGGGTCTCGATCCCGACCTCGCCGCGCGAGCCCTCCCGCGCATCATCGGGGGAGCGGCGGAGTACCTGTCCGTGAGCGGCCGCGAGCCCGCGGACCTGCGCGCCGAGGTGACGAGCCCCGGCGGCATGACGCACGCCGCGATCTCCACGATGGAGGAGCGCGGCGTGCCGCAGACGGTGCGCGACGCGATCGAGGCGGCCATGGAGCGCTCGCGGACCATCGCGAAGGGCTGAGGCCGCCCTTTCACCTCGACCGTCCCCAGGACGCCTGCGATCGCCCTCGTCCACGGAAGCGCGCCCGCGCACTCGACCCGCGCATCGGCCCTCCGCGAGCCTGGCCGCAGCCGCGACGGTCGCGGCGCGAGCCGAGGAGGCGACATGAATGAGCTGAGCATGACGGTGACCGGATGGGTCGCCACCGATCCCAGGATGGTGATGACCCGCGAGGACAAGGGCACGGACATGTGCTCCTTCAGGCTCGCGCAGACCGCGCGGTACTTCGACCGCGCCAAGCAGGAGTGGGCGAACGGCAGCACCGTGTGGTTCACGGTGCGGGTGTTCCGCGACGCCGCCTGGACCGTGCAGAAGTCGGTGGCCAAGGGTCAGCCCGTGATCGTGGAGGGCCGGCTGCGCACCAACGAGTGGACGGACCAGAACGACAAGCTCCACCTCGACCTGCAGCTCGACGCGAATGCCGTGGGTCACGACCTGACCCGCGGGGTGGCCGACTTCACGCGCACGGTGGTCGCGGATGGCGAGCCCGACGAGCCCGAGCCGGGGGTCGACAGCGCGAGCGGAGGCGCCGCCGCCCCGGACGTCGAGGACGATGCGAGCGACGCCACGGACCTCGAGCCGGACGTCGCGCACGAGGACGACGACCGCGCAGCCGTGCTGGCCTGAGCCTCGCCGGACCCACCCCGCGCGCCCGCACCCCCTCGCGCGGCGCGCGGGGTGCCGCGTCGCCTCTCGCCCCCGCCCGCGCATCGGCCCGGCGGGACTCAGCGAACCGCGTAGGCTGGTCTCCGGACATCCCCGAGGGCGCTCAGCGCCCCACGACGACTTCACGGAGCAGCAGTGGCTGAGTTCATCTACACGATGCAGAAGGCGCGCAAGGCGCACGGCGACAAGGTCATCCTCGATGACGTGACGATGGCGTTCTTCCCGGGCGCGAAGATCGGCGTCGTGGGCCCCAACGGCGCTGGAAAGTCCACGATCCTCAAGATCATGGCGGGCCTCGAGGAGCCGTCGAACGGCGAGGCCCGGCTCAGCCCTGGCTACACGGTGGGCATCCTGCTGCAGGAGCCGCCCCTCAACGAGGAGAAGACCGTGCTGGGCAACGTCGAGGAGGGCGTCGCCGAGATCAAGCGCAAGCTCGACCGCTTCAACGCGATCTCGGAGGAGATGGCGAACCCGGATGCCGACTACGACGCGCTGCTCGCGGAGATGGGCACGCTCCAGGAGGAGCTCGACCACGCCGACGCCTGGGACCTCGACAGTCAGCTCGAGCAGGCCATGGACGCGCTGCGGTGCCCGCCCGCGGATGCCGACGTCACCGTGCTCTCCGGTGGTGAGCGCCGCCGCGTCGCGCTGTGCAAGCTGCTCCTCGAGAAGCCCGACCTGCTGCTGCTCGACGAGCCCACGAACCACCTCGACGCGGAGTCCGTGCTGTGGCTCGAGCAGCACCTCGCGAAGTACCCCGGTGCCGTCATGGCCGTCACGCACGACCGCTACTTCCTCGACCACGTTGCGCAGTGGATCTGCGAGGTCGACCGCGGCCGCCTCTACCCCTACGAGGGCAACTACTCGACGTACCTCGAGAAGAAGCAGGAGCGCCTCCAGGTCCAGGGCAAGAAGGACGCGAAGCTCGCCAAGCGGCTGAAGGACGAGCTCGACTGGGTCCGCCAGAACGCCAAGGGCCGCCAGACCAAGTCCAAGGCCCGCCTCGCCCGCTACGAGGAGATGGCCGCCGAGGCGGAGAAGACCAGGAAGCTCGATTTCGAGGAGATCCAGATCCCGCCGGGCCCGCGCCTGGGCAACGTGGTGATCGAGGCCAAGGACCTGAACAAGGGATTCGACGGCCGCACGCTCATCGACGGGCTGTCGTTCTCGCTGCCGCGCAACGGCATCGTCGGGGTGATCGGCCCCAACGGCGTGGGAAAGACCACGCTGTTCAAGACCATCGTGGGCCTCGAGCCGCTCGACGACGGCGACCTCAAGGTCGGGGAGACCGTGCAGATCTCGTACGTCGACCAGTCGCGCGGCGGCATCGACCCCAAGAAGTCGCTGTGGGAGGTCGTGTCCGACGGCCTCGACTACATCAACGTCGGCAAGGTCGAGATGCCGTCGCGCGCCTACATCTCCGCGTTCGGCTTCAAGGGGCCGGACCAGCAGAAGCCCGCGGGCGTGCTGTCGGGCGGTGAGCGCAACCGTCTGAACCTCGCGCTCACGCTCAAGGAGGGCGGCAACGTGCTGCTCCTCGACGAGCCCACCAACGACCTCGACGTCGAGACGCTGGGCTCTCTCGAGAACGCGCTGCTCGAGTTCCCGGGCTGCGCCGTGGTGGTCAGCCACGACCGCTGGTTCCTCGACCGCGTCGCGACCCACATCCTCGCCTACGAGGGCACCGAGGAGAACCCGGCGAACTGGTACTGGTTCGAGGGCAACTTCGAGGCCTACGAGGCGAACAAGGTCGAGCGCCTGGGTGCCGACGCCGCGCGCCCGCACCGCGTCACGTACCGCAAGCTCACGCGGGACTGACGGGTGACGGTTCCAGCCGTCGGCGCCGCGGCGCCTGCGGTGGCCGCGCTCGCCGAGCCGCTCGGCGTCGCGGACTCGGTCGAGCCGTCTCCGGCGCCGTCGGGCACCCCGCTCGACCCGTTCTACCTGGATCCGACCATCTGGCCGGAGGCGCCAGGCTGGCTGTTCCCGTCGATCATGGTGCTGCTCGCCGTCGTCGCGACCGGGGTGGTCGTGCTGCTGGTGATGTGGCGCCGGTCGGTGCAGTTCGACAAGGCGCAGCGCGAGGCGCGCGAGCCCACCGAGTGGGTCGACCTGTCGAAGCTCGACAAGGGCGGGCGCTGGGCGGACGAGGAATCGACCGACCCGCGCACGCGCGAGGACCGCGGTCGCACCAGGCGCGAGGAGGACGAGCCGGAGTAGCCACGTGACCGCTACCGTGGCGCCATGAGCCGCATCCACGTCCCGATCTCGCTGCGCTGGTCCGACCTCGACGCGTACGGCCACGTCAACAACACGGCGATGCTGCGCCTGCTCGAGGAGGCGCGCATCAGCGTGTTCTGGGCCGACGCCGACAACGAGTCCTCGACGGCCGTGCTCGCCGCGGGTCCGGGTGCACCGACCACCACGATCATCGCCGGCCAGCGCATCGAGTACCTGGCGCAGGTGCCGTACCTGCGCAGGCCGCTCGACGTGCAGCTGTGGATCGGATCGCTCGGGGGAGCGAGCATCGAGATCTGCTACGAGGTGTGCTCGCCGGTGGGGTCGGAGGAACCCGTCGTCTTCGCCCGTGCAGCCACGACGTTGGTGCTCATGGACCCTGAGACCCAGCGCCCCCGTCGCATCAGCGCCACGGAGCGAGCCGCCTGGGAGCCCCACATGGACGAGCCCGTCCAGTTCCGGCGCTGAGCCGAGCCACCGCATCGGCCCTGCGCAATCCTCCCGCGCACGCGAAAGCGCCGGCCACCCGCAGGTGACCGGCGCTTCCGTGAAGCAGGAGCGGACTTACGCGGTGAGCGAGTCCACCCACTCCTGGTTGGCGGCGATCCAGTCGGCCACGACCGACTCGTAGTCGCCCGAGTCCGCGCCCTGGAGCTGGTTCTCGAGGTCGTAGAGGAGCTCAGCGTCCATGGTGAAGTTGGACAGCCACTCAGCGGCCTGCGCGTGGTCCTCGGAGAAGCCGGAGCGCGCGTAGGTGACGATGCTCTCGGCCTCGCCCAGCGTGCCCTCGGGGTCCTCGAGGTTCTTGATGTCGAACGCGCCGTAGGCCCAGTGGGGCTCCCACAGGGTCACGACGATGTTCTCACCGTTGGCGAGAGCGGTGTCGAGCTCCGACAGCATGGCCGGGGTCGAGGAGGTGATGAACTCCCAGTCCTCGAGGCCGTAGGTCGGGATGACCGCGTCCTGCGTGGTGGCGGTCAGGCCGGCACCGGGCTCGATGCCCACGATGCGGCCACCGAAGTCGTCGCCCGCGGCGGCGAGGTCGGCGAGCGAGTCGACCGGCGCATCGGCGTTCACCGCGATGGTGAGCGCGGCGGAGTCGAACCAGGCGCCGAGCTCCTCGATCTGGTCGCCGAACTCGTCGATGTACGAGGCGTGGGTGAGCGGCAGCCAGACGTCGGTCACGACGTCGTAGTCGCCGTCGGCGACACCCTGGAACACGACGGCCGGGTCGGCGTACTCGAGCTCGACGGTGTAGCCGTTGTCCTCGAGGATGGCCTCCCACAGGAGCGAGGTCGCGAGCGACTCGTCCCAGCCGTTGAACACGGCGAGCGTCAGGTCGCCGCCCTCCATGGCGTCGTCGGTCGACTCCTCAGTGGTGTCGTCAGCGGCGTCTTCGGTGCCCTCGTCGTCGGCCGACGAGCAGCCCGCGAGCACGAGGCCCGCAGCGGCCGTCACCGCGAAGGCGGTGGCAGTGCGCTTGAACATGTTTCTCCCTTTCTCGGCACAGGGATCTCCGGGTGCCGTGGAAGCACTCCGCCAGTGGGCGGGGTGCTCGCGCCCCGGGTGGGACGCGAAGTCTGTGTGGTGTTGTGGTCGGGTGGGAACGGCCGATGCGGGGGTCCTGTTTGAGCGCTAGGCGCCCGCTGACCCCGGTTCGCGGCGAGCCCCGGCCGCCTCGAGCTCCATAGCGTCGATGCGCGCCTGCTCCTCCTGCTCGCGCCTGAGCTTGCGCTGGCGAGCCCAGTGCGAGTACAGGCCCATGCCCTGACCGAAGGACGCGGTGAAGCGATCCAGCAGGATCGCGAGCACCACGACGGACAGTCCGGCCTCCCAGCCCAGGCGGGCGTTGAGCGCGGAGATCGCCTGCACGACGTCGCCTCCGAGGCCGCCAGCGCCAACGAAGCCGGCGATGACGACCATCGACAGCGACAGCATGATGATCTGGTTGATGCCGGCCATGATCGACGGCATCGCGAGCGGGATCTGGATCTGGCGCAGGATGCGGCGCGGGGTGGCGCCGAACGCTTCGCCGGCCTCGACCACCTCCTTGTCGACGCCGCGGATGCCCAGCTCCGTGAGGCGCACGCCAGGCGCCATCGCGAACACCAGGGTGGCGACCACGCCGGGCGCGACGCCTACACGGAACAGCGCGATCGCGGGGATCAGGTACACGAAGGCGGGCAGCGTCTGCAGGAAGTCCATGATGGGCTTCACGATCTTCGAGACGGTGTCGTTGCGTGCGGCCCAGATACCCAGCGGCACGGCAAGGGCGACAGCGAGGAACGCTGCGACCAGCACGAGCGCGAGCGAGTCGACGGCGTTGTCCCACTGGTCCACGCTCATGATGAACAGCAGGCCCACGGCGGCGCCGATCGCGAACTTCCAGCCCCGTGCGAACAGGGCCGCGATGGCGACGATGGCGATGACCACGAGTGCCGGCGGGGTGGCGAAGACCCAGTCGACGGCGTCGACCATGCCGATGAACAGCTCGCGCAGGAACTCGAAGAACCACGAGAAGGTGTTCTCGAGCCAGTCGAAGAAGCCCTTGACGCCGTACCAGCCGCCGTCCCGCCACAGGTCCTCGAGTTCCCCGAGTGCGGCGTTGGGACGGTCTCCGTAGTAGATCCACTCCCGGGTGTCCTCGTCGAGGTCCTCCCACGGCGCGCGGACGTCGACGCCGCGCTCGCGGCAGTTGCGCAGCAGGTCGCGCTGGCATTCCTCGCCGCGCTCGCCCTGGAAGGGCTTCACCGCGCCGCCGGCGATCGACAGGCTCGGGTCGGGGACGGACTTGTCGAGGTCGATCCCGATGACCCGTCCGAAGCCGCGGCACTTGGGGCAGGCGCCGAGGGGATTGTTGAAGGAGAACAGGGCCGGCGTCGGCGGGCGAAGGGTGAAGCCGGTGGCGGGGTTCTGCCACTTGGAGGAAAACTGCCGGGAAGGGGCGGAACCCTCCTGTCCCGGACGGGAGGAGGATGCCCCCGCCACGATGGAGGCCTCGCCCTTGCCGAGGAGGAAGGCGTGCTCGAGGGCCTCGAGGAGGCGGGTGCGGGTGCGCTTCGACACCGTGAGCCGGTCCTGGATGACGTCGATGGCCGATGGAAGCTTGCCGACTGAAGACGGCCCTTCGTCGGTGCGGTGGACGGCTCCGTCGAGGAGGATGCGCAGGTAGCCCTGCTGGTTGAGGAAGGGGAAGAGGTCTGCGGTCCGGGTGTCGGGCGAGATCGGGACCGGGAAGGTGACCAGGACCTGTTCGCGGTCGAGATGATCGAGCGCCCACGCGGCGGCGGACTCGGGGGAGTCGGGGCGGATCTCCTCGCCGGTCGCGGGGTCGTGGCCGGTCGCGGCCCGGGCGAAGAGGAGCTTGAGGTAGTCGTTGAGCTCGGTGAGCGTGCCGACCGTCGAGCGGG
>NZ_CAJXJX010000059.1 GCF_913055775.1 uncultured Demequina sp. | reverse complement strand
TCCACGTCCCATGGTGCCGATCTTCATTCTTAGTTCCTCTCGCATCACGCGTCCATGGCACTTCCCGGGGTTCGGGCGACGCCATGGACGCGAAGGCTTACGGGGAGTTTCCCCGTAGGTGCCGTCCAGAGTACGGAACCTTCGGTAACGAACGTGTTTCAGAGCCTCATACGGGGAGAATTCGTGCCCAAACTGTGACCAATGCCACATGCATCCCTTCCCGTGAACGAGAACACGGCGCTTTCGTGCGTGCCGCACGGCGAGAATGCGGGCATCCGCCGCGGCTGTGAGGCGCGACACGCTTGCGCCCTCGCCCGTCGATGTCAGTGCCGCGCGCAACCATGTCGGCATGACGGAAGCCATCATCGCCATCGTGTCCGTGCTCGTGGGGGTCGCCGTGGGGTTCGTGCTCGCGGGCCGGCGCGGCGACGCCGGGGAGATCGCTCACGCGCGCGCCAGAACCGTCGCGCTCGAGGACCAGCTCGCGCGCGAGACCGCGGCGGCTCAGGAGCGCGAGCGGCGGATGCGCGAGGAGCACGATCGCTACGTCGCGCAGGTCCGCGGCGACCATGACCGCCTGGTCAGTCAGTTCAAGGCACTGAGCGCCGATGCGCTGGCGGCCAACCAGGAGAGCTTCCTTCGCGTGGCGAACGAGAGGCTCGCACGGGCACAGCAGGCGGGGCACGAGGACCTGGCGCGCCGCGAGGAGGCGGTGCGGCAGCTCGTCGAGCCGATGGCGAAGGCGCTCGAGCAGGTGCAGCGCCAGACTACTGAGGCGGACCGCGCCCGCGCCGCGAGTCAGGCCACGATGACCGAGCACGTGCGGCAGATGGTCGAGGCCTCCGCGAAGCTGGACCGCAAGACCTCCGACTTCATCAACACGCTGCGCCGGTCGGACGTCCGGGGCAACTGGGGCGAGGTCCAGTTGCGCCGCGTCGTCGAGCTCGCCGGCATGATGCCGCACGTCGACTTCGAGGAGCAGCAGACCGTCACGGACGGCGAGGGCCGCAACCTTCGGCCCGACATGACCGTCCGGCTCGCCGGGGGCCGCACGGTGGTGGTCGATTCCAAGGTCGCGCTCGCCGCGCTGCTGGAGGCCTTCGAGACCGAGGACGAGGCCGTCCGAGCGGAAAGGCTCGTGGCCCACGCTCGCCACGTCAAGCGGCACGTCGACGACCTGTCGGGCAAGCGCTACTGGGAGCAGTTCGATTCGGCGCCGGAGTTCGTCGTCATGTTCGTGCCGTCCGAGGCCTTCTACCAATCGGCCGTGGAGCAGGACCCGTCGCTCCAGGAGTACGCCTTCGGCAAGCGCGTAGTGATCGCCACCCCCACGACGCTGGTCGCGATGCTGCGCACCGTCGCCCACGCGTGGAAGGAGGAGGCGCTGGCCAAGAACGCCCAGGAGGTGCTCACGACCGGCAAGGAGCTCTACGACCGGCTCACCACGATGGGCGCGCACCTGGACCGCGTGGGCAAGGCGATCGCGAGCGCCGGCAAGGCGTACAACGACACCGTGGCCTCGCTCGAGTCGAGGGTCCTCGTCAGCGCGCGACGATTCGGCGACATGCAGCAGATCGACCCCGAGCTCGAGCAGCCGCGACGGGTGGAGTCGGAGGTGCGCGCTCTCGCGGCTCCCGAGCTCACCTCCGACTGAGCGCGCCACCTGGTCGCTGGCGACACTGGCCGACTCATGCCGCGCACGATCGGCCCACGAGCGACGCGGGCTCACTCATGGGATGCACCCGTGCCGCGCCGACCATCAGGCTCCATCAGGAGACACGTGCGGTCAGGAATCCACAGTGAGCCGCCACCAGGGCGCTCAGGTGGGTTGTCGTGGAGCGTCGGGCGGGGTCAGGCGTTGGCGCGGGCCTTCATGTCGGCGCGGATCTCGCGCGGCAGCGAGAACATGAGGTCCTCGGTCGCGGTCCGCACCTCCTCGACGGTCTCGTAGCCGCGGTCGGCGAGGAAGGCGATGACGTCCTTCACGAGAATCTCGGGAACGGAGGCGCCAGAGGTCAGACCCACGGTCTCGACGCCGTCGAACCACGATTCGTCGATCTCGCGCGCGCGGTCGACGCGGTACGACGTCCTGGCGCCGGCCTGGAGCGCGACCTCGACCAGGCGCACCGAGTTGGAGGAGTTCGCGGAGCCCACCACGATCACGAGATCGCACTCCGGGGCGAGCTTCTTGACCGCGACCTGGCGGTTCTGCGTGGCGTAGCAGATGTCGTCGCTCGGAGGGTCCTGCAGGTGGGGGAACCGCTCGCGCAGGCGGCGCACGGTCTCCATGGTCTCGTCGACGGACAGCGTGGTCTGCGACAGCCACACGACGTTGTCGGGATCGGCAACCTCAATCGTGTCCGCCTCCTCGGGCGAGTTCACGACGATGGTGTGCTCGGGCGCCTCGCCGGCGGTGCCCTCGACCTCCTCGTGCCCGTCGTGACCGATCAGGAGAATCGTCTGCTCCGACTTGGCGAAGCGCACGGCCTCCTTGTGCACCTTGGTGACCAGCGGGCACGTGGCGTCGATCGTCAGCAGGTTGCGCGCATCGGCGCTCTCGCGCACGGCGGGCGACACTCCGTGCGCGGAGAACACCACGCGAGCGCCCTCGGGCACCTCGTCGGTCTCCTCGACGAAGATCGCACCGCGCTCCGACAGCGTCTCGACCACGTATTTGTTGTGCACGATCTCCTTGCGCACATAGATCGGGGCGCCGTGCAGTTCGAGGGCCTTCTCGACGGCGATGACCGCGCGGTCCACGCCCGCGCAGTAGCCGCGGGGCGCGGCGAGCAGCACGCGCTTGGCGGGGGTGTCAGGCATGTTCTCCATCCTACGTGGCACGCTAGGGGGCGTGATCGACGGCTCGTCCACTCCAGACAACGCCCCGGCGGGCGCCGATGCTTCCCCGGGTGCGCCAGCGCCGCTCGCCGCGACCGCGGCGGAGACCACCGCCGAGCGCCCGTGGCCCGTGAGCCACCTGACCGGGAAGATCGGCGCGTACGTCCATCGCATGGGACCGGTGTGGGTAGAGGGACAGGTGCTGCGGCCCTCGCGGTGGAAGAACCTCGTGTTCTTCGACCTCCGCGATGCCACCGAGAACACCACCTTGGGCGTGTCCGCCCAGGCCCCGGTCCTGGACGCGATGGGCGCGGAGCTGGACGATGGCTCGCGGGTCGTGGTCCATGCCCGACCGCGCTGGTGGCCGCGCGGAGGGCAGCTCAAGCTCGACGCCGACCAGATCCGGCACGCCGGCGTGGGCGACCTGCTGGCACGCATCGAGGCGCTCAAGGAGGCGCTGGCCGCCGAGGGGCTGTTCGACGCCGAGCGCAAGCGCCCCCTCCCCTTCATTCCGCACACCGTGGGCCTGGTGTGCGCGACCCAGGGCGACGCCGAGCACGACGTGGTGGTCAACGCGACGCGCCGGTGGCCGTCCGTGCGCTTCGAGATCCGGCGAGTGTCCGTCCAGGGCGCGCACGCTGTGCGCGAGGTCACGGCGGCGATGCGAGAGCTCGATGACGCCGCCGACGTCGACGTCATCGTCATCGCCCGCGGGGGCGGATCCTTCGAGGACCTGATCGCGTTCAGCGACGAGTCTCTCGTGCGCGCCGCTGCCGCCTGCCGGACTCCGGTGGTGAGCGCGATCGGGCACGAGAAGGACTCCCCCGTGCTCGACCTGGTGGCGGACTACCGAGCGAGCACGCCTACGGACGCCGGCAAGCGCATCGTCCCGGATGCAGCGGTCGAGAACGCGGGACTCGCCCAGGCCCGCCGCGACATGCGGACGGCAGTTGAGGCGCTTCTCGACCGCGAGGCGCGCGGGCTCGAGCAGTTCCTGTCGCGCCCCGTGCTGGCGCATCCGCGGCGCATGCTCGACCCACACGAGGATGCCCTCGGCCGGCTCCGTGAGGCCGCCGGCCGCGCGCTCGTGAGCGTGCTCAGCACGGCCGATGCGGCGACGCGCGAGCTGAGTGCGACGCTTCGTGCACTGAGCCCCCAGGGCACCCTCGACCGCGGCTACGCGATCGTGCGTGACGCGCGTGGCGCCGTGGTGCGAGACGCGGCGGACGCCACGGTCGATGACGCGCTCGCGATCCGACTCGCCTCCGGCACGATCGCAGCCCGGGTCACGGAGGTCGACCCGGCCTAGCCGCGCCGTGTCAGTGGCGTCGCGATCAGTGACGTCGCGACGACCGCCGCCGGCTCGTCACGCTCGACGGCGCTGTCCGCTGCGCGAGCCGGGCCCGCGCCGCGCCCGCAGGTCCCTGACGGAACGGCCGGGCCAGGTGTGCGAGGACCGACGTCGGCACGGCGGGGTTGTAGATCAGCGCGTAGACCACCTCTCGAGACTTGTCATCGGCGAGCTCGACGAGGATCTCCTCGGGCATGTCGGGCCGCGAGTTGCGCGCCACGCTCGCCCGCACCTCGGGCGACGAATCGCGCGCGAGCTTGAGCATGGTGATCACGGAGACGTCGTGCCGCTCAGCGACGGCGGCGCGCACCTGGTCGCTCGCCGCGTGCGAGAGCTCGGCGACCTCGTGCTCGGTCAGGCTCGGGTCGAGGGCACGTTCCGGCGTCATCAGCGCAGGGACGGCCTCGGTGCGGTGGTCCAGCATGGCTCATCACCTCATCGTGAAGAAGGACCGTGGTGTGGCGCGACGGCGAGCAGCATGCCCGCTGTCGGGAGGGACGGATCCCGCGGCCGTCCAGCGCGAGCGTGTCGAGCGCTCGAGCGCGGCACCCCTCAGTGAGGCCGCGGGATCCGCTCCCGGCTCAGTGGCTCGCGGCGATGCCGAAGCGGCCCAGGACCCGAGCGGCCCCGCCCTTCGACGACAGCCGCGCGCGAGCGGCGACGGCGTACTCCTTGTGAATCTGTCGGGCGAGCTTGCCGATGATCGCGTCCGAGACCTGCGGGTTCTCAATCAGGGCGTAGACCACCTCGGGCGACTTGTCCCCGGCGAGCTCGCGGTGCAGGTCCTCCGGGATGTCCACGCGAGGGTTGCGCGCCACGCCGGCGCGCACCACGGGCGAGACGTCGTGCGCGAGCTTGAGCAGGGTCGTCAGGGGCATCGCGGGGCGCTCGGCGACCGCCGCGCGGACCTTGGCCTCCTCCGAGCGTGCGAGGGTCGCGAGCTCGTGGTCGTTGAGGTTCGGATCGAGGGCCTTCTCGACGCTCGCGAGCGCCGTCTGGCGGGAGTAGTTCTCACTGAACATTTCTCATCACTCCATTGTGAAGATGGTTCATGCACTGGTACTGCATGAGAGTGCCGTACCCAGGGGCTATGACGCGATAGCGTGTGGCATATGTCTCAGCGCACGGACGTCTCCGACCTCACCTACGAGCAGGCCCGCGACGAGCTCATCGCGATCGTCGCAAAGCTCGAGGCGGGATCGGCCACGCTCGACGAGTCGCTCGGGCTGTGGGAGCGCGGCGAAGCGCTCGCCGCACGCTGCCAGGAGCTGCTTGACGGCGCTCGCGACCGGATCACCGAGACGCGCGGCGAGGATGCGGACGACGTCGCCGACGCGGGCGTGGTCGGCGTCGTCGTCGAGGAGAACGAGTGATGGGCACCGCGCTGGTGATCGGCGAGGCGCTGGTCGACGTCGTGCGCCGCACGGACGGCACGGTCGACTCCCATCCGGGCGGCTCCCCCGCGAACGTCGCGATCGGGCTCGCCCGGCTGGGGCGTGACGTTGAGCTCCTGACGTGGCTGGGGGCCGATGCGCACGGGTCAGCCGTACGCGCACACCTCGAGGCATCGGGAGTGAGGCTGGCTCCCGGTTCAGAATCCGCGCCGCGCACGTCCGTCGCCACGGCGACCCTCGACGCGACCGGAGCGGCGACATACGACTTCGACCTCACGTGGGAGGTCGCGGGCGACGCCGCCCCGACCACCGAGCCCGTGGTGGTTCACACCGGATCGATCGCTGCAGTCATCGAGCCGGGCGGCGCCGACGTCGCGCGACTGCTCGAGGCCGCACGCGCTCACGCGACCGTGACGTACGACCCCAACGCCAGGCCCGCGCTCATGGGCGATCCCGAGCACGCGCGCGCGATCGTCGAGGGCATCGTCGCCACCGCTGACGTCGTGAAGGTCTCCGACGAGGACATCTCGTGGCTGACCGGCGGCGCGGACGTCGACGCCATCGCCCGCGGCTGGGCGGGCACCGGGCCGGCGCTCGTCGTGGTCACGCGCGGCGGAGACGGCGCCACGGCCTTCGTCGCCGACGGTCGCGAGATCTCCGTTCCGGCGCCGAGCGTCGAGGTCGCGGACACCGTGGGAGCGGGCGACTCGTTCATGGGCGGCCTGATCGACGGGCTCTGGGGGGCGGACCTGCTCGGCGCGTCGCGCCGCGAGGCGCTGCACGCTGTCGACGACGCCACGGTGACGGCCGTGCTCGAACGGTGCGCGCGCATCGGCGCCATCACCGTCTCCCGCCCCGGCGCGAACCCGCCGTCGAGCGCGGAACTGGGCGAGGGCTGAGCCCCGATCCCTCAGGCGGTCCGCGCGAGACCGGCGGTCTCGTAGATCGAGACCGGCACGTTCATGTTCGCGCGAACGGCATCCCTGACGCGCGGATCGGGGTCGATCGCGAGGCGGCGCATGGTCGCGACGGACACGGCGACGCCGGGATTCGCGGCGACCGCGGCGCGCACGTCAGGGTGCGCGTCGGTCGACAGGTGGATGAGCACGCCGATGGGCGTGTCGTGGGCGGCGGCGAGCGTGGCGCGGACCGCGCTGTTGCGCGAGCCGGCGAGTTGAACTGCTCGCTCGTGAGTCGGGTGGTCCAGGATCTCGCGCAGCTCGCGGCGCGACTGCGGGGTCCAGGGCTTGCGCACGGGGTGCATCGCGGCCGTCTCCTCTCGCTCGACATCGGGCGCTCGACCTCATGAGAGGGGCGGGAACCGAGGCGATGACGCGATATCAGCAAGATTCTGACCGGCCCCGATTCCTGCCACAATGTCCGCATGACTTCGCCGAGCAATGACGCCGCCCCCGAGTTCCGCATCGAGCACGACACCATGGGAGAGGTCCGCGTGCCCGCGCAGGCCCTGTACCGCGCGCAGACCCAGCGCGCCGTCGAGAACTTCCCGATCTCCGGTATCACGCTGGAGCGCCGCCACATCGAGGCCCTCGCCCGAGTCAAGAAGGCCGCCGCCCGCGCGAACGCGGAGCTGGGCGTCCTCGACCCGGGCATCGCCGATGCGATCGTCGCCGCCGCGGACCAGGTCGCGGCGGGCGAGCACGACGAGCACTTCCCCGTGGACGTGTTCCAGACCGGCTCCGGCACCAGCTCGAACATGAACACCAACGAGGTTCTCGCGACGCTCGCGACCCGCGCGCTGGGCTCGGACGTTCACCCCAACGACCACGTCAACTGCTCGCAGTCCAGCAACGACGTGTTCCCCACCTCCGTGCACGTCGCCGCGACGTCCACCCTGGTCAACGACCTGATCCCCCAGCTGGACCGGCTCGCGCAGTCGCTCGAGGCGAAGGCCACCGAGTTCGCCGAGGTCTACAAGTCCGGCCGCACGCACCTCATGGACGCGACGCCGGTGACGCTCGGACAGGAGTTCGGCGGCTACGCCGCGGCGATCCGCTACGGCATCGAGCGCCTCCAGGCCGCGCTCCCCCGCGTGGCCGAGGTCCCGCTGGGCGGCACCGCGGTGGGCACCGGCATCAACACGCCCGCAGGCTTCCCGCAGCGCGTGATCGAGCTGCTCGCGGAGGACACCGGACTTCCCATCACCGAGGCCCGCGACCACTTCGAGGCGCAGTCCTCGCGCGACGGGCTGGTCGAGGTCTCGGGCGCGCTCAAGACCATCGCGGTGTCGCTCACCAAGATCTGCAACGACCTGCGCTGGATGGGCTCGGGCCCCAACACCGGCCTGGGCGAGATCGCTCTGCCCGACCTGCAGCCGGGTTCGAGCATCATGCCGGGCAAGGTCAACCCCGTCATTCCCGAGGCGACGCTGATG
Organism: uncultured Demequina sp.; assembly: GCF_913055775.1. Lineage (GTDB taxonomy): Bacteria > Actinomycetota > Actinomycetes > Actinomycetales > Demequinaceae > Demequina. Next base: position 8,419 of record NZ_CAJXJX010000059.1, on the reverse strand, counting down.
GTGTGCGCGCGGGTGATCGGCAACGACGCTACCGTCGCCGTGGCCGGCGCGTCCGGGTCCTTCGAGCTCAACGTGCAGATCCCGGTCATGGCGCTGGGCGTGCTCGAGTCGATGCGGCTGCTCGGCAACGCGTCGCAGGTGCTCGCGGAGAGGACCGTCGACGGCATCACCGCGAACGTCGAGCGCGCGCGCTTCCTCGCCGAGGCGTCGCCGTCGATCGTCACGCCGCTGAACCGCGTCATCGGCTACGAGAACGCCGCGAAGATCGCCAAGCACGCCGTGAAGCAGGGCCTCACGGTCCGCGAGGCGACCATCGACCTGGGCTTCGTCGAGCGCGGCGAGATCTCCGAGGAGCAGCTCGACGCGCTGCTCGACGTGACCACGATGGTGGGCGACCGCTAGGCGCGACCCAGCCCGCGCATCGGCCCTCCCCATGCGAGCGAGATGGGCACTTTTCGCTTGTCTAAGCGCTGAGGCGCGCGGTTCGGGCCCACTTCGCTCGGAGAACGGGGCGACCGGTAGGCTGGCACGCATCGCAGCGGCGCGCCCACCTTTCCCTTCCCCGGAACAGTGCGCCGCCCTGATCGGTTGCACCATCAGGAGGCTCTCCCCATGACCACACGCGTAGTGATTCTTGGCGGCGGCTACGTGGGCCTGTACACCGCGCTGACACTCGTGAAGAAGGCCGGCAACCAGGTCGACATCACCGTGGTCGACCGCCGTCCGTACATGACCTACCAGCCCTTCCTCCCGGAGGCTGCGGCAGGGTCCATCGAGGCTCGCCACGTGGTGGTGCCGCTGCGTCGCGAGCTCAAGGGCGTGCGGCTCGTGCAGGGCAAAGTCACCCAGGTCGAGCACGAGCACCGGCGCGTCACCGTCGAGACCGACTTCGACGGGGACCGTGTGCTCGAGTACGACGAGGTCGTCATTGCGCTCGGCGCGGTCCCGCGCACGCTGCCCATCCCTGGCCTCGCCGAGATGGGCATGGGCTTCAAGTGGGTCGAGGAGGCCATCGGCCTGCGCAACATGGTGCTCGGACGCATCGCCCGAGCCTCGACCACGGACGACCCGCACGTGCGGCGGCGCCTCCTCACGTTCGTGTTCGTGGGAGGAGGCTTCGCCGGGATCGAGGCGTTCGCCGAGGTCGAGGACATGGCCCGCGCGGCCCTGCGTCACTACCCGGAGTTGAGCCCCGCGGACCTGCGCTTCGTCATGGTCGAGGCTGCCACGAGGATTCTGCCGGAGATGGGCGACGAGATGGGCGGCTACACGCTCGAGGTGCTGCGCAAGCGTGGCATGGAGATCTACCTCGCGACCCGCCTCGAGTCGTGCGTGGACGGCAGGATCAAGCTGTCCGATGGCCAGGAGTTCGACGCGGACACCGTCGTGTGGACGGCGGGCGTGAAGCCCAACCCGGTGATCGCGTCCTCGGACCTGCCACAGGGCCCGCGCGGTCACGTCAACGCGCTGCCCACCCTGCAGGTCGCGACCGAGGACGGTGAGGTGGTGCCCGGCGCGTGGGCCGCGGGCGACTGCGCGCAGATCCCCGACCTCGCGAAGGGCGAGGGAGCGTGGTGCGCGCCATCGGCCCAGCACGCGGTCAGGCAGGCGCGGCTGCTGGGCGCGAATCTCGCGCACCACCTGGGCGGCCGAGCCGTGAAGGAGTACCGCCACGAGCACCTCGGCACCGTGGCCTCGCTGGGGCTGAACAAGGGGGTCGCGCAGATCATGGGCGTCAAGCTGCGCGGCTGGCCCGCGTGGTTCATGCACCGGACCTATCACATGGCCCAGATTCCCAGCTTCAACCGCAAGGCGCGGGTGGTCATGGACTGGACCACGGCGCTTTTCTTCCGCCGCGACCTCGTGTCGATGGGGCGGCTCCACGAACCGCGCGAAGCCTTCAAGGAGGCCTCGGAGAGCTAGCCTCTCCGCTTCCGGAGGGCCGATGCGCGGGCCACGTCAGGCGATCGCGGCGGCACCGATGAGGTGCTCGGCCAGGCAGGCCGCGTACGCGGCCGTGGCGCGCTCGTCCAGGGCGACGTGGTCCAGTTCAGCGGACTCCATGCGCACGATCGACACGCCGAGCGTGGCGTCGTGGCGCACGCGGGTGTCGACGCGCGGACCCCGCGGGCCCTCGGGACGCGCGCCGCGCAGGGCCGCGATCGTGTCCTGGGCGGAGAGGTCGGAGACGAACCACCGCACCCGCCCCGTGGCGAGCACCGGCCCGCGCTCGTCCGCGCCGTCGAAGCGGATCTGGTCCACGCAGGGCGCGTGGTCGCCGTCCTCGGGCCAGTTCGCCACGACCTGGCGGAAGGCGTGAGCGCACATCGATGCCTCGGGGCCGTCTCCCACCGTCACGGCGGAGCCGGAGTGGGTGTCGAGCGCCACCGTGAGGTGGGGCACCGAGGCCGCGAGCGCGGCGATGTGCGACAGCGTCGAGACGGGAACGGACACGGGCGCCTCCGGCAGCTCGGGACGGACCGCAGTGGTCCGGGGGTCGAGCACTACCGTAGGCGGGCCCGCGCGATTATGCAATATGCGCGTTGCGAAATTTTCGCCGCGGTCGCCCACGGCCGCCCGTCGGCGCGGCGGTCACGCGAGCGACAGGAAGACCTTCTCGAGCTTCTGGATCGCCTCCGCGCGCTGCTCTTCGTCCGGCGAGTCCATGCACTCGCGCAGCCCCGAGGAGATGAGCGTGTAGCCGGCGCGGTCCAGCGCCTTGGTGACGGCCGCGAGCTGCATCACGGTGGGCTCGCACTCGCGGCCCTCCTCGACCATGCGGATCACCGCGTCGAGCTGTCCTCGCGCGCGCTTGAGACGGTTCGCCACCGCCCGGGTCGATTCGGCATCAGCCACGATCACTCCTCCCTGAGGCGCCGCGATCAGCGGCGCAGCCACGGGAAGATGCTACGCCCTGCCGACTCCTCGTGGCCGTCGCACCACTGGCCGGCGGGAACCTGAGCCTTGACGGAGCCGACGTGCTGGCCGCAGCCGGTCCAGGTGGTCTTGCCGCACTGGCGGCAGGTGATGGGTGAGCACATGAGGCGGTCCCTTTCTGCTGGGGTGTCATGATGAGGTGTTGCGACCACCATACCCCCGGGGGTATCCTGGTGCAAGTCCCAGCCTCTGATACCTCAGCTCAGGAGAACCCATGAAGATCGTCATCGTCGGCGCTGTCGCGGCCGGCATGTCCGCCGCCACCCGCCTGCGTCGCCTGGATGAGGACGCCCAGATCGTCGTGCTCGAGGCAGGCGACCACGTGTCCTTCGCCAACTGCGGTCTGCCCTACTACGTGGGCGGCGTCATCGAGGAGCGCGAGGCGCTGCTGCTGCAGACCCCCGAGTCGCTGCACGCGCGCTTCGATCTCGACGTGCGGGCCCGCTCGCGTGTGACCGATGTCGACGCGACCGGTCGTACGGTGACCGTCGCCGGTCCCGACGGCGAGTACCTCGAGTCGTACGACCACCTGGTCCTCTCCCCCGGCGCACGGCCCATCGTCCCCGACGTGCCCGGCGCGGACCGCGCGCTCGTGCTCCGCGATGTCGCCGATGTCGACCGCATGGCCAGCGCCGTCGAGGACGCCACCTCCGCCGTCGTCATCGGCGCGGGCTTCGTGGGCCTCGAAGTCGCCGAGAACCTCGCGCACCGCGGACTGGCCGTGACGGTCGTCGAACTCGCGCCGCAGGTCCTGTCCGCGTTGGATGCCGAGCTGGCGATCAGGATCCAGGATCGCCTCGAGGCCAACGGCGTGCGCGTGGTCACCGGAGCGCAGGTCACCGCGATCGGTGCGGCGGATGCGACCGTGTCCGGCCCGCACGGCGACGAGACGGTGGCGGCTGATCTGGTGGTGGCGTCCATCGGCGTCACCCCCGACTCCACGCTGGCCGTCGCCGCGGGGGCCGCGACGGGCCCGCGCGGCGCGATTCTCGTGGACGACGACCACCGCACCTCGGTGCCCGGCATCTACGCCGTGGGTGACGCCGCCGCGAAGTCGGACGCCCTGGGCGACGACCCGACCCTGATCCCCCTCGCGAACCTCGCGAACCGCCACGGCCGCCGGGTGGCGGACGTCATCGCCGGCCGTCCGGGCCGCGGGCGCGGCAGCCTCGGCACCGCGGTGGTGGGCGTGTTCGGCCTCACCGCCGCCGTCACCGGCCGCACCGAGCGCCGGCTCCGGGCGGAGGGTCGCGACTACCGCGCGATCCACACCCACCCCATGGATCACGCGGGCTACTACCCGGGCGCCGCGCAGATGGCGCTCAAGCTGCTCGTCGATCCCGCCACGAACCTGATCCTGGGCGCCCAGGGCATCGGCGAGAGCGGCGTGGACAAGCGCATCGACGTGATCGCCACGGCGATCGCCGGTGGCATCACCGCGTCGGAGCTCGCTGACCTCGAGCTCGCGTACGCCCCCGCGTACGGCTCCGCGAAGGACCCCGTCAACATGCTGGGCTACGTCGCGGAGAACCTCGCGACCGGAGAGACCCCTTCCGCGCAGTGGCACGAGCTCGCGCAGGGCGGCGAACAGCCGTTCGTGCTCGACGTCCGCTCCGCCGGGGAGCACGCTCGCGGGACCGTCGAGGTGCCGTGGCAGGCGCCCGTGGTGATCCCCGTCGACGACCTACGCGCGCGGCACGGTGAACTGCCGCGCGACGCCCGCATCGTGGTGCACTGCCAGGTGGGTCAGCGCGGCCACACCGCGACCCGGCTGCTGCGCCAGCTCGGCTACGACGCCGTCAACCTCGACGGCGGCTGGCTGACGTGGCGCGATGGCGTCCGGACCCTCCAGCCCGCGACCGCATCGGCGTAACCCGGCCACAGCATCGGCCCTCCGTACCGGTTCTGCACACACCTGGGACACCTGGGACTCGTGCGACGCCTGAGGCTTCACACGGGCCCCAGCAGTCACTCGAGCACCAGCCGCGTGCAGAACCGGTGCGAGCGACGCGCGCACCCGGCGCCGGAGCTCAGTCGCGCGGGCGGGCGTGCAGGATCGAGCCGACCACTCCGATCCCCACGAGCAGCGCGATCTTGACTCCCTCGAGCGCCGCGTAGACCACGTGGAGCGGGCTGTCGCCCGTGTCCTCACCGGCGATCGCGGCGACCGTCCGGTCGTGCAGCGGCGGGTAGACGCCCAGCTTCTGGACCGCGAGCACCGCCACGGGCGCGGCGAGCACCCACAGGAGCCGCGACCGCCGCGCGTTCCACAGCCCCACGACCCAGACGGCCGCAAGAGCCCACTCGGCGTAGCCGGTCCAGGTGAATTGCGCGACGCCCACCTGGAGCAGGTCCTCGCGCGGCACATCCGTGGTGAACTTCGAGCCGGCGGCGATCACGTTGCCCGCGATCGCAATCCCCGCCCACAGCATCGCCAACGCGGGGCCGAGCAGCCCGATCACGCCCGGAAGGGAGCGACCGGCCAGCCGCGAGCGCAATCCCAGGCGGGTGGCCGAGACCGGCTCGTCGGTCACGGCACTTCTCAGTCGGCCGCGGCGATGGTTGGCTTGGCGGCGCGACCCAGGCAGCAGTCCGTGGGGCAGACGTCCTGCCACGGGCCCAGTTCCGTCAGCGCCGCGCGCTCCCGGGGCGCGTCTCCGGCCGCCGCGACGTGCCGCTCCTCGACCAGGTCGATCAGCCCGGACACGAACGCCGGGTCCACGCCCACGGTGGGCACGCGGACCATGGTGAGCCCGCGCTCCTCGCACGTCTCGAGCGCCTCGTTGTCGAGGTCCCACGCGACCTCCATGTGGTCGGACACGAAGCCGATGGGCGACACCACGAGCCCGGTCGTGTCCTCGGGAAGCGCCTCGATCGCGAGGTTGATGTCGGGCTCGAGCCACGGCACGGACGGGTCGCCCGAGCGGGACTGGAACACGAGCGACCACGGCACCTCGGGGAACTCGTCCGCGATGCGGTCCATCACCAGCGCGGACACGGCCCGCTGCTGCGCGACGTACCAGCCGCCGCCGGCGTACCACTCCTCGCCCGGGTCGGTGGGCACCGGCTCGCCCGAGGGCAGCGCCTCGCGCGGCCCGGAGACGTTCGCCGCGGCCGAGGGGATCGAGTGCGTCGCGAACATCACGTGCGGAGCCGCATCGTTTCCGGAGGCGACCAGGGCGCGCAGGCCCTCGCGCACCGCCGTGACGTTGGGCTCCACGAAGCCGGGGTGGTCGAAGTACTGGCGAACCTTGTCGAGCACGATCTCGCCCTCGAGCCCGGTCCGCTCCAGCGCCGCCGCGAGATCCTCGCGGTACGCCCGGCACCCGGAGTACGACGAGAACGCGGTGGTCACCAGCACCAGCACACGGCGGTGCCCGTCCGCGTGCAGCTCCGTGAGCGCATCGTCGAAGTACGGCTCCCAGAAGCGGTTGCCCCAGTACACCGGCAGGCCCAGGCCGCGGGAACCGATCTCCGCCTCGAGCGCGGCCTTCAGCTCACGATTCTGCTGGTTGATGGGGCTCACGCCGCCAAAGTGGCGGTAGTGGTGCGAGACCTCTTCGAGCCGCTCATCCGGCACGCCGCGGCCGGCGGTCACGTTGCGGAGGTACGGGATGACGTCGTCCTGACCCTCGGGGCCGCCGAAGCCGGCCAGGAGGATGCAGTCGTAGGTGGCGGGCGCCTGCGTGCGGGCCGATGCGGCCAGCGGCCGGGGCGCGTCCGTCGCCTGAGCAGTGGGCTGGCTCACGACGCGAGCACCTCCACGGCCTCGGCGGTCTCGACGCGGCGGCCGGTGTAGAAGGGCAGCTCTTCGCGGACGTGACGGCGGGCCTCGGTGTAGCGCAGCTCGCGCATCATGTCGACCAGGTCCGTGACGTCGTCGGCCTCCATGGGCAGCAGCCACTCGTAGTCACCCAGCGCGAAGGCCGCGACGGTGTTCGCCACGACGCCCTTGAAGGCGGCGCCCTTGATGCCGTGCTCGCGGAGCATCTGCGAGCGTTCGGCATCGTCCAGCAGGTACCAGTCGTACGACCGCACGAACGGGTACACCGTGAGCCAGTCGCGGGCGCGCTCGCCGCGCAGGAAGCCGGGCACGTGCGCCTTGTTGAACTCCGCGGCGCGGTGGACGCCGGCCGCGGACCAGGTCAGCGTGGTGTCGGCGAGCAGCTCGGTGGCACGCAGCTCGCGCAGCGCCAGCTGCAGGTCTGCGAGGTCAGGGCCGTGCAGCCACAGCATCACGGTGCCGTCGGCGCGCAGCCCGGACACGTCGTAGATGCCGCGCAGCGTGACGTCGTGCTCGGCAAGCTCCTCGACCGCCTGGTCGAAGTGCTCGACGATGTCGGGCAGGTCCTCGTCGGGAGCATCCAGCATTCCATCGAGGACAGAGAACAGGGTGAAGCCTTCGGGCTGATCCGTCATGGGTCCATTTTCATACGACCAGAGGGCCGATGCGAAATCTGGATGCTCGCGAGTCCTCGTCAGGCGCCGAGCGTCGACCGCGCATCGGCTGCAGCGATCGCCGCGATGCCGCTGAGCCCGGCGGCCGAGCCCACCAGGTGCAGCCCCGGCACCGGCTCGCGGTCCTCGACCCTCGCGGGCGCGGAATCGTGCCACTGGACCCGCTCGATGTCGCGCAGCTGGCTCTCCTCGAGAGGAACGCCCAGCAGGTGCGCGGCGTCCTCGAGCGCGTGCGGTCGCGCGTCGCGGGCGTTGTCGATGCCGTAGGACAGCCGCACGATGTGGTGACCGTGCGCCTCACGCGCGAGCCAGGCCCACTTGGCCGTGGCGTGGGTGAGCGCCTTGGCTCCGGACCCGTTGCCGACGGCGAGCACCCCGGTGCCGCGAGGCGCCGCGTCGAGCTCGGGCGACTCGAGCGCGAGCGTCACCAGCGCCACGTGGCGCGCCTGGGCCCGTGCAACGTCAGGCACGAGAGCGGCGACGATGGGCCGAGGCACCGCGAGCACCACCGCATCGGCGCGATGCGCGGTGCCCTCGGACCACACCTTCCACTCATGGCCGGCGCGCTCGACGGCGCCCACGGGAGCCTCGGTGACGATGGTCGCTCCGGCAGCCCGCGCATCGGCCACCAGGGCCTCCGTGAGTGTCGCGATCCCCCCGTCGATGCCCAGCACCGCGGCACCGGCGGGAGCCGCGGCGCGGCGCGCGGTCGCGGTGCGCACCAGAGACCCGGATCGCGCGACCTCGTCGCCGAGCCCTGGCGCGATGTCGCCGAGCGTGATGTCCTCGAGCGGCCGCGAGTAGATGCCCTGCACCACGGGCGCGACGAGGCGATCGGTCGCGGCATCGCCCAAGCGGTGCCGGGCGAGCTCCCCCAGGCTGGTGCTGTCATCGACGCCGTGCACGGGCATGAAGCGGTCCGCGAGCGCGCGCAGCGCGCCGGCCCAGCCGATGGCCCGGGCCACCTCGCGCGACAGCGACACCGTGGGCACGCCCAGCCAGCCGGTGCGCGGCAGCGGGTAGG
>NZ_CAJXJX010000058.1 GCF_913055775.1 uncultured Demequina sp. | reverse complement strand
GGCGGGCGATGAGCACGGCGGCGAAGGCGCCCGAGCGTCCGGGGCGGTAGCCGTAGCCGACGGTGAAGCGCAGCACCACGTCCGAGAGCCACATCATCAGCCAGCGGACCCGGATGCCGGAGGTCTCGGCGCGGAGCCTGCGGTTTTCGGCGCGCAGCAGGCGCTCCTTCACCATCAGCACGGTCTGGGCGTCGCCGCGGTGGCCCATGCGGGTGAGCACGAAGGCCAGCTGCTCGTAGGGCTGGGCGTTGAAGGCCAACCCCTCGGCGCGGCGGGCGAGCCGCTCGGGCTCGATCGCGACGATGCGCGCGTTGCGCGGCAGGGCGTCGGTGACCGGCACCAGGCGGTCGACCAGCACCGGGATGAGGCTCTCCATGCCCTCGACGGCGACACCGCTCGCGATGCGGCCCAGCATGTCCGCGGCGGCGGGGATGGCGTCCTGGAGGGAACCTGCGCGGCGCTGGACGTCCTCGGTGATGAGCAGCTCGCGGCACGGCGGCGCCCACAGGCGGTCGACGTCGGCGAGCGATCGCTGATCGGCGATCGAGAACGACCGCATCGAGTCGACCTCGTCGCCGAAGAACTCGATGCGGACCGGGTGCGGGTCCGTGGGGGCGAAGACGTCGACGATCCCGCCGCGCACCGCGAACTCGCCGCGGCGCTCGACCATGTCGACGCGCGTGTAGGCGGCGGCTGCGAGCGCGTCGGTGAGGTCGGTGAGATCGCGCACGTCGCCGGTCTTCAGGGATACCGGCGCGAGGTCCGCGAGGCCAGGGATCACGGGCTGCAGGACGGCGCGCAGGGGCGCGACCACGACGCTGAGCGGCGGCAGCCCGGCCTCGTCCTCCACCAGCGACGGATGCGCGAGGCGGCGCAGCGTCGCGAGGCGCCGGGCGACGGTGTCCGAGCGCGGGCTGAGGCGCTCGTGGGGCAGCGTCTCCCACGCGGGCAGGACAGTGACCGTGGCGGGGTCCAGGTACGAGCCGAGAGCCGCCGCGAAGGTGTCCGCGTCGCCCGAGGTGGCCGTGACCACGAGGGTGACGGCGCCGGCGTCGGCGGCCGTGCGCGCCACCAGGGCGGGCGCGGCGGCGACGGGGGCGACGAGGGCTCCGTCGCCGATCGCGGGCAGGTCGAGGCTCGCGAGCAGCGCGCTCAGCGGACGGGTCACAGCGCCTCCAGGGCATGCCAAAGGACCGGAATCTCCGGCACAGACATCCTAGGTCGGTGCACGGATACGTGTGGGCGCTCCGGCGTGCACCCGGGTGGGATCACCCGGCGTCGGCCGCCCAAGGATTGACCCACGTGACTCCGGTGCGGGAGAAGTCTTTGCCGTTCCGTGTCACGACGGTCGCGCCATGCGCGCGGGCAGTCGCTGCGATCAGGCTATCCATGACACCGGGCGCGTCCGGGCGCGCGAGCATGTGACCGGCGAGCATCGCGGCGTCGAAGGTGAAATCGAGGATCCGCCCGTCGTAGGTGGCAACGAGGAAGTCAAGCCAGCCGTCGAGGATCTCCGCCTGCGCTGGGTCGCGCCGGCGCAGGGAGTCCACCCCTGCGCGAATCTCCGTCAGCACGAACGCCGGAAGGTAGACACTGTCCATGGGGACGCTCGCGGCCCAGGCGGTCACCGCACGATCGTCGGGATGGCTCCTGCGCAGAGCCGAGACCACGCTCGTGTCGAGTGCGTAGATCACAGATCAAGCTCCCGGAGGTCTCCTTGCGCGCGCTCGAAGGTGACATCAACGGCGGACGTGTCGGGTGCCGCCCGCATGGCGTCCAGCAACGACCGTCCAGCCGCGTCGGAAGAGACGGACGTGATCTTGTAGACCGGCCTGCCGTGCTTGGTGATGATGACGTCGAAGCCCTCATCGACAGCATGCGTGACGAGGCTCGAGCGCTGGTTCAAGTCACGCGCGGTGAAGGTTCTCACGCTCACGACGGCACCTCCTGTGTAGTGATATCGCTATACTAGCCGATGGGCAAGGCGCTCCGGGATCCTCGGCGCCCGGTCGAGTGTGAGCGTCCTCGACCCTTGGCGCAGACGGCGGCGCCCCCTACTGTGGCGTCATGGCAGCGTCGGCCCGGCTCGTGGCGTCCGTCGTTGGGCTCGCCGCGCTCACGACCGCGTGCGGGAGCTCGAACGACTCAGGTTCACCACGCATCGCTCACGCCGAGGGCCTCGCCACCGACTCCGCCGTTGTCCTGACGCTCAACGAAGTCTGCGGACAAGACTTCGACGTGTCAGTGCTTGAGGACGACGACACGGTGACCGTGCTCATCGACGTCGAGCCTGCCGACGAGGGGTGCGACGCCCTCGTGTCGTGGCGCATCGATCTCGAGGCACCCCTGGGCGACCGCGCCCTCATCGACGGAGCCACCGGCACCGAGGTCCCTGTGACAGCACCGGACGAGACGTGACGCACGCTCGCACCTCGGATGGAGCCGGGCGCTACGACCCGTCACAGTCTTTCAGGTACCACCGGTCCGCGTGGGTCTCGTCATTGAAGCGTGGCACCTGGACGTAGCCGCGCGACTCGTACAGAGCGTTCGCGGCCGCGAGCGCGGAGTTGGTGTCGAGTCCCACCTGGCTCGCGCCGGACTCGCGCGCAATGGACTCGAGCCGGGTCAGCATCAGGCCGGCCAGGCCCAGCCCCCGCGCCGCCGGCGACACCCACATGCGCTTGAGGTGCGCGGGCTGACCGGGCGGCAGCTTCACCGCCCCGCATCCCACCGGCTGGCCGTGCAGCCGCGCTATCAGCAGCGCGCCGCGCGGCATGGTCAGCTCCTCGTCCGTCGCGGAGACCGCTGCGGCCGGGTTGTAGCCCGCCTGGAAGATGGCGTCGATCTCCGCGAAGTACTGATCGCGGCACCAGTGCGCGTCCGCGGAGTCGGGCGACTCGATCTCGATGGTCAGGTGGCGGCGCGCCAGGGCCGCCGTCACGATCCGCGCCGCCCGCTCGACCTCGAGACGCTCTTCCGGAGTCAGGTGCTCGAGCATCGCGGCGGCGGTCTCGTCGGAACGCGCGTCGAGCTCGGCCGCCTCGGCCCTCCCGACGGCCGTCCGCTCCACCACCCGCGCCCGTGCGTCGTCGGGGCTGGGCGCCACGACCACGAGCCCCTCGTCCTCGAGCGCCTTGAGCAGGCGCGAGGCGTAGCCGGCGTCCAGGCCCAAGCGCTCGCGCAGCGTCGAGACCTCGACCGGCCCGTCGCCCATCTCCCACAGCAGCCGCGAGACGCCGTACGGGCGCCCGCGACCCAGGAAGTTCTCCTGCAGCGCGCCCACCTCGCGGGTCACGGTGCGCTGGAACACGCGGAAGGTCTGCACCAGTCGATCATCCATATATTTGACATTAGTCAAGTACCTGCGATCGGGCAACCGAAACCTACACTTGACGCATGAACCCGCAGTCGCAGGCGGAACGCCTGCTGCGCCGCTTCGCGCGCGCCACCAACCTCCTCATCGCCGGGCGGCCGATGCGCGTCGACGGCACCGGCGACGTCGCCTCCGCGCTGCGCACCATGGCGGCAGGCATGGGCGCCCGGCTGGTCGGCGACGACCTCCACGGCCGCGACCTGGTCGAGTTCGTGATCCACCAGGACGCGGACGCCACCGAGATCCTGCTCGGCGGCAAACCGCTTCCCGACCGCGGCGACGCCGCGGGGCGCATCGACTTCGCGCGCGCCCACATGCCCGTCTCCACCCACCTGGCCACCGACCTCCTGCACGCGGAGACGGTGCGCGACCTGCGCATCGGCCTCTCGATGACCCTCGAGCCCAAGACGGCGAACCTCGCCCTGCTGCTCACGCACGCGGGTGCCCAGGTTGCCGTCTACGCGCACCCCGATGAGACCGACCCGGAGGTCGCGCAGGCGCTGCGCGAGCGCGGCATCCCGTGCGACGCGGACGCGACGCTCGCCCCCGAGGAGGAACGCGCCGCGGCCCTCACCTTCCTGGGTCGAGGCCTCGACGTCCTGGTCGACGACGGCAGCCACCTGACCCGATTGGCGCACGAGGAGGGGCTCACGGGCCCCTGGATCGGCGCGACCGAGGAGACCACCTCGGGCCTCACGCCGCTGCGGCTCATGGAGTCGCTGGGCGAGCTCTCGATCCCTGTGGTCGCCGTCAATGACGCCGCCACCAAGACCGGCTTCGACAACCGCTACGGCACGGGCCAGTCGTGCGTGATGGCCATTGCGGACCTGTTGGCCGATGCGCGGGTCACCGTCCGCGATCAGCCCGCCCTGGTCATCGGGTACGGTCCCGTGGGAGTGGGCGTCGCCGCACACCTGAGGGCGCTGGGCGCCGAGGTCATGGTGGCCGAGCATGACCCCGTGCGCGCGCTGCTGGCCACACACGACGGCTTCGAGGTGGGACCGGCCGACGAACTCGCGCGCGGCGCGCTCGTCGTGTCCGCGACCGGCGTCCCGGCGACCGTCTCCGCCGGCATGATCCGCGGTGCGCGCGCGGTCGCGGTGGCCGGCGGCGTCCCCGGCGAGATCGTGCTCGACGGCGTGGGCGAGCTCGAGGCCGTCACCGACCACGTGGAGCGCGCGCTCGAGACCGGCACGCTGGTGCTGGACCGCGGCAACTGCATCAACGTCACCGCCGCCGAAGGCAACCCCATCGAGATCATGGACCTGTCCTTCGCGACCCAGCTCGCGGCCGTCCGCGAACTCATCGAGACGCGCCCGGGTGTGGGCGTCCACCCTCTGTCGGCGACCGCGGTCGCGCGCGTCGCCGCAGTCGCAGCCAGCGAGCGCGGACTCGCGACTCGCGCCGGGGGCGCCTCGACCGACGGCCCTCAGGACTGGACGTCGCCGCGCTACCGAGCGACCGCATCGGCCCTGTCATGACCGGTTTCCCCGTCACGCTGTACTCCGCGGACCTGGTGGTGCCGGTGACGGCACCGCCCATCCTGGACGGCGCGATCGCGGTGCGCGGGGAGAAGATCCTGCACGTGGGCGAGCGGGTCTGGGTCGAGGAGTCGCTCGCGGAACGCGGAGTGCCGGTCGAGCACGTGCGCTGGCCGGGGGTGCTGATGCCGGGGCTCGTCAACGCGCACACGCACCTGCAGTACACGGGCATGGGCGAGGTGAGTCAGCGGACGTACTCGGGATTCGAGGACTGGGCGAAGGGCTTCAACCCCGTCTACGCACGGCCGCACGACTGGGCGGCCGATGCGGCGGCCGGGGCGGCGATGCTCATTCAGTCGGGCGTGACGGCGGCCGCGGACGTGGTCACGGATCCTGAGGCAGCGCACGCGCTGCACGACGCCGGGCTCGCGGGCATCGCGTACTGGGAGGTCATCGACTGGACCAACGAGCAGTGGCGCTCGCACGGGCGCGCCGAGGTCGAGGCCGCGCTGGACTCGCTGCCCTCGCGACCCGGCACCGGGCTGAGCCCGCACGCGCCGTACTCGCTCGAGATCGTGCCGCTGCTCGAGATCCCGGACATCGTCCGCGAGCGCGGCAGCCGGATCCACATTCACCTGGGCGAGTCCGGCATCGAGCAGGAGTTCGCGCACGAGCAGGCCGAGCCGTGGCAGAGCCAGGGCATGGGGTCGCTGGCGGAGCTGCGGCAGGCGGGATTCGGGACCTCGGCGACCGACTACGTGGACCACCTGGGCGTGCTGGGCCCCGACTGCCACATCGCGCACGGCGTCTACATGAGCGAGCGCGACCGCGCGATCCTGCGCGCGCGCGGCACCACCGTGGCGCTTTGCCCGCGGTCGAACGCTGTGATCGGGCTGGACGCTCCGCCGGTGGCCGCGTACCTGCGCGAGGGCAGTCCCATCGCGGTGGGCACGGACTCGCTGTCGTCGTCGCCGTCGCTCGACCCCCTGGCAGACGTCGCGGAGCTGTTCCGCATTGCGCGCTCTCAGGGGTATTCGGGCGAGGATCTCGCGGAGCGCCTGCTGAGCGCCGCGACGCTGGGCGGCGCGCACGCGATGGGCATCGACGAGGGGCCGCAGCGCACGGGATACCTGGCCGTGGGAGCCGTCGCGGACCTCGCGTTCTTCGACATTCCGGTCACGAGCGTCACCGAGACCCTCACCCGTCTCGCGGAGTCCGGCGAGGGGCGGGCCGCCGCGACCGTCGTCGCGGGGCGCGTGCGCCACGCGACCGCCGCGTTCGCGGAGGCGACCGGCGTCGCCTCGCCGCCCGCCGCGCCCTCCCCGACCCCCGTCTCAGGCGAGCCCGCATGACCGTCCCGGCCACCGCATCGGCCCTCCGCCTGGAGCCCCACCCCGAGGGCGGCTGGTTCCGGCGCACCTACACCTCCCCCACACCCGTCGACACGGACGGCGGCGCGCGGCCCGCGGTGACGCTCATCCACTACCTGCTGACGCCCGGCGAGGCGAGCGCGTGGCACGTCGTCACTTCCGACGAGCTGTGGCTGTGGCACGGCCCGGGCGCGCTCGAGCTGCGGCTGGGAGGGTCGGGTGAGGGACCCGTGGAGGCCGATGCGCGCGTCGTGCGGCTGGGACCTCACCTGAGCGAGGGTGAGGTCGCGCAGTGCCTGGTGCCGGCCGGGGTGTGGCAGTCGGCCGCTCTCGCCGCGGACGAGGAGTGCCTGGTGAGCTGCATGGTGACGCCCGGCTTCGACTTCGCCGATTGGAGGCTGGCCGAGCCGTCCCAGTAGGATGACTCGTCAGCACCTGAGATATCAGCGTGCGAGCGATCAGCACCCGAGCGATCAATGGCGACCCCGCTCCACGACATCACTGGAGACACCATGAACACCGCTTCCTTCCGCCGCCCTGTTCTCGCCGCCGTCGCGGTGGGCGCTCTGACGCTCGCCGGCTGCTCGTCCTCGGGTGACGCTGACGACGCCCCGACCGCCGACGCGACCACGCCGGCCGCCGGCGACTCGCCCGCGCTCGAGACCTTCACCGAGGGCGTGCTGACCATCGCGACCGGCGAGCCCGCCTACTACCCGTGGGTCATCGACGACGCCCCCGAGTCGGGAGAGGGCTTCGAGGCCGCGATTGCCTACGCCGTCGCCGAGGAGCTGGGCTTCGCCGCCGAGGACGTCGTGTGGGTGCGCACGTCCTTCGAGTCAGCGATCGCGCCCGGCCCGAAGGACTGGGACTTCAACCTGCAGCAGTTCTCGATCACCGATGAGCGCCGCAATGCGGTCGACTTCTCGTCGCCGTACTACACGACCACGCAGGCGGTCGTGACGGTCGAGGGCTCGGCCGCCGAGGGCGCGACCGCGATCGCGGAACTGTCCGAGTACATGGTGGGCGTGCCCTCCGGCACCACCTCGTACACCGTCGCCGCGGACCAGCTGGGCGAGGACAACCTCGCGGTGTTCAACTCGGCCGAGGACACCGTGCTCGCGCTCAACTCCGGCCAGATCGACGCGTTCGTGATCGACCTGCCGTCCGCGTTCTACCTCGCAGGCGTCGAGCTCGAGGGCGGCCTGATCCTGGGCCAGTTCGACACCTCCGAGGGCGGCGACGACTTCGGCCTGGTGCTGCCCAAGGACTCGCCCAACACGGACGCGGTGACGGAGGCCGTCAACGCGCTGCGCCAGGACGGCACGCTCGCCGCGATCGAGTCGGAGTGGCTGTCGGCCTCGGTCGACGTGCCCGTGCTCGACTGACGGCTGCTCCGTACCCGCCCGGCTAGCGCCTCCTGCGCCATACTGAACCGATGACTGACGGAGCGCCCGGGGCTACCCACGGTGCCCCGGGCATGCCCGGCGCCTCCGGCCACCACGACTGGGAGCCGAGCGACCTCGAACTCGACCGTCGTCGCTACCGCAAGCGCGCATCGGCCCGCTCTGTGCTGATCGCGGCGGTCTCGACGCTGGTCTTCACCGCGGTGGTGTGGGTCGCGCTGGTGAACTCCCCGGGGTGGGACGCGGTCAAGGAGTCGTTCTTCAACCTCGAGATCGGGCGGGACTCGTTCCCCGACGTGCTCGAGGGTCTGTGGCTGAACATCCGCGCGCTGTTCTTCGCGGTGATCGGCGTGGCGGTGCTGGGCACGCTGCTCGCGGTGATGCGCTCGCTGCGCGGGCCAGTGTGGTTCCCGCTGCGCGCGATCGCGACCATCTACACGGACATGTTCCGCGGGATGCCGGTGCTGATCGTGCTGTATCTGGTGGGCTTCGGCATCCCCGCGCTGGACATCTTCCCCCGCCTGCCCGCGGCCGTGTGGGGCACCATCGCGATCACGCTGTGCTACTCCGCGTACGTGGCCGAGGTGCTGCGCGCCGGCATGGAGGCCGTGCACCCGTCGCAGCGCGTGGCCGCGCGGTCGCTGGGGCTGTCGCACGGCGAGACGCTGCGACTCGTGGTGATCCCGCAGGGGCTGCGCAAGGTGGTCCCGCCGCTGATGAACGACTTCGTGTCGATGCAGAAGGACGTGGGGCTGATCTCAATCCTGGGCGCGGTGGACGCGATCCGGGCGGCGCAGATCGATGTGGCCGCGACGTACAACTTCACGCCGTATGTCGTGGCGGCGCTGCTGTTCATCGCGCTGAGCCTGCCGTTCATTCGGCTGACTGACTATGTTTCCAAGCGGATGGCGCAGCGCGAGCAGATGGGCGGGACGGTGTGATGTCAGACTCCTCCTCTTCGTCCCCTGCCTCACCCGCCTCCTCTGCTTCCCCCGAGCGCTCCACCGTGCTCGCGCTCGAGGGCGTGCGCAAGTCCTTCGGCGACAACCTGGTGCTGCGCGGCGTGGATCTCGAGATCGCGAGCCACGAGGTGGTCGTGGTGATCGGGGCCTCGGGCTCCGGCAAGTCGACGCTGATGCGCACCATCAACCTGATCGAGCAGATCGACGACGGGCGCATCGTCCTCGGCGGCGACGACATCACGGACCCGCGCGTGGACGTGGACGCGACCCGCGCGCGCATCGGCGTGGTCTTCCAGCACTTCAACCTGTTCCCGCACATGAAGGTCATCGACAACGTCACGCTCGCGGCGCGGCGGGTCCACGGCATGCCTGCGGCCGATGCGCGGGCACGCGGCGAGGAGATGCTCGAGAGGATCGGGCTCGGGGAGAAGGTCGACGACTACCCCGACCGGCTCTCAGGCGGCCAGCAGCAGCGCGTCGCGATCGTCCGGGCGATCCTCACGGATCCGGAGCTGCTCCTGCTGGACGAGATCACGTCCGCGCTGGACCCCATGCTCGTGGGCGAGGTGCTGGACCTGGTGCGGTCTCTGGGGGACTCGGGGTCGACCATCCTCATGGCGACGCACGAGATGTCCTTCGCACGAGACGTCGCCGATCGCGTGGTGTTCATGCACCAGGGGCGGATTCTTGAGCAGGGCACGCCGGAGGAGATCTTCGGGTCGCCGCGCGAGGAGGCCACGCGCGAGTTCCTCGCGCGTGTGATGCATCGCTGAGCGCCTTCCGGTCGCCCTCCTTCCACCTCCCCTTCCCGAGAGAAATGGATCCATTTCGCTCGCCCAAGGGCTGAGGCGAGCGATTTCGCACCGCCACGAATGGCATCGGGCCGATGCGATGGCCGTCCACAGGACTTGTCGCCTTTGCCCTCTCCACAGTTTCGTACCAGGCATCTTCCCATGTCAGAGGTCAGTGTTTGACTGGAGCCATGACCTCGACCACCGAGACCGCCGCCGGCTTCAGCGATGTGCCGGCAGAGCTCGCACGCGCGCTCGACGCTGACCGCGCCGCGCGAGAGGCGGCGCGCGCGCTGATCTCGGCGGCGAGTGTCCGGGACCTCTCGGAGGGCGCCCTGCTCGAGCTCCAGCACGCGACCGTCGCCGCTCGCAAGGAATGGGACATCATGGTCGCGACGGCCGCCGCGGAGGTGGGCCGCCGGTCGGCGCCGGAGTTCGGGCGCAAGGGTCTCGCCCGCAAGAACGGGCACACCACGCCGGAGAGGTTCATCGCCGGCATCACGGGCGGCTCACGGCGGGACGCGAAGGACCTGATCAAGACGGGCACCACGCTCGGTGAGGCGGAGAAGCTCCGCCAGGATACCGAGGACGCGGCCGCCGCTGGCCTGCCGCTCCCCGAGCCAGAGACGCCTGTGTACCCGCTGGTGGCTTCCGCGCTCGCCTCTGGGATGCTCTCCTCGGCGGCTGCCGCGCTCATCACCTCGATGCTGGACTCGGCTCGGACCGACGCCAGCGTCGAGCAGATCCGGGTTGCCGAGAAGCGCCTTGTGGAGAAGGCGCAGGGGCTCTCGGTCGAGCAGCTCGCCCCCATCGTGCGCCGCTTCCAGCACACGCTGCAGGCGTCCGTCGCCGAGAGGCAGCAGCAGGAGATCCACGCCTCACGCCACGTGATCATCACGGAGCGCAAGGACGGCGCGGTCCAGATCAACGGCCTCCTGGACCCGGTTGCGGCGGCACCGGTGCGGGCGGCGCTCGAGGGGGCGGTGAAGGACGCGTTCCGCGCGCGCCGCGACGATCAGATCGCGGAGGACAAGCGCTCGGCCGGGCAGATCCGTGCCGATGCGCTGGTGGCGTGGGCGAAGCACATGCTCGGGTGCGACAAGGCTCCCCTGAGCCACGCCACCACCCGGGTCGAGGTGCGCGTGGACCTCGAAGCGCTCCGGACTGGGGTGGGCGTCGCCGAGATCGATGGCGGCGGGACAATCCCCGCTGGTCAGCTGCGGCGCATGGGTGTGGATGCCGGCTACCTGCCGGTGATCCTCGGTGGCGACTCCGAGCCTCTTGACGTGGGCCGCGAGGAGCGGCTGTTCACCTCGGCTCAGCGCGTGGCGTTCCTGGAGCGCGACGGCGGCTGCGCGATGTGCGGCGCTCCCCCGTCCTACTGCGAGGCTCATCACATCGAGTGGTGGAAGGACGGAGGCCGCTCGGACCTGGACAACGGCCTGATGCTCTGCGTCGCGTGTCACCAGACGATCCATCACGGCGGCTGGGAGATCGACGCGACTCTGACGGACGTGTACTTCAGACCACCCGGGACGGTGGATCCGAAGCGACCCTGGCGGCTGGGCGGTCGCGCCCGGTTCGGGGTCACGGCGAGAGAGAGGCGCGAGCTCGATGGGGCCGCGGCACCTCTCGATGCGCCAACGCCGGCCGCAGCCAGGCCCGACGGGGAGCCGGCGAGCAACCCTGAGTCCCCTGGGACAGGTGTGCCCGGCGCCGAACCGAGGTCGGCGATGAGGCCTGACTCACCGGGCCCGCTGCCCGCCACGGGGAAGCCGAGCGTCCGGCCGCGCGTGGCGACCCACACCGCCGGCTGGCTCGACACACCACCACCGGACGACCACCTGATGCTGCTCTGAGGGTGGCGCTCCGGCGGCGCCTACTCCTCGTCCTCGGAGTAGTGGTGAACCACCTCGTCGAGCTTGATCTCGTGGGTGACCGTGGTCTCGTCGTGGACGCTCGCGGGCAGCGACGGGCGAATCACCGTGCCGTCCGCGCGGACCGTGCCGTGGTACGCCGTCGCGTCCGGGGCGCCCGCGATGCGCGGGCCATGGTCCTCAAGCGGCACGACGAGTGGCTGCAGCTGCGTGAGGCTGAAGCGCTCGCCGCGCACCTCGACCGTCAGCCCAGGCCCCTCCTCGATCGTGAAGGTGATGTCGGCCTGACGGATCGTCACGCGCACGCGCGTCCCTCGCTGCGCCAACCGGAAGGTCAGGTGATCCCAGCCCACCGGAAGGCGGGGGTCGAACGTCGGCACGTCGCCCTGATCGCGGAACCCGCCGAAGCCGTAGGCGAGCGCCGACCACACACCTCCCGTCGAGGCGACGTGCACGCCATCAGCAGTGTTGCCGTGCAGGTCGCCCAGGTCGACGTACAGGCTGTCCCAGAAGTACCGCTGCGCCAGCTCGTGATAGCCCACCTCGGCCGCGATGATCGACTGCACGACTCCCGACAGCGTCGAGTCGCCGGTGGTGATGGGGTCGTAGTAGTCGAAGTCGGCCTTCTTCTGCTCCTTGGTGAACTGATCGCCCTGGAGGAAGAGCGCGAGCACCACGTCGGCCTGCTTGAGGACCTGGAAGCGGTAGATCACCAGCGGGTGGAAGTGCAGCAGCAGTGGACGCTTCTCGGCAGGCGTGTTCGCCAGGTCCCAGACCTCGCGCTCGTTGAACAGCGCGTCCTGGGGGTGGATGCCCAGCTGGTCGTCCCACAGGATCGCCATGCCGTCCGCAGCGCGATCCCACTCGGCGGTCTCCTCATCGCTGACGCCGAGCCGGGACGTGAGCCGCGCGTACTGATCCGGCCACCTGTCCTTGAGCTTGCGCACGGCTCCCGCGGCGCACCGCAGATTGAAGCGCGCCATGACGTTCGTGTAGAGGTTGTCGTTCACGACGGTGGTGTACTCGTCCGGCCCGGTCACGCCGTGGATGCGGAACGAGTCCCCATCGCCCGGGATGGTGCGCCAGAAGCCCAGATCCGCCCACATGCGCGCCGTCTGCACGAGGATGTCGATCCCCTCGCGGGCCAGGAAGTCATCGTCCCCCGTCGCCCGCACGTACTTGTCGATCGCATACGCGATGTCGGCATCGATGTGATACTGCGCGGTTCCGGCGGCGTAGTAGGCCGAGGCCTCTTCGCCGTTGATCGTGCGCCACGGGAACAGCGCGCCGTTCTGGGCGAGCTCGCTGGCTCGCCGCTCGGCGGCCCCGAGCATCCGGTAGCGATACCTCAGCGCGTTCCGCGCGATCACCGGCGACGTGTAGGTGAAGAACGGCAGCGCGTAGACCTCGGAGTCCCAGAAGTAGTGACCGCCGTAGCCGGAGCCCGTGACACCCTTCGCGGCCACCCCGTGGCCGTCGCCGCGGGCAGCGGCCTGGGCGAGCTGGAACAGGTTCCACCGCACCGCCTGCTGGACGCCGTCATCGCCGCCGATCTCGACGTCGGATCGGCTCCAGAAGTCGTCGAGCCACTGGCGCTGGTCCTCGAACTGCGACGTGATGCCCTCGGACCGCACCCGGTCGAGCGTGCGGTTGCAGCGGTCGGCGAGCTCTCGAGGCGGCACCACGCGAGACGTGTGATAGCTGACGACCTTGGTCAGCGTGAAGGTCTGCCCGGGCTTGGCACGCGCGCGGAACACGTGCTTGGCGTAGTCCTCCTCGACCTCGGTCACGCGGTCGTACTCGTCGTCGAACTCGACCCAGTGCTCCATCGCCGCGGCGAGCGTCATGCCCGAAGCCGCCGACTGGTAGCCCAGCACGATCCGATCGTCCTGGGCGTGGTGCAGACGTGGCTCGAGCACCCGCTTCTCGAGCTTCTCGGCCTTGCGCGGATCCGCGATCACGTCGGGCGACGGGTTGGCGCGGTACTCGTCGAGGCCGGCCTGGCGGTTCAGCATCTGCGAGGAGATCGCGATGGGCGCCTCCTCGTCCAGCAGCGTGACCTCGAAGGTCATGACCGCGAGGTGGCGCTGCGCGAAGGACACCATGCGCTTGGACCGGACGCGCACGCGGTTGCCGGACGGCGTGCGCCACAGCAGGTCGCGCGCCAGCACGCCCTCGCGCATGTCGAGCACTCGCGAGTAGCTCACGAGGTCAGCGATGGACAGCAGCAGCGGCTCGTCGTTGACGTACAGCCGGATGATCTTCGGGTCCGGAACGTTGACGATGGTCTGGCCGGTGCGTGCGAAGCCGTAGGCCTCCTCGGCGTGCAGGATCTTCCACGTCTCGTGGAAGCCGTTGATGAACGTGCCGTGTGCGTGGGCGTCGTGCCCGTCCTCGACGTTGCCGCGCAGGCCCAGGTAGCCGTTGCCCACCGCGAAGAGCGTCTCCGTGACACCGAGGTCATCCTTGGAGAACTCGGTCTCGATCAGCCGCCACGGATCGATCGGGAACCGCAACCGGTCCAGATACTCCGGTGCGCTGGTATCGCCGAGCGGTCGCTTCGCCGCCTTCATTCGCCCACCAGCTCCGCGAGGTCCTCGACCACGATGTCCGCGCCCCCGGCCCTGAGCGCATCGGCGCCCGCACCACGGTCGACCCCGACCACGAGGCCGAAGTCACCGGCCGCACCCGCGGCGACGCCCGACAGGGCGTCCTCCACCACCACGGAGTCCGCGTCGGCCACACCCAGCCGCTGCGCGGCCAGCTCGAACATGTCGGGCGCGGGCTTGCCGCGGATGCCCTCGGTCGCGACCACGTTGCCGTCCACCACGATCTCGAAGCGGTGCGCGATCCCAGCAGCCTTCAGCACGGCTGGGGCGTTGCGCGAGCTCGACACGACGGCCATCGCGGTGCCGAGAGCCTCGAGGTGGTCGAGCAGCGCCACGGAGCCCGGGTAGGGGGCGACGCCCTCGTCGTGAAGGATCGCCTCGAACGCATCGTTCTTGGTGTTGCCGATGCCGCACACGGTCTCCGTGCCCGCCGCGTCCTCGGGAGTGCCCTCGGGCAGCACGACGCCTCGCGAGGCCAGGCAGGCGCGGACGCCGTCGTACCGTGGCTTGCCGTCGACATACGCGAAGTAGTCGTCATCGGTGTAGGCGGGCGTGACCCCGCGCGCCGTGAAGTAGTCGGTGAACATCCGGTTCCACGCCTTCATGTGGACCTCGGCGGTGGGGGTCAGGACCCCGTCCAGGTCGAACAGTGCGGCGCCGAAGCGGCGGTCCGCGATCTGGGGGACTGCCCAGGCGTTGTCGATGGTGGTCACACGTTCTCCCTCATGCGGTCGTCGTGGTGGTCACGCAGGCGCGTACGTCGGGCCGGTGGCGGCACTTCGATAGTAGTGACGGTGACCCGGGTTGTGTCCATTCCCAGTTCTGCCACACGGACCGATGCGGGGTCGCTGAGCTTCCGGGCACCGCTCGCGGGAGGGCCGATGCGCGGGCGAGGACCGCTCAGGGGACGGCCGATGCGTGGTCGGGCACCCGCGCGTGCGCTCAGGAGCGCGTGTGGAAGCGCTGCTGAGCGGACTCGAGCCCGTCCGCGAGAACAGCCTCGACCGCATCGGCCGCGGTGTCGATGAGGAACGGCAGCTCCGCGCGCTCGGTCGAACCGAACGGCTTCAGCACGAAGGCCGCCGGCTCCATGCGCCCCGGCGGACGCCCGATGCCCACGCGCACTCGCACGTAGTCGGGGGTGCCGAGCGCCTTGGTCACGTCCTTGAGACCGTTGTGCCCACCCGAGCCGCCGCCGCGCTTGAGACGCACGTCGCCGAACGGGATGTCGAGCTCGTCGTGGATCACGATGACTGCGGCGGGGTCCACGGAGTGATACTTCGCGAGCGACGAGACGGGACCGCCGCTGACATTCATGAAGGACATCGGCGCGCCCAGCACTACCGGCTGCGCGGCGAGCCGCACCGTCGCGGCACGGGTGCGGGTCTTCTTGTGGATCGAGAGCGCCCCGCCTCCACGCGTCGCGAGCTCCTCCAGCACCATCTGGCCCACGTTGTGGCGCGTCGCGGCGTAGTCGTCGCCCGGGTTGCCCAGGCCGATCACCAGCGCAGTCATGGTCTCCTCTGCCGTCCCGCCGTCTCCGACGGGACCAGCTGTGCCGTCCCGTCCCATACGAAGCGCCCGCCACCACTGGTGACGGGCGCTGCGCATGGAAGCAGACTAGTCGTCGTCGCCCTCGGCGGCCTCGGCGGCCTCGTCCGCGGCCGCGGCGGTCTCGCCCTCAGCAGCCTCGGTCTCCTCGTCCTCGGCGGCCTGACGCGGCACGGTGACGTGCACGACCAGGGTCTCGCCGTCGACCGCGAGCTCGGAGCCCTCGGGCAGGGTGACCTCGGACGCGATGAGCTTGTCGCCCTCGCCCATGCCGTCCAGCGACACCGTGAGGTACTCGGGGATGTGCGTCGCCTCGACCAGCAACTGCAGCGACGCGTTCTCGAGCACGTGGATGGTGCCGGGCTCGGACTCGCCCTCGAGGTGCACGGGCACGTCGACGGTGATCTTCTCGCCCTTCTTGACCGTCAGCAGGTCCACGTGGACGATGACGGGGCGGATCGGGTCGCGCTGGATGTCCTTCGCGATCGCGAGGTGCTTGTCGCCGTCGAGCACGACGGTGAGCAGCGCGTTCGGGTTCTTGAGGGCCATCATCGTGTCGTGGCCCGGGAGCACGACGTGCAGCGGGTCCTCGCCGTGGCCGTAGATGACGGCGGGGATCTTGTCGTTCGCGCGGATGCGGCGGGCGGCGCCCTTGCCGAACTCGGTGCGGGACTCAGCGTCGAGCTTGAGCTTGTCAGCCATGAGGTTCTCCTCGGTTAGCGGTCAGATGGTGCGGCCACGGCAAGGCAGGCTGCATCGTGCATCTGCCGCGTCGATCACGGAGCGCCCGGTGGGCCTCCCTCGCCGAGGAACTGGAACAGTTTACCCGATGCGCGGCGGCCCGTCGCGCCGGGGAATGATTGCGGGCGCGACCGGGGTTGCACCGTTCATGACCGACACCAGCGCAGCCCGCTCCACCACCTCTGCAGGCCAGGCCTGGGAGAGGGGTGCCCGTGCCGGGTATGCCGTCTCCGGGGTGCTGCACCTGATCCTCGGCTTCCTCATCGCGCGCATCCCGTTCGCGGGCGACGCGGACCTGAACGGCGGCA
>NZ_CAJXJX010000057.1 GCF_913055775.1 uncultured Demequina sp. | reverse complement strand
GTATCCCCATGGCTCTCGCTCAGGCGCCCACGATCACGCGCACTGCGGAGTCCACGCTCTTCTACGCCAACGTCGCGCTCGGCGCTCTCGTGTCTCTGGCGATGGTGGTCGCGGCACCGCTGGTCGCGTACCTCACCGGGCACGAGATCCTCACCGAACTGGTGCGATGGCTCGCGATCGCTCCGCTCGCGGCAGCCATGCTCGGAATGCTCCGGGTCCGTCTCGCGCGCGGCATGCGTTTTCGCGCTCTCGCTGCGATCGAGGTGGCGGCTACCGCCATGGCGTTCGGGACTGCCATCGCGGTCGCGGCCGCCGGCCACCCGTACGTCGCGCTCGTGCTCCAGGCTCTGGTCCTGCCATGCGCTCAGCTCTTCCTGCTGGCCATCGTCTCGCGGTGGTGGCCGTCCGGCATCCACCGTCCTAGTCCGGTGGAGCGTGAGCTCGTCGGGATCGGACTGCGGGCGGTCGCGATCAACATGCTGCGGGAGGGCAGCCGCAACGCCATCGTTCCCGCACTGAGCATGGCTGCGCCACCGGCGCACGTCGGAGCTTTCGACCGCGCGCAGCAGCTGATCCTGATGCCCATCGGCCTCACTGTCGAGCAGATGAAGCGCGTTGCGTTGCCGGTTCTCGCGCGAGTGAGCGACGATGCCGAGCGCCTCGCCGCCTATTTCCGGCGCGCGCAGCAGCTGGCGACCTACGGAACGGCGACGCTGTTCGGACTGATGGCGGCGCTCGCCGAACCTGTCGTGCTCGTCCTGCTGGGGCGCGACTGGTCCGAGGCCGTGCCGCTGCTGCGGGTTCTCGCCATCGGAGGAGTGTTCCGTGCGCTGGGGCTGACGGCGCAGTGGCTCCATCTGGGCCCGGCCGCGATGTCACGCGGGCTGCGCTTCAACGTCGTGGCGCTGCCCGCGGTGGTCGTGATCGCGCTGCTGGGGCTTCCCTGGGGAGCTATGGGCGTCGCCGTCGCCTACGGCAGCGCGTGGATCCTCTACTGGCCCGTCGCGCTGCGCAGCGCTTCCCATGCGCACGGCCTGAACGCACGAGTCTTCCTGTTCGACGCCTCACGGGGCCTCATCCAGTTCGTGCTGCCCACGTCACTTGCCGCGGCGGTAGCGTCTTCCGTCCTCGACGGCACGGTGCTCTCGCTCGCGGCGGGGCTCGGTGCAGCGGCGGCCGTCGGGGCGGCCTCCGCCCTGGTGGCGCCACGAGTCAGGCGCGACTTCCTCGCCGTCTGGCACCTCGTGGGTCCCTCCGGGCACGGGTCGCCGGGCGAGGCGGGCTGAGAAACGTCGGTGACGGCCGGCGTCGGGTCAGGCGCCGGAGTCGGAGGACGCCTTCGCGCCCGCCCGCGAGTCCGTGCGGTAGAAGCCCGAGCCCTTGAACGTGACCCCGACGTTGCCGAAGACGCGGCGCAACGAGCCATCGCATGCGGGGCAGACCTCGAGAGCGTCGTCGTGGATCGACTGGACGGTATCGAAGGTGTGATCGCAGGCACGGCAGGCGTAGGCGTACGTGGGCATGGGCGTATTCTACTCGGTCAGATCAGTGAGGCCCTGCGGGGTCACCACGCGGTGCACTCCCACGTCGTGCGATTCGCGCGGAAGTGGCAACTCGCCGGCCCCGCGGAACTCCGCGGCGTACGTCAGCGCCACGATCGGCACACGCGGGTCGAGACCCTCGAGAGCGCGGTCGTACCAGCCGCCGCCCTGACCCAGCCGCGTGCCGTGACTGTCCACCGCGAGCGCGGGCACGATGACGATCTGCGCCTGCTCGATCGCCTCGGGCGGCAGGAACTCGCCACTGGGCTCGGGAGGCCGTCCCGGTGCCCTCTCGATCAGGTCATCAGCGCCCTGATACATGGTCCAGCCCCGCCGCAGGCCGTCGCCCAGGCGCGGAATGAGCACCTGGACGCCGCGCTCGAACAGCGCCTCGATGAGCGGCAGCGTGCCGGGCTCGTGCGCCCGCGACGCGTACACGGACACGCAGGTGGCCGTCGCGATCTCGGGAAGCTCGAGCACGTGGTCGCGCAGCTCCAGGGCGAGCTCCTCGCGGCGTCGCTCCGAGCGGTGCAGCCGCGCCTTGCGAATCGACGTGCGCAACTGTGCCTTGGCGTCCTCGGGAGCAGGGGATCGGGTCCCAGGGTGCCGGCTCGACATGGCCCCATTGTGGCAGGGCCATGTGTCAGACACGTGACACGCCGCCGCGTGCCGTGCTCGTGGACGCGCGCCACCGCGAGCGGAACAATGGCCGCATGACCGCACGCTCGCTCGCCGACCACCGCGACGCCGTGGCGGCGGCGCTCAGGCCCGGGCTGGTGCTGGACGTGCTGCTGGCCGACGCCGTGGGCGCGACGCTCGCCGAAGACCTCGTGGCTCCGGTCGACCTCCCGCCCCGACCCGTCGCGCAGCACGACGGCTACGCGGTCGTGTCGACGGACACGCGGGGCGCGACGGCCGATGCGCCGGTCAGGCTCGCGGTCTCGCACGACGTCAGCTTCGACGAGCGGGCACCGCGCCGCCACGTGCCGCGTGCCGCGGCGCGCATCCCGTCAGGAGCGGCGGTGCCGCTGGGAGCCGATGCGGTGGTGGCGCTGCGCGACACCGACCTGGGCGTGGCACGAGTGCAGATACGGCGCGACGTGCAGCCGGGCGAGGGCGTCCGAGGCGCCGGCTTCGACGCGCGCGGCGGATCGGTCCTCGTGCCGGAGGGCACGCGGCTCGGCCCGCGCCAGATCGCCGCGGCGGCAGCGCTGGGCCGCGCGCGCCTGCGCGTGCGACCTGTGCCCCGCGTGGTCGTGATCGCGGTGGGGGACGAGCTGATCGAGCCCGGGGCCTCGCGTCCCGGCGGCGGCGTGCCCGAGGCCACCACCCACATGCTCTCCGCCCTGGTGCTCGAGGCCGGTGCGAAGCCCTACCGCGTGGGTGCCGTGCCCGACGACGCGCTCGAACTGCGCGGCGCCCTCGAGGATCAGCTGGTGCGCGCGGACATGGTCATCACGACCGGCGGCCTGTCGGACGGACCCCACGACACCGTGGCCGAGGTGCTGGGCCGCCTCGGCGAGTTCGAGGCAGTCGACCTCGGGCTGCGCCCCGGCCGCCGCCACGGCCTGGGCATGATCCCAGCCGGGGACCGCGACGTGCCGGTGGTGGCGCTGCCGGGCTCCCCCGCATCGGCCGCCATGGGATTCGAGGCGTACGTGAGACGAGCGGTCCGCGTGCTCTGCGGCCACCCGAACGTCGAGCGCGCGCCCTTCAGGGCGCGAGCGCGCAAGCGCTGGATCGCGCCGCCCGGAGTCGTGACGGGCATGCCCGTGGTGGTGGACCGGCAGGGCGGCACGCTCGCCGTCACGCCCCTGGGGGCCGAGGACTTGTCGCTCGCGGACCTGGCGAGGGCCGATGCGGTGGTCTGGAGTGGTCCCGATCCTCACGTCATCGACGTGGGCGACGAGGTCGCGTGCACGGTGTGGGGCGGGTGATCGCGTGCGGCCCGTGGAGCTCACCGACGGCGCGCTGACGCTGCGGTGCCTCGAGCGCTCGGATGAGACCGCATGGCTGGACGTGCGTCGCCGCCACCGCGCGTGGCTCGCTCCGTGGGAGGCCTCGACGCCGCCGGGTCGCGACGAGCCGCCGGTCACGTTCCCGCAGCTCGTCCGTCGCGAGCGACGCCAGTGGAAGGACGAGTCCGGCTACCCGTTCGTCATGGTCCACGACGGCGCGCTCGTGGGGCGGATCACGGTGTCCGGCATCCGCTGGGGCGCCGAGTGCGGCGGGTCCCTGGGCTACTGGATCGCACAGAGCCACGCGGGCCGTGGCCTGACCACGCGGGCCGTGGCCCTCGTCAGCGAGTTCGCGTTCGGGCGAGGGCTGCATCGGCTCGAGATCGCGGTGCGGCCGGAGAACACGCGGAGCCTGCGGGTGGCGCGCAAGCTCGGCTTCCGCGACGAGGGTCTGCGGCCGTCGTATCTCTTCATCGACGGCGCCTGGCGCGACCATCTGGTGTTCGGACTTACTCAAGATGAGCCCCGGACAGGCCGATATTGGTCGGAAGGGCTCTGACACGCCGCGCGCCATCCGCGGCTGACCCGTGCCGCGGCCGTACCGTCGTCACATGGTTCCTGTAGGACTCCTCGCGATCATCGCCGTCGGACTCGTGGTCGCCTACGTCCTGCCCCAGCGGGTGCGCGAGCGCGGAGAGTACGCGCTCGTCCGGGTCGATGACCGCTACTCGTCGGACATGCGCGTCGTGAAGTCCTCGGCCGAGCGGGTCGAGCGGGCCGCGTTCCGCCCCTCGACGGACTCCGGCGAGGTCCCGCTGCTGTCCACGGGCGCCGCGCGCGCATCCCGCGCCTCGGATCGGGCCGAGTCGATGTCGCGCCCCACCACCCCGCTTGATCGCGCCGCCGTCCACGCCCAGCGCGAACGCCACGCGCTGCGTCGGGATCGGGCGCGCATCCAGGCCGAGCGCGCCGCACGCGCTCGCCGCCGCGGCACGGTCGCGCTGATCGCCACCGTGGTCGCCGCGGGCGCGTGGAGCCTCGTCGCGTTCGCCGGGGCATCGGCAGTGCTCGGCGCCGTCGCGACCTCCGCCCTCGTGGGCGTGGTCGCGTCCAGCACCCGCGCGGCGTCGGCCCAGCGCAAGGCGGATGCCGAGCTGGTGGCCGTGTCTCGCGAGGTCGAGGCCGCGGCGACGGCCACGCAGGCGCTGCGCGTCGTGTCGCGCGAGCGTGCTGCGGGCCACGAGTCCGAGCCCTCGGACGTCGCGACGCAGGCGATCCGGATCGTCACCGCCGAGGACCTCGCGCCGCTGCAGGCGCCGGCCACCGTTCCCGCGCCGGCGCTGCCCGAGGAGACCGTCGAGTCGGAGAGCACCCCCTGGACTCCCCAGGACGTTCCGGCCCCGGCCTACACGCTCAAGCCGACCGTGCGCCAGCGCGAGGCCCGGCCCATCAGCACCGACGACTACGACGCCTCCAAGGCGCGGGCGGCTCGGTGGGGCGACCTGCGGGCGGACGACGCTCCCGAGCACTCGACGGCCAACCGCGAGCCGGAGGCGACCACCGCCGCGCTCGACGCGATCCTCGCCCGGCGCCGCCAGGCATCGGCCTAGTCTCCACCCGGCCCGGCCTCAGCTTCCCCGTAGCCCCACCCCGGGCTCAGCACGCCGCCCGCCTCGACCGAGTCCACGGATGTATCGCTGACGCGCCCGTGGAGATGGCCCGGGCGTGCGAAGATTAACGGACGCATCGGGCTTGCGTACGTCGAAATGGCCCGGGCGTGCGGAAACCGGCGGACGCATCGGCCGCACGTCCGCGGGAGGCACCCGCGCGATACTCACCGCCCGGATGTGCGCGGGACCCGACCGCCAACCCGGCTAGCGCGCAGCCACCGCCAGCGCCACCTTCTCGAACAGCCGGTCGAACACGGGCCCACGGTCGAACTGCAGCGCGTAGGCGCGAGCGCGGGCCCGGTGGGCCACGCGTGCCGCCCGGTTCATGCCCAGCACCGCCGTGTCGATCGCGCCCGCGATCGCCGCGGGATCGTCGACCGGGACGATGAGCGCGGTGTCGCCCACGGCTTCGGGAATGCCGCCCGTGGTGGTCGTGATGACCGGCCCGCCGCCGGCGAGCATCTCCTCGACCAGCGCGATCCCGAACGTCTCCGTGAACTCCGGGCGGGGCTTGCTGGGAAGCGCGTAGGCCGAGCATGCGGCCATGAGGTGCGGCTTCTCCTCATCGCCCACGTCGTCGAGGAAGACGATCCGATCGGCGGCCGTCGACGACTCGGCGTAGCGCTGCAGCGTGGCCGCATCAGGGCCGCGACCGGCGATGACGAGGGTCTGCGAGTGGCCGGCCATCGACGCCGCGAAGCCGTCGATGAGGTCCTCGACGCCCTTCGCGGTGCCCAGGCGCGACAGGAACAGCACGTAGCCGTCGCGCGTGAGCCCGCGCTTCGCCAGGAGCCGGTCCGTGTCTGCCGCTTCGATGTCCAGGTAGGCCGAGGTGTCGATCGCGGGGTAGGAGATCTCGATGCGCAGGCGGCACTCGTCCGCGAAGGTGGTGCCGTTGATGGCGTCGATCTCCTCGGCCGCCGCGACGATCACCTCCTTGGTGTACTCCGAGACGGCGACGCACACGTCCTGCGACAGGTAGCTGGTGAGCACGTGCGCGGCGGCGCCGAAGCGCCCCTCCTCGACGCAGGCGCGCACCACGTCGGTGACGTCCGAGCCCACAGCCTCCGCCACCGTGGTGACGTTGACGGGAAGCCCGGTGGCCTCTGCGGCCCTCACCGCATCGGCCACCGCGATCGTGTGCGGCGACAGGTACAGCGACATGCACACGGTCGGCACGCCGTCGGTGAACAGCTCGATGAGCCGGCCGGTGAGGCCCGCGAGGTAGCGGCCATCGGGAATCTTGTAGCCGCCCACGGGGTCGGGACGCTCGACATGGATGCCGGCGCTGTAGGGCATCACGGTGTCGAGCGGCTTGAGCGGCAGCCCGGTCTCCTCGAGCCGGTCGAGGGGCCAGGTGAGGATCCGCACCTCGTCGAATCCACGCGCGAGCGCTGCCTCGGCGAGATTGCGGGCCTCGCCCGAATGGCCGCAGATCACAGGGTCCGCCCGGACGACGATGACCAGGCGACGGTCGGGACGTGCGTTCATGATGCCTCC
This sequence comes from uncultured Demequina sp., assembly GCF_913055775.1. Classification (GTDB taxonomy): domain Bacteria; phylum Actinomycetota; class Actinomycetes; order Actinomycetales; family Demequinaceae; genus Demequina. The sequence continues at coordinate 9,822 of NZ_CAJXJX010000057.1, read as the reverse complement.
TCGGATGGGTGACTCTCGATGGGTGGTGACAGCGGTGGGGCGTCGGGCCCGGCGGCGGTGGGCGGCGGGCCGAACGGGTCCGGCAGCGGTGCGCTCAGGCCGCCGGGTCGGTGCGACGGCGGGCGGTGCTGGGTTCCCCAGTCGCTGGGCTCGGGGCCCAGCGAGATGTGCAGCCTGCCGCCGTCATGGAGTGCGGTGCCGCTCATCCACGAGTCCCGCACGGGGGTGCCGTTGAAGCTGACGGCCTGGATGTACTGGACCGCTCCGCCCGGCTTGGGTTCGACGAACCCGGAGGTGTCGATGGTGAGCGTCCCGCGGGCCATGGGCATCGACGCGTACCTGAACGACGGCGGGTGGATCAGGAAGATGTTCTGGCCCGCGACGGGGAACAGGCCCAGCGTGGCCCACACGTACCAGCTGGACAACCCTCCCGAGTCGTCGTTGCCGGGCAGGCCGCCACGGCCGGTGCCGAACTGGTTGTTGACGATGCCGTGGACCACCTCGGCCGTGCGGTCCGGGCGCCCCGCGTAGTAGTACGTCCACGGGGACTCCATGTCGGGCTCGTTGTTGAGCCCCTCGAAGCGGCCGAGCGCGTAGCCGGCGGCCATCTCCTCCACCGACGGGGCCAGGCCGGGCTGCGTGACAGGCTCGGCGCCGTAGCCGAAGAAGTCGTCGAGGAGCTTCACGAACGCCTCGTCGCCGCCCGCGATCTCGATGCGCCCCGCCATGTCGTGCTGGAGCCGGAACGAGTAGTTGTAGCGGGTGCCCTCGTAGTAGGTCGAGTCCTTGAGCAGCCCGGTGTCAGGGCTGTAGGCGTTGACCCACCGCGTGGCGAGCTGGGTGAACTCTTCAGCCAGCGCGTCGTCTCCCACGAGCGTCGCGATGTGGCGCGTGCACCAGTACCCGAACGCGATGTCGAGCGTGTGGCTGATCGGGTGCGCGTGGCCGTGCTGGAGGTAGTCCTCGCCGTACGTGCGACGGAGGTCCGTGGCGAGATGGACGAGCGCCCAGTCCCAGTCGATACCGGGCAGCCCCAGCTGGCAGATGTCGCTGAGAAGCGTGTGGGCGAGGGCGCTGCCCTGGCGGCCGAATCGGTCCGAACCACGCGCCATTCGGTAGCCGATCGGGAGATTGCCCTCCTCCTCGCAGATGGTCAGCAGCGCGTTCGCGAGTTCGACCGCCCGTTCCGGCGCGAGCGCGGTCAGCAGCGGCAACTGCGTCCGGTAGATGTCCCACATCGTGGAGATATCGAAGACCCACGGGCCCTTCGACGGCCAGAACGGGCTCTCGTCCGCCGCGAAGCTGGGCTTGACGAGCGAGTGGTACAGCGCGGTGGCGAAGATCTGGCGGCGGTCGTCGTCGGTCTCGATGCGGATCGAGTCGAGCGAGCTGCGCCACTCCTCGGCGGTGCGCTCCCGGCGGGTCTCGAACGCGGGGGAGCGGTCGTCGCAGTCGCGGCGCAGGTTCTTCTTGGCCTGATCCACGCCCCGCAGCGAGAAGCCCACGCGGAGCTCGACGGTCTGGCCCGCAAGCGACGGGCCCGCCCACATGAGGCCGAAGGGTCGCAGCGTGGTGGGGCGGATGTGGTCGAGGTCCAGCCGCGTGCCGCCGGGCATGAGGCGCCGGTCGTACCAGAGCATCTGGCGCCATCCCTCGACGTCGCACTCGAGGTGGACGGCGAGCGGCGCGCCCTCGACCACGATTTCTCCCTGGGCGACTCCCGGAGAGACGGACTCGAGATGGCCGCGCAGCGGCACGGTGCCGCCATAGGGGATCTTGAGCCCGCCCATCGAGAAGTCGACCACCACGCGCGCGTCGTGGTGCTCGGGGAACGTGTAGCGGTGGACGGCGCTCTTGGGGCCCACGGTGAGCTCCGCGCGGATGCCGCCGTCGAGCGTCGCCGAGTAGTACCCGGGCGCCGCCTCCTCGTCCGTCAGCTCCCAGTCGCGGCCCAGCACGTCGAGCGGCTCGAGCATGGGCGAGACGCGGAAGTAGTTGTAGTACTTGCGGATCGCGCCGGTGCCCGACTGCTGGAAGTGGGTGAAGCCGGAGGCGCGGTTGCCGTCGTGCAGGCGCGGAGGGACTCCCTCGGTGGACAGGTCGTAGGGCCCGTAGCCGGTCGGGTAGCCGCCCGAGTAGGCGCACGCGCTTACCATGCCCAGGGGGTACGACGCGCCGGGGTGGGTGTTGCCGACAGAGGGCTTGGGCCACCACCAGGTCGCCGCCAGGCCGGTGGGCACGGGCAGGTCGGTCTCGGCGGTGCCGATGAACGGATCGACGTACTGGAACACAGGCCCGACCTCCTCCCTGCCAGGCCCAGGGTGCTGCACCGGACCCGACGCTATGCCCTGACGGTAGGACGCGCGGATGTTGGGGGCGTTGCGCGCGTGTGACGATCTCGTGTCGCCCTGGGCAGGGAGGGCCGATGTGCGGACTGGCTGGGGCCGATGCGCGGGCTGGGTGGGCGAGGCCGGCCCAGGGTGGGCGAGGCCGCGCTGGGTGGGCGAGGCCGCGCTGGGCGCGTCAGTCGAGCGGGTAGTCGACGTACGCGAGGTGGCGCGAGTCGGGCGCCCAGCTGGGGACGTTGATGGTTCCCTGGCCTCCGAACAGGTGCACCAGGTCGCGGACTCCCGACCCGTCCGGCGCGGCCAGGCGCAGGATCACGTCGAGGTTCTCCGGATGGCCCAGCGTGCCCGGCGGGAAGCTGACGTATGCCATCCGCGTGCCATCCGGGCTCACGTGCGGGAACCAGTTGACGCGCTCGTCGTGCGTCAGCTGCTCGAGGCCCGTGCCGTCGGGGCGCATGCGGAAGAGCTGCGCGTGACCCGGCGCATCGGTGCCGCGCTCGGAGTTGAAGTACACCCATGCGCCGTCGGGGGAGAACTCGGAGCCGTCGTCCGGGTGCGCGTCGTCGGTGAGCTGACTGTCCTGGCCTCCCGCGGCGGGGACGGTGAAGACGTTGGTGACCACCGCATCGGCCGTCCTGCCCATGCCGATGTACGCGAGTGTCTCCCCGTCAGGGGAGATGCCGTGGAGGTAGTGGCGGAAGTCGCCGTTGTCGTTCGTCACGCGGCGGCTCGAGCGGCCCGCGTACGGCACCGCGTAGATGTGGCCGTCATCGGACGAGACGTAGACCGCGGCGCCGTCGGGGGATAGCACGTGGTCGTTGTTGATCTCCGGGACGCCCGCGAGGTCGATCTCGGTGAGAGTGGGATCGGAGCCGTCGGCGGCGATGCGGAACAGCCGTCCGTCGCCGTTGACTACCAGGTCGCGACCGTCGGGCGTCCAGTTGGGAGCCTCGAACAGCAGGGCGTCGTCCTCGAGCACCAGGCGGCGCTCGCCGGTGTCGACGTCGAGGACCCAGAGCCGGGACCGCTGCCCGGCCAGGAGCGACCGCGGCACGTCAGCCGTCGATGGTCTGCGGGGCCTTCGCGAGGTCCTTGCCCAGCGCGAATGCCTGAATGATCCCGGCGATGCCGATGAGGACCAGCGAGATGCCCACGAGCATCACGAGCGCGAACGCGGTCCACGTGGGCACCACGATCACGGCGATGCCCGCGAGGATCGAGATGGTGCCGCGAACGTAGCCCCAGGCGGAGCCGCTCGAGCGCCCGGTCTCTGCGAGTGTCGCGACGCCGTCGATGATCCACCCGACCCCGATGAGGATCACTACGAAGACCGTGAGCACGCCGGTCGCGGCGGTCAGGTTCTTGAGCACGACGATGCCGCCGAAGACCAGGAAGAGCCCCAGGATGATGTTGAGCACGCGGAAGCCGGTGGCGACCTCGCGCGAGAACACGCCGACCGCGACGCGGACGATTCCGGTGAGCAGGAAGAACACGCCGGTGAGCGCGCCGGCGACCACGAGCGTCTTGCCGGGCCACACCAGCAGGGCGATGCCGATGACGACCGCGATCGTCGCCAGCACGCCGATCATCGTGCGGGCCATGCCAACGGCCTTGCGGCCCAGGGTCTCGGCGTCGAGCGCGATGCCGTCGACGGTGAACTGGCGGGGAGGGGTGGACGACATGCCTGCTCCTTGTTGCAGTGACGGGAACCTGCCCTCATGCTAGCGAGCCCGGCGCCGCGCGGCTCGCAGTGGACGAGGACGTCGCCGTCGGGGCGCCAGTAGGTCTCGTACGATGAGGCGCATGGCTGTGCACGATCCCGACGCCCACCGAGGCTCGCGCACATGAGGACTCTCTTCGTCACCCGCAAGTACCCGCCGAGCGTCGGCGGCATGCAGGCCATGGCGCAGAGCCTGCACGATGCGTTCGCGCGCCAGAGCGGGCATGAGGTGGAGCTCATCAAGTGGGGTGGGTCCGCGAAGTGGCTACCGGTGGTCTACCCGTGGCTCGCCGTGCGCACTGTCGCAGCGGCCTTGCGGCGGAGACCAGACGTCGTCTACCTGCAGGACGGCGTCCTCGCGCCGATCGCAGTGCTCGTGAAGAAGGTCGCGCCAGCGGTGCCCGTGGTCCTGACGGTCCACGGGCTCGAAGTGACGTACCCGAACCGGATGTACCGCCGGATGGTACTGCCGACCATCGGGCGCTGCGATCTCGTGATCGGCGTGAGTTCGGCGTCTGCGGACGCCGTGCGGGCGTCACTGCCCGATGTCGAGGTCGCCACGATCGCCAACGGCGTGAGCGACGCGTTCCGCGCTTCGGGTGATCGCGAGGCTGCGCGTCGCTCGCTCGAGCGTGCGGCTTCGTTGCGGGACGGAGACCTCGCGGGCGTGCCGGTAGTCGGGACAGCAGGCCGGCTCGTGCGCCGCAAGGGTGTGCGCTGGTTTGTCGACGAGGTGATGCCGAGGCTTGTCGCGCGCCACCCCTCGATCCGCTATGTCGTGGCTGGATCGGGACCTGAGCTCGATCCCCTGCGTCGCGAAGTCGCGAGGCGTGGGCTCGAGGAGCACGTCCACCTGCTCGGATTGGTCGACGACGGTGTTCGGAACGCGCTCTACGTCAGCGCCGACGTCTTCGCCATGCCCGCGATCCCGGTCGAGGGCGACATCGAGGGCTTCGGCCTGGTCGCGCTCGAGGCCTCCTCGTGCGGCACGCCCGTGGTGGCCGCAGCCCTGGGCGGGATCGTGGATGCCGTCATCGAGGGCCGCAACGGCACTCTCGTCGCGGCCGAGGATCCGTCGGCGTTCGCCGATGCCGTTTCGCGCGTGATCGATGGCGGTGCCGGCGGCCGACAAGCGATCCGTGCCTTCGTGATGGAGCGCTTCAGCTGGGATGGAGTAGCTGAGCGCTACCGGGCTGCCTTCGAGCGCGTGAGCGGAGCCCGCGGTCAGGAGTATCCGTAGCGGCGCATCTGGTGGTGAGCGAGCAGGGCCACCAGGCGTTGCTTGGCCTCGGGCATCGCCGTTCGCCACTCGTCGCGAGGCGCAACCGTGATGCGCCCCGAGCGCGAATCGAGCGGATTGCCGGCGATCGTGTGAACGCCGTCCTCGTGCACATCGAAGACCGCGTCGTCGACCGCGCCGGGATCCCCTCCGCCGAATTCAACCATGGCGCGCAGCTCCAGCAGCGGGCGGTCGACGAAGTCCTCGTAGCGCTGCACGCGGTAGTCAGCGAGGCCCGTGGTGCGAACGGTCTCGGTGAGCGCATTCGAGACGACCCACGCGGCGGCACTGCGAGCGACGTTGTGGCGCGGCATCATGCGAACCTCGTGCGTGATTTCGGGGCGCACCTTGGGGCGTTCCCACGAGTAAGCGACGGCGCGCGGATCGCGGACGAGCAGCATCGAGCGCCACGACATGTCCTCCTGGCGCGGGCCGTGAATCAGTCCGAGCGCATGCATGGGGTACTTGGAGGAGTCAACCACCACCACAGCCCCGGTGAGCTCGTGCACGGCCCGGTAGATCCGCGCGAAGGCATCGGCATATGTCGCCAGGTGGCGGCGCATGGTCGGGGTGCGCCACCGGCTGCGGGTGATGGCCGGCGCCGCGGCGACCCGGTTGACCTCGCGGAACGCCGCCAGGATGCGATCGCGATCGTGCCCCTCGGGGAACGCTGTCCGGAGGATCAGGCCCCATCGGGGGCACTCCGTGACCTCCCGCCCGCACGCGCAGTGCTCACGATCGTCCACCACCCGACCGAAGAGGTGGCGAACCTCGCCGAGCACGGCGACGCCCTCGACCTGCGACAGCAGGAGTTCGATCACGGTGCTTCCCGAGCGGCCGTACCCGCCGATGAAGAGCACGTTCACTGGGGTTGCGGAGCGGTCCACCCGCCCATGCTAGGCGATGGGCGGGTGAGGCTCGGCGGCGCTCTGGGGGATCTCTCGGGTGGTGGAGGAGCGGCTCGTCCGAGTGGTAACCTGTCCTACGCATCAAGGGGCTGTGGCGCAGTTGGTAGCGCGTCTCGTTCGCAATGAGAAGGTCAGGGGTTCGATTCCCCTCAGCTCCACTTCGAGGGTCGTTTCGTCACGAGGCGGCCCTCTTGGCATTCCGGGCCGCAGACGCCGCGGGCGCACGGTCGGGGAGGGACGCATGACTTCACGCAGGCTCGACTTCGCGATCGTGGGCGAACCGAAGTCGGGCACCACAGCGCTCGCCAGCTTCCTGGGAGAGCACCCGGGCATCGCGTTCTCCGTGCCCAAGGAGACGGCGCTGTTCGCGACCGACCTCCACCGGGAGTCCGATGCCTTCCACGGCCGTCCCGCCTACTATCACCTGCGAGGCGAGTCGGATCTGCCGCAGTTGTTCGCACACGCGAAGCCTGGCCAACTGCTGGGGGAGGGATCGACGTCGTCGCTGTTCTCTCAGGAGGCTGCCGCGAACCTGCACGCGCACAACCCGGGCCTGAAGGTGGTGGCGATGCTGCGCGAGCCCGTGTCGATGCTGCATGCGCTGCACGGTCAGTACGTGAATGAGACGGTCGAGGACATTGAGGACTTCGCGGCGGCGATCGCGGCCGAGGCTGACCGCAGGCGCGGCGACCGGATCCCGTCGCGAGTCCGGGCGCCCTCGTATCTCCACTACACCGATCGCGCTCGCTACGCGACGCACTTGCAGCGCTTCATCGATCTGTTCGGCCGCAGTCAGGTCCTCGTGGTCCTGCACGAGGACTTCCGCAGGGACAACGCCGCCTGGTATCGCCGCGTGCTCGAGCACATCGGCGCCGATCCGGAGTTCGTGCCAGCGTTCACCGAGATCCACGGCACGGTGACGGCCCGCTCGGCGCGCCTCAATCGATTGCTGAATGGCCCGCGACTCAAGCGGGCGCTCCATGGCGTGCTTGGCCCGGCCGCCTACACGCGGCTCCGCGCCGGAGTCGTCCGTGCAATGATGCGGCCGGACGCGCGGGCTGACGTGCCGCCGTCGCTTCGCGCAACCCTGCACGATCAGCTGCGCCCGGAGGTCGAGAAGGTCTCCCGGATGCTCGACCGCGACCTCGTCGAGCTGTGGGACATGGGAGGCCGCGAGTCTCGCGGGCACGCGAGCGACGGCTAGCTGCGGGATCACCGCACGTTTCCGGAGCGGCCGCCGCCTATGCGCCCACGCGCGCGTCCGCGGCCACGAGAGAGAACAGATCCTTGGGGTCGGACGGGTCCGCGACGATATCGATCTCTTCGACGAAGTCCGTGCCCGTCACGGCCGCTCGCACGTACTTGAGCGCGGAGAAGTCCTCCATCGCAAAGCCCACGGAGTCGAAGACCGTGACGTCGTGCGCGCGAGCCCGCCCCGCGGCCTCGCCGTTCAGCACATCCCACAAGGCCGTGACGGGGAAGCTCGCCGGCATCTGCTGGATCTCGCCCTCGATGCGCGTCTGCTCCTCGAACTCGACCGCGACCAGATCCGCGCGCTCGAGGATCGCGGCGTCGAGCTCGGTCTTGCCCGGGCAGTCGCCGCCGATCGCGTTGAGGTGCATGCCCGGCTCGATCATGTCCGCGGTGAGGACGGTCGCGTTGGTCTTGTCCGCGGTGCAGGTGGTGACGACGTCCGCGCCGGCGACGGCATCCGCCGCGCTGGTCGCGGCACGCACCCGCAGGCCCGAGCCGTGCAGGTTGCGCACGACCTTCTCGATCGCGGCGGGGTCCGTGTCCCACACCGCCACGGTGTCGATGCCGAGCGCGGCGCGCATCCCGAGCGCCTGGAACTCGGCCTGGCTGCCGGCGCCGATGAGCGCGAGGGTCTGGCTGTCGGGACGTGCCAGCGCGCGGGCGGCGACGCCCGAGGTCGCGGCGGTCCGCAGCGCGGTGAGGATCGTCATCTCGGAGACGAGCAGGGGGTAGCCGGACGCGACGTCGGACAGGACGCCGAATGCGGTGACCGTCTGGAGGCCCCGCGCCGGGTTGGACGGGTGGCCGTTGACGTACTTGAACGCGTACTGCGCGCCGTCCGAGGTGGGCATGAGCTCGATGACGCCCACGGGCGAGTGCGAGGCGATGCGGGCGGTCTTGTCGAAGCGGCGCCAGTGCTGGAGATCCTCGCGCACCGCCTCCATGAGCGAGCCGATGATCGACTCCGCCCCCACTGTCGACACCCAGCGCCGCATCTGCGGAACGCCCACGAACTGCACCATCTCGCCCACCTCCAGGTCACATCGGCTCAAGTCCTGCGAAAGCACACGTCCCCGAAGGTTCGGGGACCTCTTCAGTCTCTCAGGGATATCGTGCGGGTTTCTTGACACCCACGGGCCTTCCTTGCGTAGTCTCTGACCTGAGCGCACGAATCATGCGACCGCTGAGAGGGATCTGCCGTGAGCATCGACGACCTGGACCGCCGGATCCTCACGATCCTCCGCACGGACGGCCGCGCGAGCTTCGCGCAGATCGGCGACGACGTGGGCCTGTCGCCGTCCGCGGTGAAGCGGCGCGTCGACCGGATGGTCGCCGACGGCGTGATCCAGGGCTTCGCCGCGATGGTGGATCCGCAGATCGAGGGCCGCTCCACCGAGGCATACGTCGAGCTCTTCTGCCGCGGCACCGTGGCCCCCGAGGAGCTCACGCGCATCCTCAGCCGCATCCCCGATGTCGACGAGGCGTTCACGGTGACCGGCAGCGCGGATGCGATCGTCCGCATCCGCGCGGTGAGCCCGCCTGCCCTCGAAGTCGCCCTGGAGAAGGTGCGGCTGGCGCCACAGGTGGACTCGACGCGGTCGGCGATCGTCCTGTCACGACTGTTCGGTCCTCTCGCCGGCGACCTGGGCCGCGACGACGCGCTGTAGGGTCGCAGAGCGGTCGACCGGAGTCGGGAACCTTTTGCCGGTCCCAAAGGTTGACCATGTGCCGCCAGGAGCCTCTTCGAGCGCCCCGGCGTGCCCGCAGACTATTTGAGGAGCACCATCCCGTGAAGAAGCACCTGCCCATCGTCGCGACCGCCGCGGCCGCCGCCCTGGTCCTCGCCGGCTGTTCCGGCGAGACCTCTGAGCCGGATGCGAGCGCCTCCGGCGACTCGATGACCGTCGTGTCCGACGGCACCGGGTTCGGCACCGAGGCTGACGTCGCGGCCCTGAGCGCGATCACCTGGAGCGAGGACGAGGACGGCTACCCGGTCCTCGAGCTGGAGCCCCCGGCCTCACTGAGCGACGCGACGGCCGTGGTCGTCGACGCAGGCGACGGCGACCCCGTCGTCGAGGGCGATGTCGTCACGGTGGATTACACCATCACCAATGGCGCCGACGGCACGGTCCTGTACTCGACCTACGAGTCCGCCGCCCCCGAGTCGTTCACCGTCGACGAGCAGCTCGCGCCGGTCCTGTACGAGGCGTTCAGGACCGTCAACGTGGGTGCGGACGTGCTGTTCGGCAGCGTGGACACCACCGCCGAGGACGTCGACCAGTCGACGGTCTACATGGCCGTGACGATCACCGC